>CAIPKZ010000064.1 GCA_903865775.1 uncultured Prolixibacteraceae bacterium | reverse complement strand
TTTTGCTGACATCTTCATATTCAGCTTCAATTTGATCATTATCAGTTTGATTTTGATCAATATATGTCATTACTTCCTGCAACCCGTCAATGAACTTATCAAAGTCTTCTCTGTAAAGAAAGATCTTGTGTTTTTCAAAATGAAAACTTCCATCCTGTTCGAATCGTTTTTTACTTTCGGTAATCGTAAGATAAAACTCTTCTCTTCTAGTTGATTTTACATCGAAAAAATAGGTCCTTTTCCCTGCCCGAACTGCCTTTGAATAGATTTCTTCCCTGAACTTGCTGTCATTATCCATCTGATCCTCATTCTTTTCAAAATCTTCCATCGTTCACTTTTTAAGTTTATTCCAATCTTACTTCTTCAAAAATAAATAAAAAAAATGAGAATATTTGAAAAATGTTAACAAACACCCTAACATAAAGTGATTATTATTTAACCATGTAATATTTCATTGCTTCCGGAAGGAATTTCTTTATTTCATTGATCCGGTTTTGTTCGAGAGGATGTGTACTTAAAAATTCCGGCATTTTTGCAGTTGAACTGGCAGACATGCGTTCCCAAAAGCCAATGGCTTCTTGTGGGTCGTAGCCAGCGATAGCCATAAAAATAAGCCCAAGTTTGTCCCCTTCATATTCCTGTTGGCGCGAATAGGGCAACATGACACCATATTGTGCTCCCAGTCCATATATTGATTGAAAAATAGCCTGTGACTCGGTTGGTTTAGATTTAATCACTTCGGTAAGGGCTATGTCTCCAAACTGCACCAACATCTGCTGGCTCATACGTTCGTTACCGTGGCGTGCAACAGCATGTCCGATTTCGTGGCCCATAACAACTGCAACACCGGCGTCATTCTTTGTCAATGGCATTATTCCGGTATAGAACACCACTTTTCCTCCTGGCATACACCAGGCATTCAACTCTTTACTTTCAACCAGATTAAACGCCCACTTAAAATCGGCAATCCGATCCTGAAATCCATTTTCCCTCAGATATTTCTCAACTGCAGCCGACATCCGGGCACCAACACGTTTAATAATATCGGTTTGCTCTTTATTGGTGGAGCTTTTATTTTCTTTCAAAAACTGGTCATAATTTGTCAAACTCATTTCGACCATGCTTGATTCAGGCATCAGACTCACTTGTTTCCGTCCGATTAGAGGAACCGTGCTGCAGGCCTCCGTGATAAGGAAGAATGCTAATAGTGCTGTTTTTACTACATTTTTGACTGGATTCGATTTCATAACTATAGAATTATTGATTTTCAGATTAACAAATGAAACAAAAAAAGGTGCGAAATGCGCACCTTAAATTTTATTGAATTTCCTTCTACTTATTTTTTTAATTTGGCTGCCAGCAAGGTATTCTGCAACAGCGAAACCCTTGTCATTGGACCAACTCCTCCGGGAACCGGCGTAATGTATGAGCATTTGGATGCGACTTCGTCAAATTTTACATCACCTTTCAATCTCCAGCCTGATTTGGTTTCCGGTGCATTTACCCTTGTGGTTCCAACATCTATTACCACGGCACCTTCTTTTACCATATCAGCTTTAATAAATTCAGGAGAACCAAGTGCAGCGATCAGAATATCAGCTTCGGCACATACTTTTGCGAGATCCTTGGTCTGGCTGTGAGCGACAGTTACCGTAGCATTTACAGCTTTTTGCGACATCAGGATACTCAGCGGACGACCAACAATGTTGCTTCGACCAACGATTACACAGTTTTTTCCGGAAGTTGGAATTTGGTACCTCTTCAGCAGTTCAACAATTCCGAACGGAGTTGCCGATAAAAATGCTGGCATTCCAAGTACCAACCGGCCAACATTTTCAGGATGAAATCCATCAACATCTTTCCGCGCGTCAATTGCTTCTATAACTTTTTGTTCCGAAATATGTTTTGGCAAAGGCAATTGTACGATAAAACCATCCAGATCAGGATCTGAATTTAGTTCATGAACCTTTGCAAGCAATTCGGCTTCAGTCACATCGTCATCGAAACGAACGAGTGAAGACCTGAATCCGACTTCTTCGCAATCTTTTATTTTAAAAGCGACATAAGTTTCGCTTCCACCATCATGTCCGACTAAAACCGCAGCCAAATGCGGAGGTCTTTTGCCGGAAGCAACAATTAGCTTCACATCTTCAGCAATTTCCTTCTTTATTTCGTCGGCTGTTTTTTTTCCGTCTATTAAAATCATATCTTCTGAATAATCAATTATCTTCCTTTTCCCATGCTGCCCATCATCTTCTTCATGTTATTCCCCTGCGAAACAACCTTCATCATTTTCCGTGTTTCAGAAAATTGCTTGATCAAGCGGTTTACTTCCTGAATGTTGGTTCCTGAACCATCGGCAATTCGTTTGCGGCGTGAACCGGTCAAAATTGCCGGGTCTTCCCTTTCTGCCGGAGTCATGGAATAAATGATGGCTTCGATATGCTTGAAGGCATCATCCTCAATCTGAACATCTTTCAATGCTTTTCCCATACCAGGAATCATTCCGGCCAGATCTTTCAGGTTACCCATCTTTTTGATCTGCTGAATCTGTTTCAGGAAATCATTAAAGCTGAATTGATTTTTAGCTAGTTTTTGTTGAAGTTTCCTTGCTTCATCTTCATCAAATTGTTCCTGTGCCTTTTCGACCAATGAAACGATATCGCCCATTCCCAAAATACGGTCGGCCATACGTTCCGGATGAAAATTATCCAGAGCTTCCAGCTTTTCGCCTGTTCCAACAAATTTGATTGGTTTGTCGACCACGGCACGAATTGAAAGAGCTGCTCCGCCACGGGTATCACCATCCAGTTTAGTCAATACAACTCCGTCAAAATCAAGACGGTCATTAAATTCTTTTGCAGTATTTACCGCATCCTGACCAGTCATCGCATCAACAACGAACAATATTTCGTGAGGTTTAACCGCATCTTTAACAGCACTGATCTCATTCATCATTTGCTGATCGATGGCCAAACGTCCTGCAGTATCAATAATTACCACATCGTTGCCTTGTAATTTGGCCTGACGAATCGCTTCCAGTGCAATTTTTACCGGATTCAGGTTGCCCTCCTCGGTAAATACCGGAACATTAATTTGCTGCCCCAGAATTTTCAGCTGTTCGATTGCTGCCGGACGGTAAACGTCGCAGGCAACAAGCATCGGGTGGCGGCCCTTCTTGCTTTTCAACATTTTGGCAAGCTTACCCGAAAAAGTAGTTTTCCCTGAACCCTGAAGTCCTGCAATCAAAATAACGGTAGGATTTCCTTTGAGATTGATATCTACAAATTTTCCTCCCATCAATTCAGCCAACTCATCGTGAACGATTTTCACCATCAGCTGGCTTGGCTTGAGCGCATTTAAAACATCCAACCCAAGTGCTTTCTTCCGCACATTTTCGGTAAATGATTTGGCTATTTTGAAGTTAACGTCAGCATCAAGCAATGCACGGCGCACATCTTTCAAGGTTTCAGCAACATTGATTTCGGTAATTTTTCCCTGACCTTTCAGAAGTTTAAACGACCGTTCCAGCTTTTCACTCAGATTCTCAAACATATCTTTTTGAAATTTGTATTCAATTATTTAAAACTTCTGCAAAAATATAAAAATATGCCAAAGGGCTCTTCAAAGTAATAATTTAAAAAATTTTGATTTTCGGGGGTTACCTTTTTGCACTTTAGGGAATAAAGGAATATTAGTGACAGTTGAATACAGGATAATGGATAATTGTTATGAAAACTTTTACGGTTTAATTTTCGATTGCCCTGTGGACGAAGAGATAAGTACCTGTGTTTATAAAAAACTCAGAATATTTACGATCAAAGACAGAATAAATTACTATAACGCTCTAACAGACAATGAAAAGATGTCGCTAATAGAAAGACACCAGCGATGCCTTTCATGCAGAGAAAAGAAAAGTCCCTTTTTTACGAATCACAATAATGTAGAATAAAAGGGAGCCGCCCGGCTCCCTTCTACTTTTTCCACAAATCTTCAAAAATATATTTTTATAAAACCACCGTCATTATTGAATGCGGACGGCTGACCAAATCAGCAGCTTTTCCGGCTATACAAAGCTTGAAGGCAAATTTTTCGTCGGTAGTATTCAGAATAACGGCTGCAATCTTTCCATCAGGATTGATATATGCAGTAGTCTGCAGTTTATCCCGGTTCGATGAGCTTGCAATACGTTTGGCTCCGGCCTGAATAAACTTCGAGAAATGGCCAATGTAATAGTAGCTGTTGGTATAAATCAACTTTCCGGTTTTGGTATCGGCATGGATCGGAGCAAAACAGAAGTTTCCCACATGGTTTGGTCCTCCGGTTTCATCCAATAAAACGTTCCAGTCGGTCCAGGCTACTGTACCGCAATTGAAATCGTTCAGCATGGAATAACCGTATTTTTCACCCAATTTCCAGTCGTATACACGATCCAAACCAAATTTTTCGACACAACCTTCAGTAAAAATGAGTTTTTTATCCGGAAAAGCTTCATGTACCATTTTCAGGTTACCGAACTGCATATCACTTCCAGTCCAGGTTTCGTACCAATGGAACCCAAATCCCCAAACATATTTGGCAGCTTCCGGATCGTTCATCATGACTGTAGCGCGTTGATAAATCAAATCGCGGTTATGGTCCCAAACGATGAGCTTTTTATCCTTAAGTCCACTTTTCACCAGGGTTGGTCCCAGATATTTCTTTACAAAATCACGCTCTTCTTCAGCAGTATAAATACACGATTCCCAGCTCTGAGTGGCCATTGGTTCGTTCTGAACAGAAAGACCCCAAACCGGAATACCTTTCGCTTCGTAGGTTTTGATAAATTTCACGTAATGATTGGCCCAGGATTGCTTGTATTTCTCCAACAATTTTCCACCTCTAAGCACATTGTTGTTATCTTTCATCCATGCCGGAGGACTCCATGGACTTACAAACAGCGGAAGTTTTCCACCTGCTGCGGCTGTAGCGCTTTTAATGAACGGAATCTTGAATTTTTCGTCGTGGGCAACATTGAACGTTTTCAAATCCGCATCATTGGATTCAACATATGCATAGGTGTCGCTCGAAAAGTCGCAACTGGCAATGTTGGTTCTGGAAAAATTGTACCCGATGCCTTTTTCGCCATCGTAATAAGCAGTCATAAATTCTTTCTGAGCTGCTTCAGGAAGCTTGGCATAAGTTTCAGCCGATGCGTCGGTTAAGGCGCCGCCAATCCCTACCATAGTCTGAAACGTTACAGAAGGATCGACAAATACACAAACCTGTGTTTCGAGCGGTTGACCGAAATTTTTAAACTGAACCTCGCCGGTTGGTGATAAACGTAAACTGGTATCGCGGGCAGTGGTATAAACGGTCGCTTTGACGGCCTGATATGCCTTCGCCTTAATCTTGGGCTGTGCCTGGCTTCCCATCGTGCAGAGGAGCAGAACAAACAATGCACTAACTAATTTTGTCATAGAATTTGATTTTATAATTGATTATTAATGAATTAAAGTTGGATATTGATCCAGTCAAGGTTGATACTTCCGCTCTTCACTTCAACTTTCAAATCATTATCACCTTTCCGGAATGCCTGCGGTTCAAGCTTGATTTCCGACCATTCTGTCTGAATTACTTTCAGTTTCACAGATTTTCCGTCGATTCGGAATATGATTTCCGCCGGATTCTCTGCTTTCACCTGAAGCGACACCTTGCATTTCAGTTTATCCGGCGACTTCACCTGATAAGCTGTCCATTCACCGGCATTCAATATCACAGATTGTCCTGAATTTATTGACTTCTGTTCGGTTTTAATGACTGCAATTTTTACCGGTTCTTTCTTGCGGTAAGTTTCAGATTTTGTAATCGTATCTTTAACTGAATAGGATTTTAAGTAACCATCATTACCGTAATTTTCGGCCTCCAGTTTGAGTGGAATACGACGAAACATCGAGTTAACCACATCCGGAAAATAGGTGCAATTCTCGATTTTAATGTTTTCAAGCAACTCATTAAATATTAGCGCCGGATTAACTTTTGTTACAATATATTCGCCCTTCGAATGCGAATAATCAACTATGTCTTTCCAGCCGGCAGGCGATTTGAACGAATATGGTGTATTAACCGTTTCCATCTTCTTCCATGGCCAGAACGACCATCCGATGTTGTTCTTTTCGAAATATTGTGACGTGGCAAAATAAATGGTGTTGTTGCGTTCACCGGTTTCTCCCACCCAAACCGGAGTGTTCAGCTGTTTTTGTTTCTTAAGAAAACCGTCGATATCACCTAAATTGTCCGGATTATTCCAGCAATAATAATGAAACTGGAAAAACATATTATCGTCGAGTTTGCGATCGAAGGCCGACCAGTTATTGGCCCAGTTGTATCCTTCCAAAGTAAACATGTGCTTTTTGTCAACCTCACGAATAGCCTTGATTAGTTTTTCGTACAACGGCACAAGTTGATCTTTGTATTTGGCAGCTGCTCCGGTTTGCTCCGGAAGCGGCTCATTCAAAAGGTCATATGCAGCCACATTCGGTTCATCTTTATAGCGATCGGCAATTTTCACCCAAAGTTTCACAAGTAATTCTTCGTTCTTTGGATCCATAAACAACTCCGGTTCATTGTTTGGACTGTCATCGATGTTCTGGCCTGTTTGTCCGCCTGGCGCACCGTGCATGTCGATGATCACATACAAATGATATTTTTTGCACCAGCCAATCAGATTGTCGAGCAATTCGAAACCTTCATTAACAAACTCATTTTCATTACCTTCCGTAATAAAAAGGCGCGAGTTTAAAGCCGGGCGAACCGAATTATAACCCAACTCGGCAATACGTTTGATGTCGGCTTCCGTAATGTAATTCTGGCGATACGATTTCCAAAACTTTGCAGCTTTCTCCAAACCTAAATAATTAAGAACAATTTTCTCAATTTTACGCGGACGATCGCCGTTTTCGCCAAATTTCCACATGTACCCTTCGGGAAGCATCCAGTTTCCCAGACCGACGCCCTGAAGCAAAATTTTCTGACCACTTTCGTCAACCATATTTTGTCCGTCAGCATGCAGAAACGTCTGTGCTGAAAGACTTCCAGCCCAAAAGAAAAGTGCCGAAAACACTAAATTTTTAAAGTTTAATTGAGTCATTTCTATTAGTTTAATTCACTCTTTATAAGCTGATTTATATCAAAGTCCTTTAATTCTCATGTCATGCCTTCGGGATTTATTTCACACTCCTATTGTTCTTTTCTATAATCAAATCATCCCTTCGGGATTTGGTTCAACGCTGAAGGCGTGTCATGATTATAGACAAAAGATCAGACCGAGAAAGCCAACCCCGAAGGGGTGGCATTATTCATCAAACCACTCGAACAAATATTTTTCGTCATATTCGACCTCAAACTTATGAAGGAAATCCAAATATTCCTCTTTAAATGTTTTCTTCCGGTGATGTTCTTCTTGATTCAAAATATATTGATATACCTGCTTGATTTGCGAATGAGCATATGAGAAAGAACCAAATCCTGCCTGCCATGAAAACTTTCCATGAACAAATCCATTCTCGTTGATGAAATTGCTCGAATTATTCTTGACATCCCGAACCAGATCAGAAATGGCCATTGATGGTTTGATACCAATAAATAGATGAACATGATTTGCAATGCCATTAACAATGATCGGTTTTTGATTTTTCCCTTTGATAATTCGGGACATATACTTAAAAACCTCATCACGCCAAGGTTTCAGAAGAAAATTTCCACGTCCGTTAACTGCAAATACCACCTGAATATAAATTTGAGAAAATGTACCTGCCATGATATAGTTTTTTGAAATTATCCTGTCATCCCTTCGGGATTTGGTTTCTACGTCACATTCTCATTGCTATAATCTTATCATCCCTTCGGGATTGGAATCAACACCGAAGGTGTGACATGATTATAGATATGCGATTAAATCCAGAAGGTAAACCCCGAAGGGGTGATATTGTCCTGCTATCCCTTCAGAATTTGTATTTAAACAACATCGATCTTTGCTATAATCCTGTCATCCCTTCGGGATTTTTATCCAAGTCCGTATTCTTCATTGCTATAATCCTTTCATCCCTTCGGGATTTCATTTACCAAATATACGTCCCCACCGCACCCGGCTTCAATTGGAAACTGGCAAACTGACCGTTGTACTGAATCCGGAATGAACTGACCGAATATGAATCATTGGCTAAAATCAGAACCGTTTTTCCATCCGGAGTTTTAAAGGCCACATTCGGCAAAACATCCGTATTTTCAACCGTTCATATGTTTAAATTAAGCCCCCTCCAAACCTCCCCCCTGCCTGCGGCAGGCAGGCGAAGGGTGAGGCTCTAAAAAAGCAATGTCATCATTTTTGGTTTTAAAATCATCTACCTGTGATTCAAAATTTTGTCTTGGACGTTTCATATTTAACTTTTATGTTTTTATAGCAGCCCCATTCCCAAAATCGAGAAGGGAGTTTCGGCATGAAAATTCGGAAGATATGTTCCAAAATGAGCATACCTCAGAACTTGCACGATAATAAGTCCCCCTCCGGGGGATTTAGGGGGCCTATTTCTCCCACAAATCCGGAATACTACCATGTCCTCGAGCTTTTACAGGTGCCTGTTCGACAGGTTTTTCTTTTCCAAGATGAATATTCTGCAGGCGTTTGGCGGTTTCCGTCATGGCTTCGACCATGTGTTGATATGGGCGGTCTGTCACATCCACCAATCCGCAGTTGTAATTTTCGCCATCGCGTCGTCCCGAAAAATCCTGATCCGACCACTGAAACCAAGCCGTACCAATGAGTCCCGGATGCGAATAGGCCCGTTCGGTGTAATAACGGTAAGCTACACCTCGTTCCTTCTGCGAATTCACCTGCCACAACGATTGTGCCATGCCGCGGTCAACCGTTCCAAAATGATATTCCCCAATGATCATGGGCAATCCGGTTCCTTCCAGAATCTGATCCATAAATTCTTTTCGTGGATACAGATCGTAGCAATTGAAACTGAATACATCAAAAACATCCTTGCAAATCGCCTGAACTTCTTTATCCGGAACATGTCCAAAACGCATTCCCAGATTCAGGTGATTCGGGTCGTATCGTTTTACCACCTCATCGACCGTCTTCAGAAATATCCTGAACGTATCGTAAATGAACTGTTTCCGACGTTCAGGAGTATCGCCTCCAGCCAGATATTTCTTCAATTCTGTTTTGATCGGTTTATCTTTTCCGTCGAGAATCATACTGCACAGGCGACTTTCCTGATCAAGCCACGAAGGTTCGTTACCTACGAAATAACCGATCAGCCATGGATTCTCGCGGTTCGGTTCAACAAACGATTTGCACGAAGCATCAACTTTAGGTGCAAATCCAGGATCATATACATCGGGCAAACCCATCAGACCGTTTTCAATGCCAATTCCGCGCAATTGAAGCATAAACGCTTTCTTGTTCAGTTTCATCACCTCAGGACTCGACCAGTTTGCAATGGTGTTCAAGCCCCATTTATCCATTCGTTTGACAACCATTTCCCGCGATTTTTCAGGATATGTTTCGCCATATCTCCGGAATAGGTTCCAGGTTCCAAACGATGCTGAATTGGGACGTTCGGGATTGCTGCCAATTTCTGCCGGAGGCAATTCCTTGTACATATTCCGGCGTTTGTCCAGATTTAGGACATTTCCTCCACCTCCGGGATTCACGCAATCCACGCCTACCGAGAGGAACAGATAGCCTTCAGGATCGACAAACCACCATTTCCCGTCAATTTTTTCAGTTCGGAAAAAACCGGTGGCTTTGACTTTTGCACTGAGATAGCCGCCATATTTAGAATAGTTATAGGTATCGATTGACACAACTCTAACAAGCATTTCACCTGTAATACTATCAACTTTCCGATAGACTTTTGTTGCTACAACTTCATTTTCTTCAGCCTCCCACTCTTTCCGGAGTTGTTCCTGAGTCTTGATTTTTCCTTCATAATCGCCCAGGTTCCATTGGCCAAATTCATCGACAACCGGCTCAGTTCCCAAGTACTGATCACCGGGATCTTCAACCGAAAGCGTAATTGAACGAATTTCGATGACCGGATTATTGATCGGAACATTCATGCGGACTCCGATCGAATCAACACCTTTCAGCGGACCGCGTTTGCCTCCAAGGTTGATCCATCCGGTGTATCGGGCCTGATTGTATGTTGCCGCTAAATCAAGCGCAGCGCCGGGCAACTGCGTATAAAACTTCAGCGGAATGGCTAGTTTATTCCAACCATTGGCGCAATAACTCATCACCCGAAGTTCGTTGTAACCGGTTTCGGTGGTAAACCCTACATTAAAACGCTGTGAAGTTGTGGATTTAAATTCCAGAACGACATAGTTATAGCTGTCCCAGTTAGTCGGGATTCCGGAGGAAATATCCTTGATGGCGAATTTCTTACCTGAAACCTCTTTGTTGCTGTCGAACTGTATTTTGACTGTTTTCTGAGCGCCGCACTGCATGATCGATAATAAACCTATAGCAGTAATAACCAATAATTTTGATCCGATTTTGTGTTTCATTGTATTCCGCATAAATTATTTTGAAAAACCGTATTCGCGTAAAGTCTTTTCAGCAACTTTCCGAAAGAAAACAGCGTCCATACTGTCGATATACAGTTTAAACCTTCCATTCTTTTCAGAAATCTTTATACCTTTTTAAGCTTCGCTTCGCCTGCTTATCAGGCAGCAAAAGATCAGGAGAAAAGTGATTTTGCAGATATTTCCAATCATGTATAATTGTTTTTTCTAATGGTTACTTCAGGAAAAAGGAATGAGAAAATAGTCAAAATGGTAAATAGTTTTACCAGACATAGGTTCCGACAGCACCGCTGTTGAGCGAAGTTTCAAAAGTTTTATCGTCCGATTTAATACTGAATGTTTGTGTTGATTTGGCACTGTTGGCAACAATTAAAACGAATTTCCCTTCCGGAGTTTTGAAAGCCACATTATCCAAATCAGCCGGAAGATTGGAAGCAATTCGCACCGATCCCGGACTTACAAATTTGGAGGCATGTGCGACAATGTAATAAGCCGGATTTCGGGTAATTTCATTTCCATTCAGGGTAATTGCTCCCAGACATTCGGTACATCCTCCATCGGTATGCGGATTGTTTTGCGGATCGGCAGCCAGATTCCATTCGAGTACGGTACGGCTCCAGTTGCGGGTTCCGCCAATTATCAAGGTACGAACATGCCACAAAAGATCGCCTGCCATGTTTCCGGGAGCGCCAACCCACTGCTCAGTGAAATAGATATTCTTTTCAGGATGAGCATCATGAACTTTGGATAAGGCATTAATTTTTCCACCGTAAAGATGAAAAGCTGATCCATCAACATATTGAGCGGCTTCCGGATCATTCAAAATGGTCAGCGGATAGTCGGGACGGTCGGCATTGTGATCATAGACAATGATTTTAGTATCAATCTTCTCTTTCCTGAAAGTTGGTCCAAGGCTCTTTTTGATAAATGCCGCCTGTTCGTCAGCAGGCATCAGTAAACTTGGATTATTTCCCGGGTGAAGCGGCTCGTTTTGAATGGTAATCGCATCAATCCTGATTCCTTCGGCAGCCATCGCTTTGATGTATTTTACGAAATACAAGGCATAGGCATCGTAGTATTCCGGTTTGAGACTACCACCTTTGGATTTTTGATTGGTTTTCATCCAGGTTGGTGGAGACCATGGTGAACCTAGAATTTGAATTTTGGGATTGATCGCCAGAATCTCTTTTAAAACAGGAATCAAATCAACCTTTTCCGTAGCAAGACTGAATTTTTCCATGTTCACATCAGTTTCTCCGGCAGGCAAATCATTGTACGAAAATACGTTCGCACTTAAATCGGATGCGCCAATGCTGATTCTAAGATAACCTGAACCAAGATTAGCTCCGCCTTTGCCAAACAACTCCTGTGACAAAGCTGCCCGTTTCGAAGCTTCCATATTATTCAGGAGTGTTGCGCTGCCACCGGTAAGGCACCAGCCAAAACCGTCGATGGACTGAAAAGTTTCCGCAGTATTTAATTCGATAATTGGTGAATTGGCGGTTGTTTCACCGGATTTCAACCCCGCATCCTGTTGTTTGAAAAGGATATTATTGGCCGGATCGGTCAGCCAAAATTCAACTGCAGAACCGGAAGATTTTTTTTCTGAATTTTTAGATAATACAGCCAATGACTGGCAGATAAGGATCGAAATTATCAAAGAATTGAATAAGATTCTTTTAAACTGAGTGTTATGGTTCATGTTCGTTTAGGGTTGTTTTGTTAGTCAATTACAAAACTAATAATAATTGTAGTCCGGCCGATAATTAACATACATTTCCAACGAAGTATTACTGGTTCATTACTGGTAGAAATCAATTAATCTGTAATCCGAATTGAAAATTTCCCAACAAAAAAAGCCCTGATTACTCCGGACTTTCTAACTTTTGTTATGAAGAAATCGATTCTCCCGAACACAATGGTCAATATCTTTAGAAGTCAGATTAATCATGCAATCCTTTAGAGCGCAAGTAGTCCAGTATCTTTTCAGGTTCATCGGTCTGAACTACATTGGCATGATTAATCAGTAATTTAGTCATAGCTTCGTCAATGGAACCTTTGCGGATCAGTTTATCGGCGCCATCCAACGCATTGATCCAGATCCGGGCCTTTTTGTTGCTGATCAGCTGCGATAATTCAGGTGTGTAAAAGGTTTCGTCAATATGCACGATTTCAGGATTGAAAATTTCCAGCGCCGAATCGGCCATTTGGTATGAGTAAGCCCGTGGCATAAACATGGCAGAGTGGTCGAGTGACCTGACTTTTTTCAGGGCATCGTAGTCATTATCGAAATAAAAAACCTGCGACTGGGTCTCAGTTTTTTGCACCACATCGACAACCGGTTTCAGGTAGCTGGTTTTAATGTCGATATCAACCATTATGCGGCCTTTGGCGAGCTTCAGAAAATCTTCGAAGGTTGGAATGGTTTCGTCGGTGAGCGTTCCATCAGGCATTTTAAGCCTGAATTTCTTCAACTGAGCCAGAGTGTAATTTTCAGGATTGCCTGTACCATTGGTTGTCCGGTCGATTTTTCCGTCGTGCATCAGAACAACCACGCTGTCTTTGGTCACTTTTACATCGGTTTCGGCAATATCGGCACCAATTTCTATGGCATGCTTCAAGGCAGAAAGAGAGTTTTCCGGATGACCGTTATGACCCGAACGGTGTGCAGCCACCAAGATGTATTTGGAGTTTGAGCGGTGAAATTCTTTGAGTATCCGATCAAACTTGTTTCCTGAACCAAAGGCCAGCACAGCAATCAGAAGGAATGCAGAAAGTATTGGATATAAACGTTTCATAGGAAAAATCTCACATGGATTCGGGCATTATCTTTTCGTAATTCAGTTTATTACCGGCGATATTTATTCGGAATGAAGGCCAGGTATTTAATCGGTTCCCGAGTTCAAGTCCTTTATTTACATCGCCTTTGACCAGGTAAAAACGCATGTTCATTTTCAGGTTTTCAGGATTTAATTCCTGTCTGAAAACCAGTTTCTGCTCTTTCATTTTCCAGGTTGCTGCCAGATGTTCCACCGAACAATCTTTGACGAGGCTGTAACCATTACCCAGATAAATAAATCCGTTGGATAAGGTGAATGCAGGATCATGTTTCAAGTCGGTCGGTATCTCCACAGCAATTTCCTCGCCTGCACCGGCTGAGTAATATAGCCCTTTGGCGGGAGTATCGAATACAATTTCCACAGCGCCATCAGCCGGACGCTCACACTGGATGTCCAAACGGTAAAGATTCTCATTGATTTTCAGCACACTGCTCACCGATTTTCCAGCAAGCACGGCAAAAGGAACCGGAAGAAAACTTGATGTGGGAGCAACCAAATTTGGAGAATCCATCAGTTCTACTTTTCCGCTTTGAGTATCGATACGGTAATTTTTATCATCCAGCGGCAAGATACCCTTCAGTTTGTCCATAATTTCAGCCAGAATTTTATTGGCATTGGCCACTTCGGCTGCCGTGTATTGCACTTCAACCAGCCACGGCGACCAACCGCTTGAGTCGGAAACCTCCGAAAGCAGCAAATGTCGCCAGGCCTGTTCCAGCAATTTCTTGAGTTCGCTCACATCAGCACCTTTCGAAGCAGCAAATTCAATCAGGCGTTCGGCTAAAAGAATGACACTGCGTAACCGAAACGATAATGCCCTGGTGATTCCATCGGTTTCAATACCTGTGCGCTGTCTGCCCATCCACATGAACGGACCGCAAACCGACATGTTCCAGGTTCCTTCCGGAACAAACGGATAATCCGGAATCTGATAACCCTTCAGGTTTTTAATTTTATTGGACAGTTCAGTCATAGTGACAAATTGGTAGCCTTCTTTTTCCAGTTTTTTGAACCGGTCGATGCTTTCTTTTTCCTGTGCCGGAACCCGGTAGAAATCGCTGTTGTAATCGAGCGAGTTGAAAACCTCGCCATCGTCGAGGAAGGCATAATCCCAGGTCAGTCCGGAAAGTTCTTTTTCGCTGTCAATCAGTCCTAAAATCTGATCATTTCCATAACGAATATTTACCAAAGGCAAAGTCTTGTCGCGATACCAACCGTGTGGATCGGAGCTGGTTGCAATCAAATCATATTTGCCTTTCAGCACTCTGGCAAAAGCCGGAGTCCATTGAATTTCCTGTCCAAAAAACACCCTTGAACGTTTCAAGCCATTTTTAGCCAGAATCTGATCGCATATTTCAATCGATTTTTGCAGGTCAAGAGCAGGATAGCCGATGAAAAACTGATCGGAATAGTGTGCAATGACCAGTTCAATCTGACCGCGGTTGACCAGTTTTTTCAGTAGAGCCAGCACTTCAGGATGTTCTTCTGCAAAAACTTCGATGGCATAACCCTGAATTTCAATGTCCGATTTGTACTGCGGATTCTTTTCGAAAAACTGCAAAACCGGAAAAACAGATTCCTTAATAATCCGGTTTTCGATTTTGTAATCGCCTGCAACATATTGCAGGTTGAAATGAAACATGCCGATGGCATATTTCTCCTGGGATTTAGATAATGTGCCTAAAAACACCAATGCAAAAAGGATATAAAAGGACTTTATCATTTCTGATTTATTTATCTAAATTCTTGTAATACAAATCTTTAGCTTCTATTTTCATCCCCGGATTATGGCCCTGAATGGCAAAATGACCCGATTTATATTCGGTATCGTCGTAGCTCATCACCGGTTTGTCGTTAATCCAAAACTGAATATGATTGCCAACCATTTTAATCCGGTAGTTAAACCATTCGCCGTCTTTAGTTAGCAGTTCTGAAGCTTTTCCTGTTGGAGTTCCGGGTTTCCACAGCCAACCGGTGTAGGCATCCTGGTTGTGGCAAATCTGAGCTTCGTAACCACGTGGAAAACCATCGATATTGTCTGCCGGCGGATTGGCCCGGAAATAAACGCCGCTGTTGCTTTTTGAACCAGCATCAGAAGATATCCGAAAAGTTCCTTTTAACTCAAAATCGGAACAAATGGCATCGGTATAAATGTGACCCATTCCACCAATTCCGACCAGAACGCCATCCTGAACCGACCAGGTAGCTTTCCCGTGAACAGTCCAACCTGTCAGATCTTTGCCGTTGAACAAAGAAATCCATTTCGATTTTTCCTGACTTCTTCCTGAAATGACAATCATTGCCAGAATGATTATAATAAGTGATATTTTTTTCATGATGTATAGTTTTAGTTGTTTGAATTTTTGAATTAATATAACCAGATATACAGGAATAAAGTAATCAGGGAAAGTATTGTCAAGTGCAACCGCCAGTCTGTAATTCCTTCAAAACTGGCAATGCGCTTATCAAAATCAATCGTGGTATGGACCAGCTTTTCAGGAGCCGTTTTTACGGTAAAAGCTGAAACAGCGAATAAAATACCTGTGATGAGTATTTCTGCCCAAAGTCCGCGATAACCGAAGTTCAGTGTCAATTTATGATGCAGAAACGGGAATAATTCCTTGCCGGCATTTGGTCCCAACAATTGATCGGTCACAAAAATGGTAGCCAAAACAATTCCCACCAATACCGAAACTGCGGCTCCTTTCAGAGTGACTTTTTTGCTGACAATGCCGAAGAAGATGGCAGGGAAAACCGGAATCACCAGATATGCCGTGATGGTTTGCAGGTATTTATACAATCCTTCCTCGTTTTTATAAACGAGATAGGCCGCGCCAATTCCCAGGAAAGTCACGAGCAGAATAATGTACCGACCCAACTTCACCTGTTTCTTTTCCGGAATATCCGGACGAAACTCCACCACAAAGTCACGAACAACGAGCGTTGAAACGGAATTAAGTACTGCAATCAACGAGGTTACCAGAGCCGCCATTAACGAGGCCAGTAATAAACCGCGTAAACCACTGGGCAAAAGCTTATTCAGCAAAAGAACAAAAGTCTGTTTTGTTTCATCGCCCTGCAACTCACCCGGAAATAGCGCATAGGCGATTACACCGGGTAAAGCAAAAATAAAGATTGGAGTGAGTTTCAGTAAAATCGCAAACATCGAACCCCAACGGGCATTCTTCAAATCGGGTGCAGCCAGTGTGCGTTGAACATTGACCTGATCGATTCCCCAGTAAAAAATTCCGGCATAAAATGCGGTTGCGAGAATTCCCCAGAATGGATAAACCGGATCGTCATAAGGCTTGCCAATTTTCATCATTTCAGGAACTTTGGTCATCAGACCATCCCAACCACCCACTTTATCCAGACCAATAAATAACATGATGGCAGAACCACCGATCATGATAATTACCTGAATCGCATCGGAATAAGCTACTGCAGTAAATCCGCCAATAATGGT
>CAIPKZ010000063.1 GCA_903865775.1 uncultured Prolixibacteraceae bacterium | reverse complement strand
TCACATGAACGTTGAAGATGGTCAGATTGTAGAAGCTGGTGCTGTTCTGGTGAAAATTCCTCGTGCTGCTGGTAAAGCTGGTGATATCACCGGTGGTCTGCCACGTGTTACTGAGTTATTCGAAGCCAGAAATCCATCGAATCCTGCAGTGGTTTCCGAAATCGACGGTGAAATTTCTTTGGGTAAAATTAAACGTGGTAACCGCGAAATTGTGGTCACTTCGAAAACCGGAGAAGTTAAACGTTATTTGGTTCCACTGTCACGTCAGATTCTGGTTCAGGAAAGCGATTACATTCGCGCCGGAACGCCACTTTCTGATGGTGCAACCACTCCATCGGACATTTTAGCAATCAAAGGTCCAACTGCTGTTCAGGAATATATTTTGAATGAAGTTCAGGATGTGTACCGGATGCAGGGAGTGAAAATCAACGATAAGCATTACGAGGTGATTATTCGCCAGATGATGCGCAAGGTTGAGATCGACGATCCGGGCGATACCCGTTTCCTCGAAAAACAAATTGTTGACAAACATGAATTCCTGCACGAAAACGACTGGATTTATAACAAGAAAGTTGTGATTGAAGCGGGTGATTCTGACAGTTTGAAACCGGGAATGATCATCACTTCGCGCCGTTTACGTGACGAGAATTCGAATCTTCGTCGCCGCGACAAGAAATTGGTTGAAGGAAGGGATGCAATTCCTGCCACTTCAAGCCAGATTCTTCAGGGAATTACCCGTGCTGCACTTCAAACACGTAGCTGGTTATCGGCTGCTTCTTTCCAGGAAACAACCAAAGTATTGAACGAGGCTGCTATCCAGGGAAAAGTCGATTACCTCGACGGATTGAAGGAAAATGTAATCTGCGGACACTTAATTCCTGCCGGTACCGGATTAAAAGAATACAAAAATCTGGTTGTCGGTTCACGCGACGAATATGACAAAATGGTTGAAATGAAAGACTCAGATCGTTATTAAGAGATAAGTTATGGAAGATCAGAATCATGCCAATCAGTTGCAAATTGAGTTGACCGAAGAAATAGCTCAGGGGATTTATTCCAATCTGGCTATCATTACGCACTCAACTTCTGAATTTGTTGTTGACTTTGTTCGGGTAATGCCGGGAATTCCAAAAGCAAATGTGAAATCCAGGATTATTCTGACACCTGAACATGCCAAGCGCTTAATGCTGGCACTTCAGGAAAACATTCAGAAGTATGAAAGTGTCAATGGTTCAATTAAAAATGTAAGAGGACATGATCCAATGATTTCTCCTATGTCTTTTGGAGGTCCGACACCAATAGCTTAACGGATTTTAAGAATTCATATATAAAGGCCGTTTCAACGAAAGTTGGGACGGTTTTTTGTGCTTTTATAGTAACTGGTTTAGATTTGCATTCTACACCCTTTGATTGGGGATTTGTATTCTCATTCACCCAGAAGTAGCATTCGACATTGCTTACTCATTGACTCGCATCATTTTTTGTTGTAGCTTCATCGAGCTTTAATACTTACATTTGAAGTGATTTTAAGATTGGATTATACCCAGCCTCGTCCGGTCAGGGTTGATTGTTTAACCGATAAAAAAAATACTATGAATAAGCATAAATTAGTTGAGAATATGAAAGTTAGCACAAGCGCCGTGAAATTGCGTGAAGCTATTGATAAGGCCGTTGAAGATGGCTTTATTACACGGGAAGAATATGATCGGATCATCACTCTTGCATCGGAAGATGGTGAAATTGATGCACAAGAACAAGTGCTCTTAAAAGAATTTCATCAGATGATCAATGATAAAGACATCAAATTCAGAAAAGTATAATTAAGACTGCTCTGAAAACTATTTTTCTTGCTGCCAAAACCCCAAATCGCTTAAATTCCTGAAAATTGTAACCCGATTAACCACTGGCGCAGTGGGATGGCATCCATGCTGGTCTGACGATGGTGCGACGATTGCGTTCGTCAGCGACAGGACAAAAACTATACGCATATTTACGATGCTC
>CAIPKZ010000062.1 GCA_903865775.1 uncultured Prolixibacteraceae bacterium | reverse complement strand
TGAAACTTATTTCGGACGGCATGGGACTCACCTTCAAAATTGATGTTCAATCTGGGTTTTGGAAATCACATCTGGGTTTTGGTTTTATAATTATTGATTTTCTGATTTTTCTTTAACCCATTCCCCACAAGAATATCATCTGATCCCTTCGTAGCTTCAGTCCTTCGTTACTATCTGACTAAAAATATGCCGCTGCTTCGCAGCATTCCAAAAAGCGACAGAATCCCTGCCAGCAGCAGCTACCGTGAATCCATAAATCTATTGCTTTTGGCTCGTTGACAACAAAATCGGAAAACACTATTTATTAACCTTATTTTTTCAAAAAAACCTTAGTAACCAGGCACCCCGCACCCGACTTGAACCTTATTTGGTATGATATACAGCACATTAATAAGGTTTGAGTCTTTAGTGCACCTGTTTTGTACTTAGGTTTCCCAATAGAAATAAGGTTTCATCAATCGTCAAGGAGTCAAAAAAAATTGGATACACCATAGCAGCAGCAGGCTAAGCGAAATAATTGCAGAAAAACTCATTGGACACAGAAATCAAACTCTGGTGGTGTAAAAAACAGGTACGCATTGCCACTGTTGGGATACCCAACAGTTTCAAAATATTTTGTCGGTTACGAATGAAAATTTATGAAACGAGCATGTTCGTTAAACACAAACACGGATGAATATTTCACATGCGAGTTCCATCCGGCCTTTAAAAAACAAATTATATTCGGATGAAAATTAATAATCTGTGAATCTGTGCCCTAAATAGGGTGAGTCGTTGCGATCAATCAATTCCTGCTTCCATTTTTTCGAGCCTCCATTCGCTGAGTTGTTTGATCCGGTTCATAACATTCGCCGTCACCCGATTATGAACTGACTCCCAAATCTTGTTTATAAATGGCCATCTCGAGTTTTTTTCTTTTCCGTAGAAATTAAAACCAACCGAAAAATACAGCTGAGACTGTTCGGTTTCTCCCATATCGGCAATGGACGAGCGCACATACATCAGGAAAATTCCTATGGGATAACCTCCGCTGCACTTGTACAGCAAGTAGCGGGCATTATCAAAATCGAACGCATCAGGAACCCTTTTTATCCGGATTGAATTCAAATTAAACAAAGGGATAAAACGGAAACCCAGCAAACTCTTTTTAAAACCGAACGGGTATTTCTTCCAGCCAAAGGGTAAAATCCTTATTTTCTCAATATTTTCATCAATTCGTTCAACCTTTGCAATATGGTTTGGCCAACAGGTCGAGTCGCCGTTCCAGTTCAGAAGTTCATTAAAAACATAACTTACCGGTGCGTCTATTCCGATATGGTGGACATTCAGAATGGAATAACGATCAACTCCTTTGCCCACTCGTTGCAGTATTCGTTGGTTGTATTCGTCTCTTTTTTCTGCTGAAGTAAACTTGATAATTGTCTGTATTTTCGGATTATTCCATAGAAAATACCTGAAATCAGAAAACAACCCGGCACTTCTGGATGGTGGTACCAGTTTCTTATTCGTTGTTGCCTCGCCGTCTGTCATGAATAGAAGTCCGTATTAGATATTCGTACTATGGGCACACAAAAATATCAACTTTAACTTAATACTTCAGCTAATAAGTTGATTTGTTTGACAATTCGGTTTTTTGAAATTAGTTTTGCACTATTCTTACTGAAGCTCGCGAATCGCAAAGAACCGAATGCCCCTGAGATTGTTATGTTTAAAGCACCTTAGGTGCGGAATATTGGGTTAAGCTGACTTAAAAGTCAACCATCACGCTTGATTAGTCACCCCGAATTCATTTCGGGGCCCTATGCACAATGAGGTGGGATCCTGAAACAAGCCTTCGACGTGAGCTCAGTCGAACGTTCAGGATGACTGGGCCGATGACTCTTGAGACAGCCTCTCAGCAAAGAATGGAACAAATTTGAATTCAATCCTAAAAAGGGTTTTCACTGAGAATTTTTAACGATGACAACAAAAAAAGATATAAAAAAAGAACTCGAATCGCGGGTGCTGGTGCTCGATGGAGCGATGGGAACCATGATTCAGAAATACCGCCTTTCCGAAGAAGATTTCCGCGGCACTGTTTTCACTGATTTCCCTTACGATCTGAAAGGGAACAACGATTTACTTTCGGTTACCAAACCTGAAATTATCCGTGCTATTCATGCCGAATTTTTCGAAGCCGGAGCCGACATTATCGAAACGAACACCTTCAATTCCACCAGTATTTCGCAGGCCGATTATCATTTGGAAGAATGGGTCTATCAGTTAAATCTGCAATCGGCACAATTAGCCGTTGAAGTGGCTTCAGAGTTCACCACGAGAAATCCGGATAAACCGCGCTTTGTTGCCGGAGCCATTGGTCCGATGAACAAAACCTTATCGCTTTCGCCCGATGTGAACGATCCCGGTTTTCGTTCCGTTACGTTTGACGAAGTCAAAGCATCGTACCGCGAGCAATTAAAAGGCTTGATTGATGGCGGCGTGGATTTACTATTGGTTGAGACGATTTTCGATACATTGAATGCCAAGGCGGCTCTGTTTGCTATCGAAGAAGAACTCGAAGAACGCGGAATCCGCCTGCCTGTCATGGTTTCAGGAACAATTACCGACGCCAGCGGACGCACCCTTTCAGGACAAACCGTTGAAGCTTTTCTGGCTTCGGTTTCGCACATCGATTTGCTAAGCATCGGGCTGAACTGCTCACTCGGAGCCAAGGAACTGCGGCCATACCTGGAAGAACTTTCCAAAAAAGCGCCTTTTTATATCAGTGCCTATCCAAATGCCGGTTTGCCCAACCAGTTTGGCGAATACGATGAGACTCCGGCTGAAATGGCTCACCAGGTGAGTGATTTTCTGAACAGCAAATTCGTGAATATCATTGGTGGTTGTTGCGGAACGACTCCGGAACATATCCACGAACTTGCAATAATCGCTGAGAAATCGGAACCACATTTGCGAAGGAAAAAAAGTAAACATACCATTCTGAGTGGACTGGAACCGGTTATCCTGACTTCGGAAACAAATTTTGTAAACATCGGTGAGCGATGCAATGTAGCTGGTTCACGAAAATTTGCCCGCCTCATCAAGGAAGAAAAATACGAAGAAGCACTGGCCATTGCGCGCATCCAGGTGGACGAAGGTGCACAGGTGATTGATGTGAACGTGGATGATGCCATGCTCGATGCCAAAAAGGAAATGGTCACGTTCCTGAAACTTCTGATGGCCGAACCCGATATTGCACGCGTTCCGATCATGATCGATTCATCGAAATGGGATGTGATTGAAGCCGGTCTGAAATGTTTGCAAGGGAAAGCTATTGTGAACTCCATCAGTATGAAGGAAGGCGAAGCCGTATTCCGGAAACAGGCCCAACTGCTGAAACGATATGGTGCAGCGGTTGTTGTCATGGCTTTCGACGAAAAAGGACAGGCCGATTCGTTCGAGCGGCGCATTGAAATCTGCCAGCGTGCCTATACTATTCTGGTCAACGAAATCAACTTTCCTCCACAGGATATCATTTTCGATTCGAATATTCTGATCATCGGAACCGGAATGGAGGAACATTTAAATTATGCGGTTGACTTTATCAATGCTGTGAGCTGGATCAAGAAAAACCTGAAATATGCCAAAACAAGCGGTGGAATCAGCAATGTTTCTTTTTCTTTCCGCGGAAACGATCAGGTGCGCGAAGCCATTCATTCTGTTTTTCTGTTTCATGCCATCCGGGCCGGTCTCGACATGGGCATTGTGAATCCCGGAATGTTGCAGATTTACGATGAAATTCCGAAAGATTTTCTGGAGAAAGTGGAGAATTTGGTCCTGAATAAAAATCCGAATGCCACCGAAGAACTGCTCGAATTCGCACTGACTTTAAAAGAGCAGGATGCCAAAGTAGAACGTATTGATGAATGGCGAAACCTGCCCGTCGAAAAACGGCTGCAACATGCACTGATTAAAGGATTGCCCGATTTCGTCGAAATTGATCTGGCCGAAGCACTGCCGTTTTATTCACCGGTTCTGAATATTATTGAAGGACCATTGATGGATGGAATGAATGTGGTTGGCGATCTGTTTGGTGCCGGAAAAATGTTTCTGCCGCAGGTCATCAAATCAGCCCGTGTGATGAAAAAGGCGGTGGCTTTTCTGCTTCCGTACATCGAAGCCGACAAAGATCAATTCGACACCACCGACAACCGGAAAGTGGTACTGATGGCTACCGTAAAAGGTGACGTACACGATATTGGGAAAAACATTGTTGGCGTGGTTTTGGGCTGCAACAACTACCGGGTCATCGATTTGGGGGTGATGGTTCCAACGGATAAGATTCTGGAAACCGCCATCCGCGAAAATGTCGATATCATTGGTTTGAGTGGATTAATTACTCCTTCACTCGAAATCATGGCCGAAGTGGCCACCGAAATGGAGCGCCGGAATATGAATCTGCCTTTGCTGATTGGCGGTGCAACAACTTCAAAAATACATACTGCTGTAAAAATAGCAACTCAGTATAAAAATACCGTGATTCATGTCAAAGATGCTTCGCGAGCGGTCAGCGTGGTTTCAAACCTGATCTCCGGAAATGAACAGTTTCTCGTGGATTTACACGATGAATATCAGAACATCCGGACTTTTCACAGTCAGAAAAAGGCAAAAAAATACCTGTCGGTTGCTGATGCCCGTGCCAACAAATTAAACCTTGACTGGAATAACACCTCATTGTACACGCCCAATTTTGTTGGTGTCAAACAGCTGATCGATTTCCCGATTTCCGAACTCCGGAAATACATCGACTGGACTTTCTTCTTTTTCGTTTGGGAGCTGAAAGGCAAATTTCCGGATATCCTGAATGACGAACTTCAGGGAGAAGAAGCCCGGAAACTATACGCCGATGCCAACCGCATGCTCGACCGGATGACCGAAAAGAAAATGGTACAGGCGAATGGTGTTTTCGGAATCTGGCCTGCCAATGCCGATGGCGACGACATTGTTCTTTACGAACAGGAAGATCGAAAAAAGGAAATTGGAAGGTTTTATCATCTTCGTCAGCAGGAAGCCAAAAAAGCCGGATCTCCGAATTATTGCCTTTCTGATTTTATTGCACCGGTCGAAAGTGGTAAAACCGATTACTTTGGCGCATTCGCTGTCACCGCTGGTGTTGGGATTGAAAAATGGATGAAAGCTTATCACGACGATCACGACGATTACAATGCTATACTTTTGGAAGCACTTGCTGACCGCTTGTCGGAGGCTTTTGCTGAATTGCTTCATGAAAAAGTCCGCAAAGAATATTGGGGATATATTCCGGAAGAAAATCTGAGTTTGGAAGAAATGTTCCATGTGGATTACCAGGGAATTCGCCCGGCCATTGGATATCCGGCCTGCCCCGAGCACCACGAAAAGGGCAATCTTTTCAACCTGCTTGGAGCCGAAGATATTGGCATGACCTTAACCGAACATTTTGCCATGTACCCGACTGCTTCGGTGAGCGGGCAGTATTTCGTCCATCCGGAATCGAAATATTTCAGTTTGGAGAAAGTTGGCAAAGAGCAGATTGAAGACTATGCCCACAGAAAAGGTGTTTCAGTGGAAGTGATTGAACAGTTTATTCCGTCGAATCTGAATTATAAAGGGATATAACAGACAGCCCATCAGCCCCCTTCCCGTTCCCCCGAAATGGGGGAAAGCCTTGGGCAATGGTTTGCGATGATCACTACCCTGAAAGGGTAATATATCAATAGCCCGGGGTAAAGAGAGGAACGAACGGCACCCCGGGTTAAAAAGGGAACACGGACAACCGTCCGCGCGAAAATCAAAAACAAAACGGATAACTCTTTTCGGACGGAATGGAAGGTTCCAATTTCCTTCCGTTTCGAATAATCTTATTACTTCCTGATTTTGAACTCAAATCAATAACTCAAAAGATTTTTGTAAGTTTGAATATTCAAAAACGGCTGAACTAATGGTTGATATTCAAAAACAGATAGATTACTGGATAAACGGAGCTGAAGATGATATCATTACGGCAAATCTGTTAATTCAGGAAAAAAGAAATCTTCATGGTTTGTTTTTCTGCCATTTAGTGATCGAAAAAGCAATAAAAGCTCACTTTGTAATGAAAACCGGAGAGGTTGCTCCACGATCGCACAACCTGGTTTAACTTTCAGAAAATGGTGGATTAGAATTTGATGATGAAACCCAAATCTTTATAGGGATTTTGATGAAGTATCAATTACAGGGACGTTATCCTGATTATAGTCCGGTTTTGCCTGAACAAAAACATGTCGATGAGTATTTTAGAAAAACTAAAGAGTTATTGCAATGGCTAAAAATGAAGTTATAGCGATTTTACGAACATATATTTATCTGCTCAGATCGGAAGGAATATCAGTAGATAAAGCTTTTCTGTATGGAAGTTACCTGACCAATACGGCAACAAGCGAAAGCGATATTGATTTGATGATTGTTACAGATAATGATACCGACGATTATCTGGCTGGCAAAATATGGAATTTGACTCGGAAAGTTAATTCAAGGATTGAACCCTTTTTAGTTGGCACTAAACGCTTTTACAGTAACGACAATTCGCCTTTGGTTGATCTGGTAAAAAGGACTGGTTTGGAAATCGCATAGGATCAACCAACAACAGAACGTCATAAGGCAGGATGAAAATTCTGCCTTTTTTGTTGTCAAGAAAACCTTAGATACATTTTGTTTTCTACGAATGTTAGGCTTAACTTGCTGAACTAATTTTTCAGAGATTTTTAGGGCTAAAATTCTGACAACCAGGATTGAAATTTTGGTTGAAAATCAAAGGATTCAAAGACAAACCTATGAGCTATAACGAAGCCGAAACTAAATATAATTTAATTGATCCGGTTTTACGCGAAAAGGGTTACCTTAATCTATTGATAAGATTGGAAACCCCTGCTCCCGTTGAGCCTATTGGGAACAAAGGACGTAGGAGAAGGGGGAGTGGAAGAACTGATTATTTGCTTTGTGTTCAGGTTGGCAATATGCCAAAACCCTTGCCTGTTGCTGTTCTTGAAGCTAAAAAAGAAGATGAAGATCCGTATAAAGGGATGCAGCAAGCCAAAGGATATTCCGATTGCGACCGCTTTGATGTAAAATATGTTTTCGCTTCAAACGGACATCGCTACGGCGAATTTGAAGTGATTGACGACAGCAAATTGCCCGCCAACCTTACCGCCGATTGGCTGGAAGATGAGACCAATGAGGGAAAACGTTTTCCAAGCTATGCGCGGATACTGGCAAAAATGGCAACCCCCCAGGGAGAAAGCCGCTATTCGTGGACCATCGACTTTGCAAAACGCCGGGCTGATGCGCGTGACGAGATGCAACCTCATCTGGATAAAGCAAATGCCATCAAAGAAGATGTGGTAATCTTTAAAGAAAAAATCAAAGCTTTAAAAAAGGTCGATACAAAAAATCCGGCAATCAAGGTGCTGGAAGAAAAAATTAGCATACAGGAAAAAGCTGCCCGAGATGAAGAAGCTATCGCATCCGACATTGATGCCAAAGTCTTCGATTTAAAGGCCGTTAACCCAAACACTGTGATTAAAGTGGATATGCGTACATCAAAGGAAATTATTGAAAACATAGAGCTGCATGGTAAGATTGTAGCGGAAGCCATGAAAAAACTAAGTTTGTTGATGAAGGATTAGAGGTAATCGCCCATGATTTTAAACTTATTAATCTATCTTGTAAATCAATAAGGTAAAATTTCGTTCACGTTCTCTGGCTACTAGGCTTACTCCGGAAAATAAGGTTTTAAAACAGTTCATTTACACTTTTACCTTGAAAATCTAAAATCAAACTTTAGGATTTCAAGGTAGTTTTTGAAATTCACCTTGAAAAGCTAAGATCGTACTTTAGAATTTCAAGGTAATTTCTGAAAATCTTCAACATAGTTGTGATTGAGGTTAGACCTAAATCAAAGATTTTAGTTTCAGTAAAAAATCAAACGAAATCAAAATAGATGAAACCCAAATATTTAATGACGGCCAGCGCCATAACTCTTGGAGGAGCAGGCATTATTCTGACATTTATTCCGGAAGAGATTTTAACTTCTTGCAGATTGGAAGCTACAAAACCACTTCAATTGTTGGTGCAAATTATAGGAGCGCTATACTTTGGTTTTGGAATGCTAAACTGGATGACTAAATCGAGTTTAATTGGAGGTATATATAATCGTCCGATTGCAGTGGCAAACTTTACACATTTCTTAATTGCCGGGCTTGCCTTGGTCAAAGGAATCATATCCATTCCAGACCTTCCAATCATCATTTGGGTTGCCGGAATTCTGTATTCCATTTTTGCAGTATTATTCGGGTTCATACTTTTTCGTCATCCCGTTAGTGATAAAAACCTGTTATAGCGTATTAAATTTTCAACTACCATGAAAAAATCGACAAAAACTTCATTTATTTTTTTCATTCTGGGTTTAGCAGTTATGTTTGTAGCCGATATGGTTTTTCATTTCAACAATTCGGTGGGGACCCAAATAAAACGTGAAATGAATAAGACTCAAAAAAATATTGAAAACATTTTCAAATAGTTATTCGTTTTCAAGACAAAAAAAGTAAAAAGAAATGAAAGTAATCGACCTAATTAATCAGAGTTCCAAGACGCTTTTTTCGTTTGAGCTTTTACCTCCGCTCAAAGGAAACGATGCCAGCAAAATATACAATACGATTGAGAATCTTATGGATTTTGATCCAAAGTACATCAACATCACCACGCACCGCGACGAGATGATGTATGTTGAATGGCCTGACGGCCGCATCGAAAAACGCACAGTTCGCAAACGTCCGGGAACGGTAGCGATTGCAGCCAGCATTCAGCACAAATACGGCATTCCGGTGATTCCGCATATTTTGTGCGGCGGCTTTTCAAAAAGCGAAACAGAACATGTGTTGATTGATCTGAATTTCATGGGCATTGAAAATGTGCTGGCTCTCCGTGGTGATGGGAACAAAGGTGAACACGTGTTCAGGCCAGACCCGAATGGACATGCCAATGCAAATGAACTGGTTGAACAGATTGTCAATCTGAGAAATGGGAAATACCTTGAAGCAGATTTGAAAAACACCCATCCAATGGATTTTTGTATCGGGGTAGCCGCTTATCCGGAGAAACATTTTGAGGCGCCGAATGCCGAAATTGATCTGCAGTACCTGAAACAAAAAGTGGATGCAGGTGCCGATTATATTGTAACCCAGATGTTTTTCGACAACCGGAAATATTACGATTTCGTGGATCAATGCAGAAAGATTGGCATTCAGGTTCCGATTATTCCGGGCATAAAACCCATCAATCTGAAGAATCAGCTAACCGTGCTTCCCAAGTTGTTCAGCATTGATATTCCAAAAGAACTTGCGGTTGAGCTTGCCAAATGCAAAACCGACGACGATGCCAAAATTGTAGGCACCGAATGGGCGATTTTGCAGTCGAAAGATTTGGTTGCGCATCAGGTTCCAAGCCTTCATATTTATACCTACGGAGTATCAGACAATACCCGTAAATTAGTTGAAGCAGTATTTTAAAAAAGGGAAAAGGGAAGAAGGAAAAAGGAAAAAGAAAACCGGTATCAGTGAAGCCGCTCCCTGAGTAGCGAAGCGTATCGAAGGGAGATCAGGATAGAAAGAAAAACGCCGGAACTGCATAAACAGTTCCAGCGTTTAATATTTTCAGCAATAAGCTTAAATCACATATCCATTAGGCAAAACTGCGCCTTTCTTGACAACGACAATGCCATCTCTTACCGAATACAGCAGATTGTTTGAGTCAGGTAAATGCTTGCCGCCATTAACCCGAACATCGTTACCAATGTGTACATTTTTGTCAACAATGCAATTGTTCAGATAACAGCGTTCTCCAATACCCATTACTTTTCCATCGTTATAATTCTGATCAATCTCACCCAGGTTTTGATAATAATCATTCCCCATAATGTATGAATTGACAATGGTCGAACCTCTTCCAATCCGGGCTCTGATTCCAATTACCGAATGCTCGATTCGGCTGGCATGAATGATGCAACCATCAGAAATAACTGTTTTCTCCAATGTCGTTCCTGAGATTTTTGAAGGAGGAAGTAAGCGGGCGCGGGTATATACCGGTTTCGAATTATCAAAGAGGTTAAATTTCGGTATATCGTCAGTTAAACCCAGGTTTGCTTCATAAAAAGATTCGATGTTACCGATATCGGTCCAGTAACCTTCGTACTGATAGCTTAATACTTTATGGGTAATAATGGCCTGTGGGATAATTTCCTTTCCGAAATCTTTTGTTCCCTGATCTTTCATCAGTTCAATCAGTAAATCACGGTTAAATATGTAAATACCCATCGAGGCCAGGTATATTTTTCCTTCGCGTTGCATTTCCGGACTAACTTCCGAAGTCCAGTCAGGCAGCAACTCAGGAGCAGGTTTTTCGATAAATTCCTGAATAATATTTTCTGAATCCGATTTGAGAATTCCGAATTCAGAAGCTTCTTTTGCAACAACGGGTAAGGTTGCCAGGGTAATTTCAGCGCCGGCTTTTACGTGAGCCTCAATCATTTCATTGAAATCCATCTGGTACAACTGATCGCCTGAAAGGATAAGCGCATAATCAAATTCGTAATTTACGAAATGCTGCATACACTGACGAACCGCATCTGCCGTACCCTGAAACCATGACTTATTGTTTGGGGTTTGTTCTGCTGCCAGAATATCTACAAATGAATCGCTGAAATTACCGAAATGATAGGTGTTCTTAATGTGTTTGTTTAATGAAGCCGAATTGAACTGTGTCAGAACAAATATCCGGTCAATATCGGAGTTGATGCAATTCGAAATCGGAATATCAACCAGTCGGTACTTTCCGGCAACCGGAACTGCAGGTTTCGATCTGTCTTCTGTCAACGGGGAGAGCCTGGATCCCTGGCCACCTCCCAGAATAATAGCTAACGTTTTCTTCTTCATAAAACTATATTTTAAGTGATTGATATAATTCAACATATTCCAAAGCAGCCCGGTTCCACGAATGGTCGATTTGCATGATTTCTTTTCGGATTTTATTAAAGGCCCGTTTGTTTTTGAATAAGGTTTTGGCCCGCTGCATCGAATGGATCACATCGAAGGTTGAACATTGATCGTGGCAAATGCCAAATCCATTGTCGCCAATATCAGTAACAGTATCACGCAAACCGCCTGTTCGCCTGACAATTGGAATGGTTCCGTACCGCAGAGCATACATCTGATTCAGACCGCAAGGTTCAACGCGCGATGGCATCAGCAGAAAATCGGCTCCGGCATAAATCAGGTGCGATAGTTTTTCGCTGTAACCAATGTGCGAACAATAATTTCCTTTAAACATTGATTCCAGATGAAGCAAACCATGTTCGATATTTTTCTCTCCGGAGCCTAAAACCAGAATATTCTGTTCTCCCGGATTAAATTTGCAGATATTATAAATGATATCAGGCAGCACATCAGCTCCTTTTTCTTCAACCAAACGGCCAATAAAAGTAAACAAAGGTTTATCCGGATTGAGTCCGAATTGCTTGCAAAGCAATTCCTTACTGGCTTTTTTTCCGGCTTCAACAGTTTTGAGATTGAAGTTTGTCTCGAGCATCGGATCTGTTTCAGGATTCCAGACATCCGCGTCGATACCATTTAAAATACCAACCGATTTTTCACGCTCATGGCGCAACAAGTCTTCCATTCCCTTCATCTCATAACCGATCTCATCGAGGTAACTTGGCGAAACAGTTGTAACTCCCCAGGCACATTTAATGGCCGATGCCAAAGGATTAATCAGGTTATGCCATTCGACCAGACCATTAAAATAGGAATGAAATGGTGGAAGAAAATGCAGTTTGTCGAATCCAAACTGGCCTTGATATTGCCCGTTATGAATGGTAAATAATGTCGGAACCAATTCGAATTTACTGTATTCCCGAACTTTTGACATCATGAAAGGAATAAATCCGGTTTGCTGATCATGACAATGCACAATATCAGGGACACCTTTCCTCTGATTCAGCCAATTTAAAGCGGCAATCTGGAACGTTATAAATCGCTCGCTATCGTCGTGATAGGAATAAATATTGTGTCGGTCGAATAATCCGGGAATGTCGATCAGAAAAAGATCAAATCCCAGCGTGCTTTTGGCCAGTTTTAAAACATTAAAATTGTAGTTTTTGTGCCCCAACCGTGCAATTCCGGAAAAATCTGTTGTAAATTCATGTGAACTACTGAATTTGCCATGGTAAAAAGGCATGATAACAGTGGCCGAATGCCCCAATAAAATCTGATACTTAGGCAATGCACCAACGACATCTGCTAATCCTCCCACCTTTGCCGCGGGATAACACTCTGCACTAATGTGAATTATATCCATAGTTCCAATCATTCCGTTACTTAACAAATACCAATTAGCTCTTGTTGCTAAATTTAAAATAAAATAATCAGAAATGGATTAAAATCTACTCTTTAACATGTTTAAAATTTATACGTGTTTCCACTTCAGCTTAGACAAGCTTTTGCTAACACGAATAAATCCCGTTTAAAGCGGGATTTTTATCGGGAAAACTATTAAATTACCCCAATTCAACAAGTATAAATAGGATTTATTGCTTACTTTTTTGCCAGTGAGAATAGAAACTCAAGCCCGCCTTCAGGTCTGTTTTTAGCTGAAATTTCGCCACGGTGCAGTAATATGGCATTTTTTACGATTGAGAGTCCCAAACCAGTTCCTCCTGTTTCGCGCGAACGGCCATAGTCAATCCGGTAGAACCGCTCAAAAATTCTCGGCAAATGTTCTTCCTGAATCCCAACACCGCTGTCGGTATACTGGAAATAATAGAATTTATCATCTTCGAGGTATTTCCTGACTAAAATCTGAGAGCCGGCACCTGCATAATTAATTGAATTCTCAATCAAATTCTGGAAAACAGAAAACAACAAGGACTCGTTTCCATTAACCACTACATCATTATCTACTTCGACCTTGCAGTCCATACTTTTGTCTGTCAGCCTGCTTTTCAGGTTTTCGATTACATCACGAATGACTGGTTTCAGCGCAAGCGTTTTAAATTCGAATAAACCACCCGCATCTTCAATGTTATTGAGCAACGAGATATCGTTGAGCAAATCGGTCAGACGTTCCGATTGAGCGAATGCTTTTTCGAGAAAGTAAGTCTTTTTTTCAGCCGGAATATTCTGATTATTTAAAATCGTTTCCAGGTAACCTTTGATTGAAGACAGCGGTGTTTTTAGTTCATGCGCAATGTTGGAAGTCAGCTGCTGTTTCAGTAAGCGTTGCTTTTCAGGACGTGTAATATCGCTGATGAGAACCTCAAAACTCCGGTCCATAAATATGATGCACCTGACCTGAAAATACTTTTCCCGTTTTTCAATGGTAAATTCAAACTGAGGAAGTTCCTTATTTTGGGATTGAATGTCCTGATCGCGTTTTTGATTCACAAATTCAACCACTTTACTGAATTCAGGAATCGAAAAAATATGTTCAGCCGAAATGGTTGACTTCTCCGAAATCATATTAATAAACTGGATGAAATGGCTGTTTGCCAAAATCTTATTCTTTTCAGGTGAAAAAATAGAAATCCCTTCGTTGAGTACCTGAAGGTGACTGTACAATTTCTCCTTTTCGCTGGTTAGCTCGTCCTTGGTAGTTTTCAGGTTGTCATAAATCTGAATGATTTGTCTCCGGATAACACCAAGTTCATCATCCTTGAAGCTGATGTCCATTTTAGAAATGTCTTCATTCTGGGCTGCCTTCAGGGCAAAATCTTTCAGCTTGGTAATAAAATCACTTAAACGACGGGTAGTGAAATGAAGCAGAAACCACATCAGAAGAAAGAGAAAAACGATGAATACCAGAAATATACGGCTGGTAGTCAGGAATTTTACGATGTCAACATTGTAGACATCTGCCGTTCGGATAAAGTATTTTTTGTAGGCTTTGGCGTAATAGTAAAACTTCTGATTAGTGGTATTTGAAAGCCGGATACTGGAACCTTTTCGGAACTTAAGTGCCTTTTGAATTTCGGGCCGGGCCAGATGGTTTTCAAGATCCTGTACATCGGGCACAAAGCTATCGTACAGGACTTTTCCTGTCATATCCAAAACCGTAATCCGGGTGTCCGAATCAGTCAACAGCGTTTTCAGCGTATCCAAAGACTTAAAATCACCCGATTCGAAAATCTTTTTATTCTCAATATACCGATGTGTTATTTCTGTTGTGTTATCGAGAATACTCTCGAGTTCTCCAACACGATAGTTTTTTTCACGATCGTATTGATACCCGATTACAGCCAGTGTAAATATTGAAAAAACTATAAAAAAGTTGATGAAAATCCGGTTCCGGAATGTGCGTGGTACGGCCATAAACTATCAATTAAAAAGGTTCTGTTTATTAATCATTTTTTGAGATAGGAATAAAGTCAATAGTCATTTGAAAATTGTTTGAAAAGTAACTTTTCGAATGACAAATGACAATTTCCTAGTTTTCGAAACTGTACCCGTAGCCAGAACGGCCCTTAATGCTTTCGCCAAAAACACCAATTTTCTTCCGCAACCGGGCAATGTTTACATCTACATTCCGCTCAGTAACAATTACATCGTCACTCCAAATACGGTCGAGTATTTCCTGCCGGCTATAATATTTACCCTTGTTTGTAATCAACATAGCAAGTATTTCAAACTCCTTCCGGGTAAGCAAAATGGTTTCTTTCGCTATGACAAGCGATTTTCTGCCCAAATCGAGCTCCATATTGTCAATCTGAATTATCTTGGATTTCAAATCCACCGATTTTCCACGGCGCAAAACAGCTTTTATGCGGGCAACCAGTTCTTTGATAGAAAACGGTTTAGAAAGATAGTCGTCAGCACCAACATTAAAACCGGTTAGCAGATCGTTTTCTGTTTCGCGTGCAGTAAGGAAAATAATCGGCACGGAAAGCCCCATTTCCTTCCTTATTCTATCAGCCAGTTTAAAGCCCGACATTCCTCCCATCATCACATCGAGGAGCAGTAAGTCGAAGTGCTCAAGCGATTTGTTCAAAGCTTCTTCTCCGGAATAGGCCACTTCAATATGAAATCCTTCGCTTTCAAGATTAAACTGAAGGATTTCACACAAGTCCTTTTCGTCATCAACAACCAATATCTTAGTTTCCTTGTTCATAATTCGTTAGCTTGTAATGGATTCTTATTTATGACTAC
>CAIPKZ010000061.1 GCA_903865775.1 uncultured Prolixibacteraceae bacterium | reverse complement strand
TTTCAGTTTATTTTCAATCAAAATATTTAAAAGGGACTTCGGTCCCATTTTTTTTTATTTTTGATTCGACCTGAGAATACGCTTTTTCAGTAAAATTGCCTGACAACTTATTTTAAAGTTTTCTACTGACAATTAATTGCGGCGGGCAAACTTGGAAAGCAAACGAAGTAATTCGAGATACAGCCAGATCAGGGTAACCATCAGGCCGAAAGCGCCATACCATTCCATGTATTTCGGTGCACGGGCGTTGGTGCCCTGAACGATCATATCGAAATCGAGAATCAGGTTGAGTGCTGCAATAACCACAACAACCAGGCTAAAGCCAATGCTCATCATACTGTTTCCGGTCATAAACCCGAAATTTACACCAAACATACTGGCAACAAAGCTGACCAAGTATACCAGCGCAATACCACCGGTAGCGGCAAAAATCACTTTTTTGAATTTTTCAGTGGCGCGGATAGTTCCTGAACGGTAGAGCAAAAGCATGATGAAGAAAACGCCAAATGTCAGCGAAACTGCACGCATCACCAATCCGGGATACATTGCTTCGAACATAGCAGAAACTGCTCCAAGGAAAAGTCCTTCAAAAACTGCATAAATCGGTGCAGTCATGGCAGCACGGCGCGGGCTGAAAGTGGTAATGAGTGCCATGATGAATCCGCCAATTAAACCACCAATCATCCAGCCCATAACTCCCGGAGGAATTGCGCCAGGAAGTGCTGGATCAATATCAACACCAAAAAATTTGCGCCAGGTAAAAGTAGCTGCGAAGAGCACAATCAGAAACATTAAGCCAGTCTTGTTAATCGTTCCGTTTATGGTCATCACTCCATCGTCAGTGCTGGTGGCTGACTGATTAAATATGTTCTTCCCGAATACCGGGTTCGATGATTTTGTAAGTTCCATGGTATAAAGTTTTAAATTTCTATTTCTCTTCTATAAAAACTGTACCAAAAATAGTCATGGTTTTGGAATCATCGCATGATGTTAAGTATTCTTAACAAATGATTCCTGTACATATTCACTCCTGAGTTCAGTCAGAATCAAATCAGCCAGCTTGTTACTTTCTTCTGAATCAATATCTTTCAGGCTTTCTGCAAACGAAACAGCTTCCTCATTCATGGTTTTGCTTTTCATTCCAAGCTGAACGAATGAACGGTAAAAAACCTGTTTCAGGTTTGGGTCTTTGGCTAAAGGTGACAAAACGTCGAAGAATGGCCCAAAAAGTTCGTCGATGACAGACTTTTCAGTTATGGCGAGCCGGCCCATCAGGTGCAATCCGGCAAAACGAACCAGATGTTTTTTTCCGCGACACCATTCCAGCGATTTAATGAATGCAAATTTTGTTTTACACCACAAAAAGGTATTCAATGATTCGGCAATTTCAGTGGTCTCGAGCGTTTTTGTCCAGTAATCCATCTGTTCTTCGGTAACTTCTGCCGGGACATCGAGCATGGCAGCCAGAATCATGGTTTCGCGCCATTGTTTGTTCCAGAGTTTCATCGCCAACAGGTGATTCTTCTCATATTGAGCTGCAATTTCGCGCAACGAAATGATGGAAGCCCCCCAGTTTACCTTATAATTCAACCCGAGCTGCTTCATCTGGTCAACCGTTTCGCCACTTTTTGCTTGCCTGATTTTGGTCAGTATCTGACGAAAATCCTGTTCGCGCTGAGGGTCATCAATGATAAAATCCATTTTGAAAGCCAATAAAAAGTAATGAGTAAAAAGTCAAAAAATACCAAACGATTGTTGTGCTATGTACCTAATGTCGAAGCGTCATTCCGAACTTGTTTCGGAATCCCTTAATCATTTGAGACCCCGAAATACCTGCCAGCCGGCAGGCTGGAATTCGGGGTGACTGAAACTTGTCAGAATTAAAATTTACACAACATGAGTAACACTTATTTCTGGCTGAAATCAATAAATCAAAAATTCAGTAACCACAAATATTCCTGACAAAAGTACTGAATAAAGCAGGTGCTGCTTCAGGTTCAGGTAATCGTTTATCCGGAAACCGTAAGTTTTCCTGACTAAAACAACCAGCACTATTTTTTCGAGCAGGTAAGCACAAACCGTTCCGAAGGCTACACCAGCTACACCCCAAAACTGAACAAACCACAAACTAAGCGTCACATTAACAACTATTTCGAGAAACGAGGTCCAAAGAATCGCCCGATTTTTCTGAAGGCCAATCAGGATAGTTTGCGGGAATAAAAGCCGGCTCACAATCAGCAACAAATAAATATTAAATATAGTCGCACTTCCGGAGAAGTTCACATTAAAAACCACCGGGAACACCCAATGCGAAACCAGCATCAATGCTCCGGACAAAGGAAATAACCAGTTTCCAAGCTGCTGTGAATTCTGCCTGATCTTCTCCAGGTTTGATTTCAGGCTGGAGCGGTTGGCAAATCCGGGTAACATGGAAGCACTAAAAGCGTTTGCAAGTAGCAAAACCAGCGGAAACTCGCGGGCGCCATACCTGAAAATGGCAAAAGTCGCATCGTCGAAATAACTGGTGATGATGAACCCGTCGATGTATTGTCCCGATCCGCTCAAAAGCATGGAAAAGATCAGCGGCCAGGCGCTTTTCAGATGTTTTTTTATGAATCCAAAATCAAAGTTTGGCAAGGAATTCCGCAGTAACAAAACCAACAACCAAACCATCCGGAAGACTGAACTGAATACCAATCCTGCCAGACTGTATTCAATGCTCAATCCTAAAACCGGAGGAAGAACAACCAGCAAAAACATCAGCGCATAGGATATCGCTCCGTAGACCAGCATCTGTTTCCCCTGATTTTGAATCAGATAAATGTATTCTACCAAACCGACCGGCGACGAAATCAGGATATAAACCAGAAGATAGTTCAGGTATGGGATTCCTGTTCCTTTCAAAAGTGTTCCGGAAATAGAATGTTCAAAAACTAAAACAAAGAGCGCACACAAAACAGAAAAGGCAATCATCAGGTAAAAAACGTTGAATAATACCGACGATTTTTTCGATGTGGAATGTTCTCTTGAAGTAGGCAGGAATCCTTGGATTAATCCGTTCATCCAGAAAAAACTTACCGCGCCTGCCAAAAACAAAAATGTTTCGTACTGCCCGATTACAGCCGTTGATAAATCCGATTTGGTGAAAACCACTCCGATCAGTATCAGCGTCGAAAAACGCATGAGCTGAAAAATCTGCATGGCAGAAACCGGAGTAATTTTAAAGGAAACAGGAAATTTACTTGCCAAGGTTGGTTTGTTTTATTTGATCAAAACTACGAAAAAGACGCGAAGCCGAAATGAAGATAGAAAAGTTAGTTCGTACATGCAGTATTCACCTTACAGACACTTTGGGAAACGATGACACTTGCGAATATTTAATTCACGTCAAACACTTGTCATTTTGCCTTTTGCATTCGGTGTTGCTTAAAATATGCTTTCAGCTGTTCAAAATTCATATCCGCAATCTCCAATGAAATTTTGTCACGGATTTCACGCATACTTTTTACTGAGTCAAACGACTTTATTGTTTTCATTTCTTTTGTTTTCATCCTACAATGTCTTTTGGTGACCGGATTTCAAGTGCTGGAAAACCCATTTTGATATTCACTGAATTGTATCCTCTGATACGATAAATATTTACAATATGTTTGAAATTCCAGCTTACCAGAACGTCAACGCGACTTGTCGTTGCAATACCGATATGGAGGCAGTCATTTCGGCTTGTTTTTCCGACTACATTATCCATGATATAAGTATCTGCAAGTAAAACGGCATCCTCTGTGATTTCAACGAATTCAATACTTTCAACAGGAAGCGAGTTATAGTAGTCCCGAATTTCTTTACGGGCTTTCATAATTTCACTTTCTGTCACCTCCGAAATTACAGCTTTAATCTGCCCAAGTTTAACCATTTCCATTAAAATGGATGAATGTTCCTCAAACTCGATATCAAAAACTCCACCGATAACTGAGGTGTCGATATAAAACCGTTGAATCATTTCTATCAAATTGTCTTGTCAAAACTAATAAAAATATTTATAGGTTCTGTTAAGATTATCGCCTGAAACGGAGATATCCAAAACCTCATCAGAATGAAAAAAGACATTGAATCCTGATTAGAATATTATCACAAAAAGCCCATATCTATCACAAATTCCTCACATCGGTGCCTTGCTATTAAATAACAGATAGATTAGCGGCTTCAAAAACAGGAATCCAGAATATATACACAATGGATTCTATTTTCGGACA
>CAIPKZ010000060.1 GCA_903865775.1 uncultured Prolixibacteraceae bacterium | reverse complement strand
TTTTCTGATCAGTATTACTTAAAATTTTGTCAAACACAACATGGAAAGTGTACCAGGTAGGTTCAATATTTGCCATATAATGCCATTCAGATCTTCCGTCTCCTGATTCAGCATCTGTAGTTGCACCGTAACGGGTATAACTGTTACCTTGTGTATCTTCAAAGTCAACTGCACAAGGGGTGTTATCAGCACTTGCCCAGGTTTTAAATTTTAAGATATATGGAACGTTAGGTTCTGCAGTAAGTGCATTTTGGTTGTGCTGATAATGCCAATTATCTGCGGACAAACCAACTTTCATGACACAAACGCCATCTTCAATAACAGGAGGTAACTGATCAGCAACAGCTCCGTCAACCCATCCACCCCAACCGGTCAAATCAGTATCGAAATTCCAGTTCTTAATCAGGTTAAAGCTATTCCAAATATCATCAGCTGATACTTTCTGACCACTAATTGTAACTACTGCAGTACCTTCGGCATAGCCACCATCTTTGGCAGCAGCTTTTACTGTTACAGTTCCATCTTTTAAAGCAGTGAGCAAACCATCAGCACTGATTTTTGCCTGACCTGTTCCGTTTTCTACCGTCCATTTAACTTTCTTATTCGAAGCATTTGATGGTGCAACAGTATAAGTCATTTGCAAAGTGCCATTATCGGCTGTAATAGAACCACCTGCTACTGTAACTGCATCCACATAAACAGCTTCCTGAGTACCTTCGAACACGATAAGTGCACAGTCGTCCATGTTATTGTACGATTCGTTAATTGCTCCAACATTTGACCAAACTGCCCGTTGACGAACTCCTGGTGCAGCTGATTCTCCATCAATAATTGTAACATCAAAACCCATTGGGCTTGTCTTGTCAAAGTCAACTCCGGCTCCGTCCACTAACTTAGTCCAGGGAATAAAATATTCAGCAACATAGGTAGGTTCGCTTACTTTGAATGCATAGGTAATTCCATCAGTACCTGTGGTTGGTGTACCATCATTTTTAGATGCATCAGTACCAAAACCGGGAGCAACCTGATAATGACCTTTTCCGCCGCCACCACCAACGCCATCTTTCTTTTCGGTATTTACATCGAAATAAAGTTCTGGCTTGTCGTATTTCCAGTCGGCATCATTGTTATTCTTGTAAGCAGGATAAAACTCATCGTCATTCACCTGAAGAAGGATATACATCCCATCATCGTTCCATAAAGCTTTCCAGGTAGTTGTACCGGCATCGCCTAAGGTTGGAGTTTCAGCCTGAAATGGCTTATCAATATTGAAAACATTGGAAGTGGACCAGATGGCATCAACAACACCATCAACAACAGGAGTTGAGGCAGCCTTTTTAATCACATTTCCTTCGAGTGGAATCGGATCCAAAGTCACCAATGCACAATCGTCCATATTACCGTATGATTCGTTATTACCAGGTCCGGTTCCGGTATTTGACCAAACAGCCCTTTGACGAACTGCCGGTGCATTTGAGTCACCGTCAATAACGGTTACATCAAAACCGATTGGAGCAAACTTATCCATGTCATTGCCGGCTGCATCAAGAAGCTTGGTAAATGGAATGAAATATTCACCCACATAGTTAGGTTCTGTAACTTTGAAAGCATACATTACTCCATCAGTACCAGTTGTAACTGTACCATCATTTTTTGATCCGTCACCAAAGCCAGGAGCAAACTGATAATGTCCCTTACCTCCGCCACCACCAATGCCGTCTTTCTTTTCAGCATTGACATCGAAATAAATTTCGGGTTTGTCATATTTCCAGTCAGTTCCGGCATCATTGTTCTTGTAGCCAGGATAAAATTCATCATCAGTCACCGTAACCAGAATAAAAACACCATCATCGGTCCACAATGCCTTCCAGGTTGTTTGACCCGGTTCACCCAAAGTTGGAGTTTCAGTTCTAAAAGGCAAATCAACGGGGTATGTATTTGCAGTTGCCCATACATCATCGATCACACCATCAACCTCAGGTGCAGTAGCAGTCTTTTTAATACCTCCGGTTCTGACCTCCTGAGCCATAACCATTGTACCCATCAAACCGCATAATAATAAAGTAAAGATTTTTCTTTTCATACGTGTAGATTTAATTATTAATTAATTTTAGCTGTAGCAAATATAGGAGAAGAATTTTTATAATCAAGAACTTTTCTAAATAAAAGAAACTTTTTACACGCTTTCCATACATTTTTTTTGTAAGGATTGGACAGATAAAGACTTGCAGTTATTTTATATCAATGCCATTAAACTGTTTTTAATGTAAATACTACAATAAGTCGGCTAAAGTTCAGTCGGTTAGGGAATTCAATTTTTTGTTTTGAGGTTTCCGTAGCATTTATTCATTGAGGATTATTCTATATTCAGAACAAAAAAAAACATCACATTAAGACTTTTTGAACCGGGAGGGTGGAAGTTCCGTAAACGCCCGTCGGGTAGCAACAAAAACCTTGTTGCCACATTAAAAAACCTATACAGATCATCCGGTTGGAAGAAAAATGCCAATAAATGACAGCCAGTTGATCAGATTTCGGAAGACTGATTCGACATTTTAGGAAATACCGCTTTGGAAATTATTTCTTTGGAGCTGAAAGATGTGATTTCATATAAAGCGTATCCACCGAAGGATCGAGTTTGGCCGCAACAGCAGTTTCAAGCACTTTATCCCTGATGTCCAGAGGAGAAACAGTTACTTCACCGGTGATTAACTCCGGAATATTGTAGTTTTTAAGAAAGGTATTGTAAAACTCGGGATCTTCCTGAGGCAGTACAAATGGTTTTGTTGCTTTACCCGAATCATCCAGATAAGAGAAAAACGGCCGGGTAAACAGTCCGTCAATGCGTTTACTGCTAAAAACGAACCAGTGACCTGCATCCGAAAAGCAATGATAACTGTCGGTCTGAGGGCTGTTGATTTCCATTTTATGATATTCTCCGGTTTCAAGGTTCAGAAGGTTCAAATCGGTTTGAGGATGGTGAATGGTGAAGTAACCGTTGTCGCTGGTACAGAACATCAAAAATTTTCCATTGGGCGATATTTTGGGAAAACTGATGCTTTTTCCTATTTCCCTGCTTGAAATAATGGTGTCAACCGAGCCCCAGACATTTGTATTGACATCGTAGGCAATGCGCAGCAAATCATATTTCCCCTGAATCCGGTCATCCAGATTAGTAACTACAGGAGCACTGGTAAAATAAATGAATTTGCCATCGGGCGACCAATTCGGGAGGTTCTCGCGGCTTGCAGTGGAGACCTTTGGCGAAGTAGTCAGCGTATTCTTTTCGATGTCATAAACCACAATGTCGGAGTATTCATCGGATACTTCCATGCGGGTTTCGCCGGTACCAAAATGCCAGTTGATTTTATTTACCGAATAGGCAATGTGTTTTCCGTCGGGATGCCAGCATGGATAAGTTCCCGCGCTGAGCGTATATTTATTTTTGGTATCAATCTTGCGCAACTTGCCATCCTGAATGATTATCGTTCCGCCGTGAATGGCGCGGGTATGAATCATCATGCTGTTCGGGTCGTTGTGCCTGAACGAATGGCAATTGAGGCAGCCATACTCAAATGACTTATTTTCAAGAATGGGCTTTTGATCAAAATTCTCCAGGTTTCGCTGATAAATCCCCAGATTATTCCAGACTCCATAGGCTGTATTAATCAAACGGTAAGCCAGGTGATTGTCGATACCTTCTTTCGATATTTCATTGGTTATGGGTTGAAACTTTTGCCAGTTTCCATCTTTTTGCCTGACAAATACATCGATGAATAACTTTTCGCCCATTCCTTTCTTCAGCAAATTGTGCCATGAATTAATTCCCATTTGTATGGAAGGGCTTTTGCTTCTGACAACCAGCCGATTGTCTTCTCCGGTGTGAATCCTGACTTCATATTCAGTTCCGGGCTCCTGAACTGTGAAATTGAGCGGAGCCATATTGGGCGGTATTAAAATATCGGTGTAATCCGGAAAAATCGCGGGAAGCCGGCTTACTTCAGCAAAATTCCCGATTTTTGACTGACAGGAATTTAAAGTAATCAGAATCAGAGCGGCAAAGAGGTATATAGATTTTTTAATCATCGAACATCAGTTTTAGTCTTTAAGACATTGGTGACTTTAGGATTTAAATACAACAAATAATACCAGAACGAATCGCCATAATCGCGATGCAAAATACTTTGTGCAGCAGGTAAATCATTTTTATAGCTCCTGACTACCTTATTGAATTCAGTAAATTGTTGCAGGCAAGTTTTCGAAATGGTTTCTTCCTTAACAAATGAAGGAAAAGCCTTGGTTTTCATGATATATACGGCCAGAGTTTCTTCCCAGGTCCTGGGCAGTTTCTTTAAATTGAAATGGGAATAATATTGCAGGTATTCAACAAACTGAGGCAACTGTGAATCAAGAATGAAGAACGTAAGCAAATAATCATACGCCATACGGTTATCCCGGTTGGTATCGAATAAAAGCCTGAGACCCTGTAACGTTCCGACATTGTAAAGTTCCGTTTTAGGAGTAAACCGGCGTTTTTCAGCAATCAGCTTATCACTGGCAGCCAGAGTGGTATCCGAGACATATTTCGAATACTTGCTGACCCAATCGCGGCAAAGCAAATTTTTGTCGAGTACTTTCAGAAATTGTCCTGCCAACTGGTATTTCCGGTTAACCAGATTGATCATCACCAGACGTTTCAGAATTCGCGGACTATTGGGCAGAAGCGTTTCAGCCTCGAAAGCCCAACGCTGAGATTCGCCCATAAATCCGAGGTCAAAATATAAATCGCTGGTTGGAACAAATGAGCTTCCAACCATCGTGGTCGGATCAATAAACAAACCTGAAATACCCAGCAATTGGGGATAGGAGAACAAGCGTTCGGGCAGATCTCCCAGGTGAGCATGTGCACGGTTCACCTGAAAATTTACCCGAAAATCATACTTTTCAATGGATTTGGAATAGTTCAGTAAATCGGCCCATTGCTCATTTTCGGCTAAGTATTCAATGGTGATCAGTTTCTTTTTAAGGGTGTCATGGTATTTGTCCAGAAGGAAATATCCGAGTAAAACAAAAGCGATCAGCTGAATTGAAAGTAGAAACAGATCTTTATTATAAAACCTGATTTTGGCAACTGCCTTTTCACCCTTTTTCGATTTAGCGGCTGGCTCTGGTAATACCTCCGACTTGGGAAACTGAAGATAAATCCAGACGATCATCAGAAATCCCGGTAACACCGCATAATAGGCATAAATTGGCAATCCCGGGGTATATGCCAATTGCTCCGGGGGTCTCACCATGGTAATGCCGTAAAGATTCTTCAGGGTAATTTGAAAGATGAATTGGTATCCGGAATAAAAAATTAAAGCGGCAAACGCAGCAAAAGCAGGAATGACCAACAACCAGATCCGCTGTTTATTTTGTGCTATTGCAATGATTGCAGTCGACAGGGCAAATACAAACAGCGAAGAACCACTCGCCAGATAAAAAAGTAGCGCAGCCAACACCGGCCACAACAGTATGCTTGCCTTTGGCCATCTTGAGTTGATGACTGTGAAGCCCCAGGTGAAAAGATAGGCCAGTAAAAGTCGGATACTGGCGTAATATGGATAGCGGTAATCGGACAACACCAGTATGCCCAAAAGAAAAATTACGGCAAAAACCGTAAACCGAAATTTTAATTCACCCGAAAACCGCTTCAAAATATCTAATGCAATGAAGCCCTGAATTGATGCAACAGCTACAATAATAAAGCTTCCAAACGTATTAAAAGCGAAAAACTGCGATAGATAACCGGCCAGGTAATCCGCTATTCCTCCCGGATAGGAAGAATAGTTCGCCAGAAATTCCCAACCCGAGTAAAATCCGATTTGCTGAAAACTAAAATGAAGAAGCGGTTGTATGACTGATGCTGCAGCATACCATCCGGCAAGCAGAATCAGCAGAATGTACAAACTGGAGAGATTAAATAGTTTCAACTTCATTGGAAAAGAATTAAACTGATGTTTATCTGTTTTGTCGGCATCAAAAATTCAGCGAATAAAAAAATCAGGACAATCTATGGCACCCGACTTTTCTACAAACCACCTGTGTTTTAGATTTGAAACCGAAAATATCCTGAAGAAAAATTGACGGAACCTTATCCGCAGTCACTCAAAATGAGCCAATAAAACCTGTTCAAAGCACTCCGACCTGAAACAATTCCTATTCAGCTCATTTGCTGATCTTTCAGAATATTCTCAAAGCAAACAAAAAATATTGGGATGTGCAAAGGATTTTATTGATATGCTTCCACCTGCATCCTTATTGTGCAATCGAATGAAAACCTGTTGCTTCCAGTTGAATTTTGTTGACTGGTAACGTTGGAATATGAAAGGTATTTAAACTTTGCCTGGAGTGAAAGAAATCTGCCAGAGATTGAATTGTACCAATAGACACATCATGTGGGTAGAATGCTGATCAGTAAAGATGAAATCCCGTCCCGGACGGGTAATGCTGTTAGGTTAAGCCGTCAACAGGGTTGTTAATTCCAGTCAGGGCTATCAGGAAACCCTGTCGGTGGTTGAAGACCCCGACAGTGGTTAAACTAAGAACCTTAACTTAACGACATTGCCAAGGCAAACGCATCTATTTTTTTACCCACCCCCAGTATGTATCGCTACTCTATATACATATCTTTTTTAAACTGAAATGATGATAAACGGACAACCCATCGGCCTGAAGGGCCAGCTTATTCTAGCCCAGGGCAAACGGAGGGTCGCCCTGGGTTGGAAAATGAGCGTTAAAATCGTCCGCGTTATAACATTTTTTGAAAGGTTATCGTTATTGCGGACGAAGAGGTATGTATCCCAATTCCCTGCCTGCAGCAGGCAGGCATCCGAAAGAAGATCTTTGCCCTAATTATTGTCCCCGCGCGGACTGGTTTCCCATTATTCCTTTTACCCCAGACGTTGTCTGGGGCTAGAATAAGCTGGCCTTTCAGGCCGAAGAAAGTGAGTTATGCAATACTTGTATTTTTGCGTTTGCCCTAACGACATTGCCCGGACGGGACGAAACACGAATTTGCGATTCAATTTTCTACCCACATTCAATCCCAAACGGGATTTTTATTATGAACCTGCATAAAATGGAAGAGGCTGCCAAAATTGACAGCCTCTTCCTGATCTATAAATTTAAAATCCTTGAATTCTCAGGCATCAGTTCCTGAAGTAATCCACAGGTTCTGACTATTTCTTATACGGTAAATACCAGTTTGCCTGAACCATTAATTTAGACTTAATTGCAGCAGCCTGTGACGGATCAGAAAATTTTGCGGCTACTTTATTGGCAAGGTATTCCGGATTTCCGCGGCGCAAAGCTACACGAACCAAATCATTCCAGCGTTTTCCTTCAAATGCAAGTTCCAGTGCGCGTTCGTTCATGATCAAATCTTCGATGTATTCCGTACGGGCAATTCCAGTCAAAAAGACATGATTCACACTATCCGGAACAAGCTTGGCTTTCAGAGAAGCTCTTCCCCGGATTCCAATGTTTCCGCTCCATTTAGACCATGGTGCAGGCTTTTTTGATTCTCCGGCCCAACCGGCATTCATCAGAATTAAAGCTGTTTTAGGATCTCCTGAGCGGTTTAATGCTTCTGCAAGCATCAAATGCAAATCAGCGGCCCGCGAAAGAATAATGTCTGTACTATATGGCTGTCCTTTATCGACAGAATATTTTGAAATGAAGGATTCTCCGGCAGACGTAGTATCAAAAGTCACAGCCATTCCACGGAAAAGGTCACCACTTTTACCAAGGGCAGGTATCTGCGTTTTAAATGAGTCGATTAATAACTGAGAAGGTTTAACCATATAATCTACAGAACTTAACATCCATTTAGGTAACGGGTTAAACTGTTTTTCCGTTGAAGAATAAGGTAAAACAGAAATATTTTCTGTAAACTGACTTTCAGAACCATTAAAAATGCTCTTCCATCCTTCCTTGGCATAAGCCTTGTCAACTTTGAGGATTTTAAGGTCGTTTCCGTAACTTTCGCATGCAGCCTTCAGATAAAAGATAGCATTGACATAGTCATTTTTTTCAAGGTACATTTCGCCCAGGAGAGCTTTCGTATTCATGAGCGGACTCAACCGAAGTTCGACGTATTCCTTCGTAGCAGCATTATTGTAGATGTAAGGTTTGATCTGACTAATCAGGGTATCAATCATGACATCTTTACTCAGAATAGTCTGTTTCATGTTCGCCGGAAGGGTCGACAAATTGCCATCGATCCAGGCAGCCTCTCCATAAAGCCTGACCAGGTTAAAGTACGACCAGGTCCGTAGTCCAATCATAGCACCCTTGTACGAATGCGCTATAATTGAATCGAAGTTCTTGTCTGCCTTGCTAATCTTGTCGATATTGGCAAGTACTTCGTTGACATTGATAATGACTTTATAGTAGTCAGAAGGATCAATGTACGGATTATCCAAAGTGAATGACTGATCATTAATGGCTTTAAAATACAGATCAGCATTTGGCCGAACGTCCATCAGATCCGAACGCAAACCATCGATCATGATCAGGTTTGGAATGACGTTCTGCAATGGAACAAAGGCTCCACCCATTGATACAGTAGCATCGGTCGCCGACTTATAATGCTGATCAGGAGTTATCAGTTCTCCGTTCTGTTGATTAAAAAATTGATCGCTGCACGATGAAACTGCAAATACAACAGCAATCAGCGCAATCAGTTGGTATATGGTTCTTATTGATCTCTTTTTCATTTTTTCTGAATTTATCCTGTTATAAATCTAATTTTAAGCCAATGATAAAGGACTTTGTCTGAGGCATTTTCCCGTAATCAACACCCATGTAGAAAGGATTGTTGGAATAGAGAAAATCGGGGTCATATCCGGTATATTTGGTAAAGGTAAGCAAATTCGTTCCGGTGACATATAGGGTCAGGTTCTTGTAAATGCCTGTTACCGGAGGAAGTACATAGTTCAAGGTTAATTGCTTTAAGCGCAGATACGAACCATCTTCAATCCAACGATCAGAGAAAACAGCATTTCCGGTTGGATCACCATAGGATGCTCTTGGCATGGTAGCAGACGGACTGGATGGTCTCCACCGTTCCAGTACGCTGGTAGACTGGTTGCTGTAGGTATCCATCGATTCAGTCTTAGACCGCACATAGTTGAATAAATCGTTTCCGGCCGAATAATTAAAATAGGCTGTTAACTCGAAATTCTTGTATGAAAGCGATGTATTGATACCTCCAAACAATTTCGGATTAGGATTCCCAATAATTGTTTTGTCGGCTTCGTTGATGACCTTATCATTATTCGAGTCAACATATTTCACATCACCAGCCTGCATGAGAGCTCCTTTTGGACCAGTAATCTGTCCGGCTTCTGCCGATGAAAGAATACCGTTGGTCTGATATCCGTAATAGGCATTCATTGCATTACCTACTGAAGTAATAAACTGCGCGCCATCAATGCTGGTGATGATATTCGTTTGATTAGGGTCAAGGAAAGTAAGGCTGTTGACCGTCGTCAACTGTTTGCTTACTGAAGCACCGAGTGTCCAGACTACCGATTTAATATTTACCCGGGTATCTGCAGAAACTTCAAAACCTTTGGATTCCAGTTTTCCACCATTATCGTAGAAGTTCTTATATCCGAAAGTGGAAGGAAGTTCCTGATGCATAATCATGTTATCAACAGAAGATTGAAAATAATCTACATGCAGGTTAGCAGCTTGTTTAAACAAGGTGATATCAATACCAACATCGGTGGTGGTTTTCTTTTCCAATTCAAGATTTTCATTCGGAATTGACATCCGAGTAAGGACCCCGGCTCCATTCATCCTTTGAGATGTATAGTACAATTTCGAAAAATCATAAATGCTGCTATACATATTTCCGGTCTGAGACCACGAACCGCGAATTTTCAAATCGTCGATCCATGTTGAACTTGCAAGGAAGCCTTCAGAAGAAAGTCTCCAGGCGGCAGAAACCGATGGATAGAAATTATAACGGTTGGCCGAATTAACTTCAGAGTTTCCATCGTATGATGCAATGGCATTAATGAAATATTTATTCCTGAAATTATAATTTGCACCGCCAAAATATGACAACCAAACTAAACCTCTGTTTTCGCCTAAAGAAGAAAACAGGTAACTATAGGCAGGATTTCCATCTCCAAGATTCTTGAAATCATCGGATGCGGTATTTACATCAATGGATTTGTTGTATTTGTAGGAGTTTTTCATATACCGCATTCCGCCCTGCAGCGCCAATGAATGGCCTGAAGTAGAATGCATATTATATGCCAGCGTTGTATGGCTTTGAGAAGAGCGATATTCAACAACCAAATCACCAGGACTGTTGTAAGCAGAATCTACTTTAATCATTCCAAGATCTGGCAGGAAGATATTTTCGCGTGCATTATTGAAATCAAAACCAAGAAGTTCTGAAAGGATTAAACGCTCACTGAATTTATACTGCGCTTTCATTGAACTCAGAATCGTATAGTTACGATTCGATCCTTTCGAATTGAGTACAACAGCAGTAGGATTACTTACATCAAAAACATTACCCACATCATCCAAATAATTCAACTGTGTTCCGGTGGCTTTATCACGGGCAAATGCTGCCATAATCGGAGGCATCAGTACCGATGAAGCAATTGGATTCTTCCAGGTGCTATAGCCTGAATTTGGCGTATAGGAATCGGCTAATGAAAGTTTCACGTTGGGCGTAATCGAAAACTTATCGGTGATATTAATAATACCGTTGATACGCAGATTAAAACGGTTATATCCCGATTCGTCCATCAGACCTTTATGATTAAGGTATCCGGTTGAAATATTATAGGTAGCAATATCATCACCTCCCTTGAGGAAGAAATGGTATTTCTGAACGGCAGCTGGTTTGAAAGTAGATTCCTGCCAATCCGTGTTGTTGTTGTATTTGTAATAATTATTGGAAGATGAATTTCCATTCAGCCAGGGGTATGCAGCGTCAATGTCTGATTGACTTCTACCTTCTTCAGTTAAAATCTGGCCAAAGTAATTTTTAAATTGAGAAGAACTGAGCAGATCGAGCTTTTGTGGTGCGAAAGTAACACCGGCATAGGCCGAGAACTTAATAATCGTACTTGTTTCGCCCTTCTGTTCAGTATTGATATTGATGACTCCGTTTGATCCGGCTGAACCAATGTATGAGGCTCCATCCCTTATCACTGAGATATCAGAAACATCTTCAATATCGACCACATCCAACGGATTTAAGGAAAATCCTTCCATCAGGCTGGTGGTGGCATAAGTTGTTTCATGGATCATTCCATCAATAAAAAGAATCGGTTCATTTTTACCATACATGGAAGAAAAACCACGCATATTCATAAACGTTTTACTTCCCGGCAGACCCGACTGGTTGATAACCATTAAGCCCGGAACCCTTCCCTGAAGCGCCTGATCGATTGAAGAAACTCTTGACTCTTTTAGTTCAGCGGCCGAAAGTGAATTCAGTGATAAACTTGCATCTTTCAATACTCCGACACCCAATGGTGTATTGTACGGATTATCGAACGACTTGTAAAGTGTTGATACCAGTGAAATTTTCACTATGTCGCGTCCGCTCAGGAAAATATTGCGTTTAATATATCCCGGCAGGTCAATAATCAATTCGGACTGTTTATCAGGAGCAGTAATTTTAAAAGCTCCCTGTTCATCAGTCTCAGCGGTTACCCCTGTTGCTGCAACCGAGATAGAAACCTGTTTCAGTGGCAGACCGGTACCAGATTCTATCACCACACCTTTGATTTCCACACCGGGATTCTGTGCCAAAACAGGCTGAACAGTAATAATGGCAAGAAACAAGATCAGTGCAGATAAACAGGTCGAATATGAGAATCTATTTGTCATTTCAAAGTGATATTTTTTTGTCATTTCAAAGCGATATTAGGTTATTAGACAGATATTCGAATTAATTAATAGGTGTAAATATGACGGTATCCCAGAACATTGTTCCCCATGTCATGGAAACGATTTTTATTTTGTGTTCCTGAGTTTTGGGCCATGTAAATTCGCCCCAGGGAGCGGTGTCGGCGTCAGAAGATTTAACAAAGGCACTTTTAACACCATCTACATATACTTCAAAACTGGGTTTCCCCCATAGATAACCAGAGAGTTTATAACTGCCTTTCATGATTTTTGGCGTTGTAATTTCACACCAAAAGAATCCAAACATCTGCAAACAGTCGGAATTAACCTGGGTAGGTGCATCGTGATTTTTCCAGTAGTATTGCAGGTAGTCACCCTCCCATTTAATTTTGGCAAATGTATTCTGCCCATCGCTCCATTTCATGTAATATTTACTGTAATAATCGCCCTGTTTCAGGTCGAAATAATCGGTCGTATCAAATACGAAAGTAACAGGATCTGGTTCAGTCACCGGAAGAAGGTCATTCACCGTATGGAGCGCACCGTTCTTGGCCGGAATGTTTGAAGCGTCAACAATAAACCCGGTGTATTTTTTGCTGAGTTTATTGTAGTTCAGTTTGTAATCGGTATCAACTGTCAATGAAACGTTGTTATCATATGACAATATCGGATACAATTTGGTATTCAGACCTGACAGGAAATAGGTATTTGCCATGCAATGATATTCCATGTAGCGGTAAAACCCATTTTGCAGGAAAGTAATGCTATCGGGTCTATCCGTAAAATGCGCAATCAAATCATCGATGGTATGAATTCCATACCGGTTAAAAATGGTATCGGGCACAGCCAAAACCGTGTACCGGGTACGTGCATTCTTTTTCCCGAAAAGGAAACTGACAGTCGAAAGCGTATCGCTGATTTTGGTGCGCTTCAACCCTTGTGCAAATAATGAAAAAGAAGGGTTATTGGCAATCATGTCATAGATATTGGTCTTTACAGGTTCAATGACCTGATCGATCTGATGCACATATCCATTGGCACAAATAATATCCCTGTCGGTGATCTTGGAGTGCTTGTTGATGATGATATCGGAACCGGAAAACTCGGTAGCCAGAAAGTCGCCTATGGCATTGGTATCCCGGATTGCTCCCAGACCAATATCGCCGGAATGGACTTCACTGTTTACGATCAGATGATTGTATGCAAGCTCCTTTTGTTGCTCAACGGAAAGGTCAGTAAACGAACTTATACCTTTTAGCTTGTAATAATTTGCCATCGCCTGGTTGTCAGGAATGAACAATGTATATGGCCCACGAATCTTTAATAAGTCAACCAGGTTTACACTAACCAATAACTTATTATATTCTGAATATTTATCAGGATTGGCAGCCACAAAATCAGCAATTACCTGTTGCTTTGAGCTAACATTCCACAGCGTAGGATCCTGAGTGCAGCTATACACCAGCAGGAAGAGCAATAATATTTTGCTCCGGTCTGCAAATTTATGGATTAAAGTATTTGTCATTGTTCGATAATTATCGGTTATAAAATGGATTCTGCACCAGATTCTGGTTGTAAATAATTTCATGTTCAGGAATAGGCAGATAATAGCTCAGCGTATCATAAACCTTGGTACGCAGAACAGCCTGTTGTTTGATGTCGGCTCCGGAAAGAATCATATCGATAATGAGCTGCTTGTTTTCAAAATGGTTTCTTTTTGCAGCACGCAAAAGGTCGAACCAACGTTTTCCTTCAATAATGAATTCGCGGGCACGTTCATCCAAAACAGCTTTCCGCATATTTTCCTTACTTGCTACGTCTTCAAACGACATACCAGCGCGGTCGAGTGTTTCACGAACCAAGGCATTGGCTTCACCAATATTGTTGAGTTCGGTTTGTGCTTCAGCTTTCATCAGAATCATATCGGCATAGCGGTAATAAATGAAATTGGCAGAACGTTGACTACCATTTCTCCCCACAGCACTGCTGATATCCAGTCCTTTATATTTCCAGATAGGCGTATTGGCATCGCAGAGGCGCAAATCTTCTTTATTAAATACAATGGCAACATTTTTACTTAGTTTCAGGTTTGAAGTTCCGCCGGTAGGAATCAAGTCATTGTAAATCGGATTTTCCTGATTCTCCAAATCATCGTTATACTGCATTTCAAAGATGCTTTCAACAGGTGAATTTCCGGGATTGTACAGATTAAACCAGGTGGAAGAAGGTTCTAAGCTGAAAAAACCAGTGTTCGTAATCGAGTCGCAATAATCAATACATTTCTGGTATTGCTGATCCCACAAATAAACATCGGCCAAAAGTGCCATAATCGAATATTTATTGGCCCGTCCGTTAAAATATCCCGGATGACTTGCATCGCCGCGGTACTCAGTGGTGTAAGCCAAATCTTTCGCTTTTAAAAGATCTTTGATGATCTGATCGAGGACTACATTTTCAGGACTTTTTTTCAGGTACAAATTGGACGTATCAGAAAGTGAAGGTTCAATGACCAAGGGTACATCCTTCCAGATACGAACCAGATAAAAGTAGCTGAGCGAGCGGATAAACAGAGCTTCTGCATCGACACCATCTTTCATTTTCGGAGTAAATGTCTTATCCTTTGCCAGTACTTCATTGTCATAGTACATCAGGGTGTTGGCCAGGTTGATTGACTTATAATAGTTATTCCAGTTTACTTTACCGTTGGTAGGACTGATGTCGCTGCCGGCAATACGTGCATAATCTGAAAACGGTCCGCCGCCAAAAGTAGCCATATCAGCTCTTAATTCGCCCCAGATAAAAGATTCAAGACCAGCACTTCGGAAGGCATCGTAGGTAGCTGCAAGAGCGCTGTTCACATCTTCCGTTTTAGTCCAGAATTTACTTTTAATCAGGTTATTCTCGGGTGCAATAGTCAGCCAATTACTGCAAGACGACAAAGTGACCGCCAACAGCAGAATGGTATAAATTACCGGGTTGTATATGTTGTATTTTCTCATGGAGTTAGTTTTTAAAATTAGAATGTAACATTTACACCTATCATGACCTTTTCACTTGGCGGAGTCCGGCTAAAATCTTTTGGCAATACATCAGGCCGGTTCGGAGGAGAAACGTCAGGATCCTGTCCTGAATATTTTGTCCAGGTATAAAGGTTGTAAGCTGTTGCATAAACTTTCAGATCTTTAACGCGCAGCGTTTTACATACTTTTGGGTTGAACAGGTAACTCAGTGATAAAGATTTCAACCTCAGATACGAACCGTCTTCAACGAAACGATCGGAACCCAGCCAGTTGTAGCCTTTATTATAAAGTGCCCTTGGCATCTCGGTATCATCGCCTTCTCTTCTCCAGCGCCAGTTTGTTGCCTGACTCTGGTTGTCGTAGTTGTACATTTTTTCAGTATCCATGCGGGTCTGATTGATGATTTTCTGTCCGACTTTAAAGTAAAGGAATGTATTCAGGATAAATCCTTTGTATTGAAGCCGGAAGCCTGATCCACCCATGAATTTTGGATTCAAATCGCCTAAGTAAACCAAATCCAGTTCATCGATTTTACCATCGTGGTTGATGTCGTCATATTTGGAATCACCAGCTTCAAACACGTATCCGCTTGTGCCGCCCATAACCATTTTGAGTGGAACCCCGGTAAGACTTTTAATAATGTTGTCATTCTCATCCTTTACAACCGGAGAATACAAATTTTCAGCATCCGTTTTGTTCGGATCATAGCTGTTTTTATAAACACCCAGATAACGGTATCCAAAGAATCCGCCCATCGCTTCACCAGGTGTAATGCTGATTTTATAGTTTCCGTTTTCGAGCATGTTCCCGTATTGCAATGCGTAGTTTTCAGGGAGACTGATAACCATGTTCTGATTGCTCGAAAGGTTCAGGTTAAAGTTTAAAGACCAGTCTTTTTTCTTGACAATGGTATAATCCATCATATATTCCCATCCCCTGTTTTCAAGTTCCCCATCGTTACGGTTGAGTGAACCAAACCCGGTTGAACTCGGAATTCCGGAGTCTTTCAAATAAAGGTTCAGTGTTTTTTTGCGGTAATAGTCAATTTCGATATTCAGGCGGTTATCCAGACCAAAGAAGGAAATACCCGGGTTGATCTGGTCAATGGTTTCCCACATCAGGCTGGTCAATTCAAGTCCTGTAGGTGCAACTCCGGTCATATCCATGTAAGCCAGACTTGAACCGGCAGCATAGGTGTTCCAGTATAAATAATTACCATCAGGCGAGTTACCGCTCTGACCCCAGCTTAACCTCAACTTCAAATCGTTGATAAACTTAGCCTCTTTCATGAATTCTTCCTTGTTGATACGCCATGCACCCGATACCGTAGGAAATAAACCCCAACGGGATTCAGCACTAAACTTCGAATTTCCTTCGTATTTAGCTCCAAGCATAACCATATACTTGTCCTTGTATTTGTAATTTGCATTCACATACAAACCCATGGAACGGTATTTGGAATAATTGGCAGCAAACCAGTTCAGATGTTTATCGTCGATAGGCTGCTGAATAAAAGGTGAAGCCGACTGGCTTGTTTCTGTTTTCATCCAACGCTGAACAGTTTCTTCGGTATCAAACTGGCCCATAAAGGCCACATCGTGATCCGCACTGGTTTTTGGATTAAAAATAAGCTGGTTGATGGTGTAAAGCGAACTCTTCTTCGAGAATTCATTCGAAGCCCGGTTGGTATAGTCGCTGTTGTAATCGTAACCGATGGCTTTATAAGGAAGAAATTTCTCGCGCTTGTTATCAAAAATATCCATAGTTACCGTGGAGTTCCAGATCAAATTCGGCAGAATGGAGTACCTGAGCGTGAACAAGGCACGGGCATTATCTTTCAGCTGATGATTTTTTCCCAAATTGGCAAATGCAACCGGATTGTAAACATCTCCTGCATTACCCTGTAAAGTGCTTCTCGGTGTAAAGTATTCGCCCGAGGGAACATTCAGCGTATCCCTGTAGAACACCGACATATTCGGCATTTTACGATAAGCAATGGAGCGCAAAAGCTTATCTTTAAAACCATCATCTTCAGCATCGTAGGTATTATTCTGATCGTAACGGGTAAACATGACATCGGTTTTGAACTGCAACTTGGAAGAAAG
>CAIPKZ010000059.1 GCA_903865775.1 uncultured Prolixibacteraceae bacterium | reverse complement strand
TATGATTGACCGTGATAAGCCCGCGTTAAAAAGCCCGGATAATGTTCTGATCAGGATCAGATCGGTTGGAGTCTGTGGTTCGGATGTCCATTATTTTTCAAAAGGAAAAATCGGATCACAGGTGGTTGAATTTCCCTTCGCCGTGGGGCACGAATGCTCAGGAATTGTGATTGAAAGCGGAGACTCGGTTACCCGCGTGAAACCGGGAGATTTGGTTGCAATTGATCCGAGTATTCATTGCGGAACATGTGATCAGTGTTTGGCCAGCCGGCCACATACTTGCAGGAATAACAAGTTTCTGGGTTGTCCCGGACAGATTGAAGGCTGTCTTGCCGAATACATTGTGATGCCTGAATTTACCTGTTTCCCTTTGAATGAAAAGTTTAATCCGACCTCTGCCGCACTGATTGAACCTTTAACCATCGGAATTTACAGTGTCGAAATGGCAAAAACTGATTTTCAGGATCAGACAATTGGGATTTTCGGGGCAGGACCAATCGGCCTTTCAGTATTAATGGTTTTGAAAACTATGGCGACAGGCTCTGTTTTTTGCTTTGAACCTTTGGATTTCAGGAGGCAAAAGGCAATTGAACTGGGAGCCAGTTTTGCATTTAATCCCATTGAATCGGATGTTTTAGAGACAACTATTCAAATTGAACCGCTTTTACTTGATGTTGTTTTCGAGTGCAGCGGTGAACAAAAAGCAGTTGATGATGCCACCAATATCCTGAAGCCGGGAGGAAAACTGGTGCTGGTTGGAATCCCTCCGGATGCAAAATACGTTTTCGACATGGATTTAATGCGCCGGAAAGAGATTTCGATTCAAAATGTCAGGAGACAAAACCACTGTGTTGAAAAAGCCATACAGTTGATTGAGAATGGATTGCCTGTTGAGAAAATGGTGACCCATCGTTTCGCGCCAGAGGAAACCCAACAGGCATTTGAGATGGTTTCAAATTACCGGGATGGAGTGATTAAAGCGATGATCGATTTTTCCTAATACTAATTCTTTGACCAAAAAACATAAGAATCGACGAAAATGTTGCACAAAAAATAGTTTTTCATTTATTTTCCATTCTTAAGTATTACCAAATTTTTTCATATTATTGCAGTAAAATTATCTATCAATGAATCCAAGTAAACCCAGAGTAATTAAAGATTACGATAAATTAGATCCGGAAATTCAGGAAAAGATTAAACTTGAATACCCAAGCGGATTTAGTGAAAACCTAATCTATTTCAACAACAAGGACGGTAAGCGGGTCAGTGCATTACCTTTCGAGACAGACGATAAATATTATCTGGTCCGGATGACAATCTTCGAAGCTGAAAAAATTATCGAAGAAGATGATGATTACGATAGCACAGGTTCGTTAAAAGACAGCGCAAAAGAAGAATACGAAAGCAAATATGCTGATGATGAGTTTCTTGCTGCCGATGCCGAAGAGGCTGAAGAAGTTGCAGATGACGATTTTGATGATGATGATGATTCTGACGAAGATGCAGACGACGACGAAGATTAATTCGTTTTAGCCGGACTTTTTTTGCCACCAACCTTTATCTCTTCTTGTTTTTCAGAATTCAAGCAGGAGCTGATCACCCTGATTGGCAAACGATCTGCGGTGAAAGGACGAAATTCCGATTTCCATCACTTTTGTACGGTGAAATAATGTTGGGTATCCTTTGTTTTTCAACCAATTGTACTCCGGAAATTGCTGATGAATGGTATCCATGAAATCGTCGCGGTAAGTTTTTGCAAGTATAGAAGCTGCCGCAATCGACAAATATATTCCATCGCCTTTTACAATACAGGTATGCTGAATCTGAGGGTAGCCTTTAAACCGGTTGCCGTCGATCAGCAAATGTTCGGGTCTGATGGATAGTTGGTCAATGGCGCGGTGCATGGCCAGAAAAGAAGCATTCAAAATATTGATCCGGTCAATTTCCAGATGGTCTACAATTCCGACAGCAAATGCCAATGCCTGTTCTTCAATCATTGGACGAAGCAAATACCGTTGTTTTTCTGTCAGCTTTTTGGAATCATTCAGCAATTCATTCTCAAAATCTTCGGGAAGAATAACAGCCGCAGCAAAGACCGGTCCTGCCAAACATCCCCGGCCAGCTTCATCACAACCGGCCTCCAGTCGTCCTTCCTGAAGATACAATAGAAGTTTGTTTTTGATCATTAAATCCAATTTTCGATTTCTGTTTTAAGTTCTCCCTTCGATACGCTTTCCTTCGATACGCTTTGCTAACTTCGAATAAAGCTCAGTTCAACGCTCAGGAAACACGCTACTCGGGGAGCGAGACTCCGGTCCATATTTTTTAACCGGCTCCTTAGCTTGTCGAAGGATCAGGTATTCATACAAATCTGGATACTTCCCCACAGCAGATCGGCGGTTTTATCCCAGCTGAATTTGTCTTTTTGTGCAAACCCTTTGGAGATTAATGATTCCCGAAGTTCCTTTTCCAAAAACAACTTGATCATAGCATCTTTGATCTGGCTCATCGAAAACGGATCGACATATAAAACGGCATATCCACCAACTTCAGGCAATGAAGTGGTATTTGAACAGATTACAGGTATTCCGGCATTCATGGCTTCAATTACCGGGATTCCAAAACCTTCGAAGAATGGTACAAATGTCAAAGCCATTGCTGCTCCCAATACCTGATGCAATTCCTCATTGCTCAACCGTCCGGTAAAAACTACATCGTCTTTGTGCCGCATACCTTCGTAAGTCAGTTCGATATCGCTCGTTTTAAACATACTTTCGCCAACAATCAGCAGTTTCATATCCGAATCTATCAGCGTGCGGAATGCATCAAATGCACGTAACAAACCGCAGATATTTTTACGCGGGTGCAAGGACCCGATAAACAGAAAATAATTCTTCCCTTCCGAATATCTTTCTTTTACAATTAGTTTTTCTTCGTCTGAAGTTGGTGTATATAAAGTGTTTACGCCATTGTAAACGACATCAATTTTATCGTTGTCAATTTTGTAGGTCCGGTTAATATCTTCTTTCGAAAAATATGAAACGGTTACAATTCGTCTGGCTTTCCGAGCAAATAACGGAAAATAATGGTTGTAATATTTTGCCTTCAGCCAGGGTAAATCTTTTGGACGGTGAGCAAAATTAATGTCATGTATGGCCGAAAGTTGCCTTGTCCGTGTACTGAGCGACAAGTAGCCATCAGGAGAAAAGAATAAATCGGCCTTGTACTTTTTTAAAATCCGTGGAATCTGAAGTTCGAACCAGATATACCAAAGAAAAGGATGTCGGGTAGGAGGCGATAAAATAATCGGAGTCACATTTTCAGAGAAAATAAATTCGCTGGCATACGGCCGGTCGAAAATAAACAGAAACTGATGTTCCGGATGATCGCGGGTTATGCGCGACAAGGTTTCCCGGGTAAACCACCCGATTCCTTCGAGCTTTCCCTGAATCAACAAACGGGTATTTACAGCAATAATCATAGGTTCTGGTTCTGGTGTCGAAATCTACTCAAATGTACAAAGTCTGTTTAAAAAATTACTACTTTTGACACACTTTAATCAAACCCGGAAAAGACGCTCGCTTGAAACGGAAGTTTATTACAAATCTTTTGCTGCTCCTTTTTCTGAATGTTTTAATCAAACCCTTCTGGATATTTGGAATCGATCGCCATGTTCAAAACCTGGTGGGGGTTGAAAGCTATGGTTTGTACTTCTCTTTGCTGAACTTTTCGATGATCCTGAACATTCTGCTCGATCTCGGGATTACCAATTACAACAATAAAAACATCGCACAGCATCATCATCTGATGAAAAAGCACATCAGTAATATCGTAGGGCTAAAGTTTATACTGGCAGGTGTTTATGCCGTCGTTTGTATTTTTGTGGCATTGATTATCGGATACAAGGACATCCAGATCCATCTTCTTATTTTCCTGATATTTAACCAGTTTCTTATTTCGTTCACGCTTTACCTGCGATCAAACATTAGCGGATTACACCTGTTCCGTACTGACAGCTTTCTATCGGTACTCGACCGCTCACTGATGATCATTATTTGCTCGGTTCTTTTATTTACCAATGTGACTAACCATACTTTCCGTATCGAATGGTTTGTCTATGCACAATCTGCAGCATATTTAACTGCCAGCCTGATTACTTTGGCGGTAGTTTTGTCGCATACCGGAAAGTTGAAATTCTATTTCGACCGGCGGTTTTTTGTCGTTTTTCTGAAGAAAAGTTATCCATACGCCTTACTGATTCTGCTGATGTCGTTTTATAACCGCATTGATTCGGTTATGCTCGAACGATTATTGCCTAACGGAAAGGAACAGTCCGGAATTTATGCCCAGGCTTTCCGCTTGTTCGATGCAGTTTCGATGTTCGGCGCCTTGTTTGCCGGATTACTGCTACCCATTTTTGCACGGATGATTAAAAAGAAGGAAGATGTTGGCTCCATGGTTCAATTTTCTTTTTTGATGCTTTTTGTTCCGGCAATAATTATCAGTTCATCTTCAGGATTCTACGATATGGAATTGATGGATTTCCTTTATAATGGCAATATCGAACTTTCTGCATCTATTTTGCAGGTACTCATGGTCAGTTTTCTGGGTATTGCTACAACCTATATTTTTGGCACCTTGCTTACAGCCAATGGCAGTATCCGGCAATTGAACTGGATGGCCCTTGCTGGTATGGGGATCAATATTGGCCTGAATTTGATCCTGATACCACACTTCCAGGCGATGGGATCAGCCTGGGCCAGTCTGGCAACACAGCTGTTTACTGCTATTGCCCAGACCATACTGGCGATGATGATTTTAAAATTGAAAATCAATTATCCGCTTATTGGCAAACTGCTCCTTTTTGTTGGATTTGTTTTTCTGGCCGGATTCTTTAGCCGGCAAATCAACAATTGGGTCTTTGGCTACTTTATCATGATCGGATCAAGTATTTTATTCGCATTCTTTACCCGTCTGATCAACCTGAAGGCTTTAACAGAAATCATTCTGGATAAATGATTGGTATGAGCAGAAAATTGACTCCGGAAGATTTGCAGAATAACAGCAGCTTCGAACTTTTATCTGAAGTTTCGCATCAGAATCTGCGCGAATTTGTTGTGGAGCAAATCAAAAGAGAAAAGTACATTATCCGGTTTTATTCTGCATACCAGGGTATAATGCTTGGCATACTCATTTATATCATCACACGAAGTGTTGTTTTTTCGGTAAAAGGTCAACCTGAAAAGCTATTGAGCATCGGACTGGCGATGCTGTTTTCATTTACTGCACTTATTATTATTCATGAACTGTTTCATGCTTTGGCCTATTTGCTGACTGGAGCGAGAAAAATTTCTTTTGGTGTAATCCTGAAGAAGTTTGTTTTTTATGCGCTGGCCGATCGTCAGGTAATTGCCCCACGAGCTTTTCATATCGTTGCATTGGCTCCGTTTGTGGTTGTTAAGTTGGTTTGTCTGGTCGTCATTTTTGCAACTGGAGACATTCAATTGCGCTATTTCTTTATGACTATAATGTGCCTTCATTCCTTATTCTGTGCTGGCGATATGGCCATGCTCGCATTTTATAATTTGCACCGGGGTAAGGAAATTTACAATTTCGACAACCGAAGTGAAGGAAAAACCTATTTTTACATCCGGAAAAAGTAACATAAAACAAATATGATGACTGTACTGGAAGCTGTTGTAATTGCCGTTGTTGAAGGAATCACCGAATTTCTGCCCATTTCGTCAACCGGACACATGATCATTACTGAAGCATTACTTGGTATGAACATCGATGAGTTTACCAAAGCTTTTACCGTGAACATTCAGTTTGGTGCAATCCTTTCGGTAGTGGTATTGTACTGGAAAAGGTTTCTTCCTGATGTTTCAAGCGTTGAAAAAAAAGAAATCAAATCTTCCAATAAAGTGATTCGATCGGTGAAACTGTTTTTCATGCGCATCATTCAAAGTTGGTCGTTTTATAAAAAACTATTGGTAGCCTTCCTTCCGGCAGCTGTTATCGGTTTCCTTGCAAATGATTTAATCGACAGTCTTTTAGAAAACGTTCTGGTAGTGGCAATCACCATGTTGCTTGGGGGAATTCTTTTGTTGTTTGTGGATAATTGGTTCAAAAAGGAAAAAGAAAATCAGGAAATTACATATCCTACTGCGCTTAAAATTGGGTTCTGGCAGTGCATTGCTATGATTCCCGGGATTTCGCGTTCGGCAGCATCGATCATTGGTGGAATGCAACAGAAACTGAGCAGAACAAATGCCGCTGAGTTTTCATTCTTTCTGGCAGTGCCTACCATGGCTGCGGCCTCAGGTTATAAATTGCTTAAAATAATATCTGATCCTGCTGGGGTTTCTATGTTGTCAGAGAATTTAATGACCTTGCTTATCGGCAATGTCGTTTCCTTTTTTGTAGCCCTGATCGCCATCAAAACCTTCATCACCTTTCTTCAGAAACACGGATTCAAAGTATTCGGCTGGTACCGTATTGTGGTTGGCTTGATCCTGATTACGCTGATTCTTATGGGAATTGATTTGAAGGTGGTATAGGAAACAGAAGTTGGTTTTCATTTTTCATTTAATCCTGACAGGTTTCGAAAACCTGTCAGGATGGACATCAATAATCATCCTTTTCCTTATTGAAGAGGGATTCCATCTTTCAAAAAGAGATGGAATCCCTATCGCATCGAATTTAAATTACCACGTTCACAATCTTATTTGGAACCACAATTACTTTTTTCGGTGTTTTACCTTCGAGCCATTTGATGGATGTTTCGTGAGCCAAAACAGCCTTCTCAACTTCCGAAACAGATGTTCCTGTCGGCAATTCAAGCTTAAAGCGAACTTTTCCGTTAAAGGAAACCGGGTATTCAAACACATCTTCGGTCAGCATAGCGGGATCAACGTCGGGCCAGGGTGCAAAAGCCAGAGTCACTGGATTTCCATACATCTGCCACAATTCTTCAGCAAGGTGAGGTGCATAAGGAGACAGAATTTTAGCAAAAGTTTCAGCGGTTTGCTTGCTGACTTTTCCTTTTTTCATCGCCAGATTATTGAAAATCATCAAAGCAGAAATTCCGGTATTGAATTTCATATTTTCAATGTCGAAAGCTACTTTGCTAATGGTTTGGTGCAACAGTTTCAGGGTTTCCTTGTCGTCAGCTTCGTCCACAATATTCTCCAGAGTACCGAAGAAACGTGACGCACGGTTCAGAAATCCAAACACTCCCTTCACTCCATTTTCAGCCCAAGGTTTGGTATCGTCGAGCGGTCCCATAAACATTTCGTACAAACGAAGTGAGTCGGCACCAAATTTAGCAACCACATCGTCAGGATTTACCACATTTTTCAACGATTTCGACATTTTCGCCACGATCTGGCTCAGTTCCTCACCGGTTTCGGTATGAAAATATTTGCCTTCTTTTTCTTCAACCAAATCGCTGGCCACTTTGGCACCGGTAGCAGTTTGATAAGCAAAAGCCAGGATCATTCCCTGGTTAAACAGTTTTTGAAATGGTTCTGAGGTTGAAACAATGCCCAAATCGAACAACACTTTGTGCCAGAAACGGGAATACAATAAGTGGAGAACGGCATGTTCGGCGCCTCCTACATACAAATCAACCGGCATCCAGTAGTTTTCGAGCTTTTTGTCGAAGATTGACTCGTCGTTTTTTGGATCGATGTAGCGTAAATAATACCAGCAAGATCCTGCCCATTGCGGCATGGTATTGGTTTCTCGGCGGCCTTTGCGACCGTTTTTATCGGTTACATATAACCAGTCGGTTGCGTTGGCCAGAGGAGATTCGCCACCTTCGCCCGGTTCGTATTTTTCCATTGCCGGAAGTTCCACCGGTAGATTATCTTCAACCAAAGTAACTTCCCCATCTTCCCAGTGAATCACCGGAAATGGCTCACCCCAATAGCGCTGACGGCTAAATAACCAATCGCGCAGCCTGAAATTAATGGTGGCTTCCCCGATTCCTTTTTCGCCGAGCCATTCAACGACTTTGGCAATTCCTTCTTTTTTATTCAGGCCATTCAGATCGAGACCAATTGCCGGATTGGCTGAATTAATGTACGCCCCATCTTCAGTCCAGCAAGCTTCGCCAGCCAGCACTTTGGCGCGGGTTTCGGCATCGGCACTTTTCGGATCAAGAATACAGACAATTGGAATATTGAATTTCAGAGCGAATTCAAAGTCGCGGTTATCATGCGCAGGAACAGCCATAATGGCGCCGGTTCCGTAACCCATCAAAACATAGTCGGCCACCCAAATCGGGATTGGCAAACCAGTTATTGGATTGATGGCATTGCGTCCGGTGAATACGCCGGTTTTATCTTTGGCCAGCTCGGTGCGATCCAAGTCAGATTTCAGCGAAGCAGCTTGTATGTATTGTTTAAATTTTTCTTCATTTTCCGGAGTAACCAATTTTTCCAGAATTGGATGTTCCGGAGAAACAACCATGTAAGTTGCTCCAAATAAAGTGTCAGGACGTGTCGTGTAAACCCGAAGTTTTTCATCCATTCCTTCAATCGCAAAATCCACTTCGGCACCGGTCGATTTACCGATCCAGTTTTTCTGCATGTCTTTCACTCCTTCCGGCCAGTCCAGACTATCCAGCCCTTCCAGCAAACGTTCAGCATAATGCGGTATCCGGAGTAACCATTGTTTAAGGTTTTTGCGGGTTACCTGATTGCCGCATTTTTCGTGCGAACCATCGGTCAGCACTTCTTCGTTGGCGCACACAGTTTTGCACGATTGACACCACCAAACCTGAGCATTGTCGTAATAAGCCAGACGTTTTTCACCTTTGTATTTATTGATAGCAGCTTGCCCTTGTGCCTGAATATCGGCAGGAATTGGCAGTTCGCTGATTGGGCGACCTTTCCCGGCTTCAGGATCAAACCAGCAATTGTATAATTTGGTAAAGATCCATTGTGTCCAGCGAAAATATTTCGGATCGGTGGTATTGATTTCGCGGTCCCAGTCGTAGCTCAAACCCAGCGATTTAATCTGACGGCGGAAATTGTCACAGTTTTTATTGGTTGTAACCGCCGGGTGAGTTCCTGTTTGAATGGCATATTGCTCTGCAGGCAATCCAAATGCATCCCATCCCATCGGATGAAGCACGTTGAAACCTTTCATGCGTTTGTACCGGCAAATGATGTCGGTGGCCGTATAACCTTCGGGATGTCCTACATGCAAACCCGCTCCGGAAGGATATGGGAACATGTCCAACACGTAATATTTTGGTTTCGAGAAGTCGTTTAAGGTTTTGAACGTCTGGTGTTCTTCCCAGTATTGCTGCCATTTCGGCTCAATTTCAGAGAAATTGTATTCCATTTGATGCGAGTGATTAAGGTTTCTGATAATGAGCCGCAAAGATAGAAAGAAAGTTGCAAGTTGAAAGGTGAGGTTTTGGGAAATATGGCGAACTATTTATTGGGGTGCATTTGGAAATATATTAGGGTTTCGTATTTATTAATCACAGGGTTTCGCGATGCTTCACCCTGTGCTGACACATGGCGGTCTTTCAGACCTTTTATCAATGAACCTTGCACCCGCAAGAGGGGCAAGGCCCCGATATGTATTAGCATAGTCCGGAATGAAATGGAGGGCTATGGAATGAATCCAATATTAATCCCAAACATATCGTTCATCATATTCGATTCCGTTTTCTTTCAGGAATAACCTGAATTCATCTTTGCAATCTACTTCTTTATGGTGTTCGGGCTGACTCAGAATATATTTTTCGACTGCAGCTACTTTTGAAACACTTACTGAAAAGATTCCATATCCATCTTGCCAATAGAAATTGTCTATCCCTTGAGTTTTTATCCATTTTGATGATGATGTTTTTATTTTGGAAACCAAATCGGCCATGGTCATTGTTCGGGGCAATGTGCAAAAGATATGAATATGGTCAGGATTTGCATACAACTCATAAGTATAAGAGTGCAGTTTGGACAATGTGCCAACAATATATTTGTGAAGATTTGGCCTTATCTCATCTGTAATAAACGCAATCCCGTATTTGGTTGTAAAAACGATATGGACATTTACTTTGGCTAATGATTGTGGCATCATACTTAATTTTGGTTTACCTAATTTAATTCATTTGAATGAATTAATTGTCATCACAGGGTTTCGTTATGCCTCGCCCTGTGCTGTCACCGGTCGGTCTTTCAGACCTTTTATCAATGAACCTTGCACTCACAAGAGGGGCAAAGCCCCGACATGTATTAGCATAGTGCGGAATGAAATGATGGGCTATGATTTGGTAATTATTTTTGATTCAAATGGAGGGCAATGAAAACTAAAATTTGAATGAACTTTTTATTCTAATTCAATGTTCAAATATTGAAACAATTAAAAAAACAAAACACATGAAATACGTTGTTACAGGTTCATTGGGAAACATCAGCAAACCACTTGCTGAGAGATTAGTGGCTGCAGGTCATGAGGTGACTGTAGTGAGCAGTAAAGCTGAAAAAGCTGCACAAATCGAGGCATTGGGTGCCAAAGCAGCGATCGGTTCAGTTGAAGATGTCGATTTTCTGACTAAAACATTTACAGGAGCTGATGCGGTTTACATTATGGTGCCTCCTAATTTTGGCTCTGGTAACTGGAAGAAATTCATTGCCGGAATTGGAGAAAATTATGCTGAAGCTATTCATGCTTCCGGAGTTAATAATGTGGTTAACCTGAGTAGTATGGGTGCTCACATGCCTGAAGGTTGCGGACCGGTTAGTGGATTGTATTATGTTGAAAAAGAACTGAATGCGCTGGATAAAGTAAATGTGAAACACCTGCGCCCAGGATTTTTCTATAACAACTTTTTAGCGAATGTTGGAATGGTAAAACACATGGGAATAATCGGTGCAAATTATGGGGAAGCCGCAACACTCGTATTGGTTCATCCTGACGATATTGCTGAAGTTGCTGCTGAAGAATTGCAGAACCTTTCATTCAAAGGTAAGAGCATTCGTTACGTTGTCAGCGATGAGAAAACTACGAATGAAGTGGCTGCCACTCTTGGTAATGCCATTGGAAAGCCTGAACTTCCCTGGGTAAACTTCAAAGATGAAGATTCAATTGGTGGTATGTTGCAGGCCGGATTACCGGAAGATGTCGCCAAAAACTATGCTGAAATGGGCGCTGCCATGCGAAGCGGTGAAATGGCTTCAGACTATTTGAAGAAAAAACCATCCGAATTCGGAAAAACAAAGCTGGAAGCTTTTGCCCCTGTCTTTGCTGCTGTTTATGCGCAATCTTGATTATTGACGGGGTGACTTTGAGTCACCCCCGTCAATAGTTTTTTAATTTTTGTTGACTTTAAAACTGGTTGTTCCAAAGCAGATTTTTCCATTCTTACTGATGCCTTCCACAAAGACCAGATACTGTGCAATATCGTCCGAGGTAAAAAAGTCAATGGCTGACTTGCCGTTTACAAAACTTAAATCCGGATTCCAATACAAGGTTGGCCGGTAGTCGGGCATTTCATCGTGAATGTTTTCAAGCGTGTATTTGGGCGAATAGAATTTCCGTTCGCGATAGAATCCTTTGATTCTTTGAGAGATCCGGCCTTTGATATATCGGCTCTCACCATGATTTGGGTCTGTTGTTTTTCGGTAAATGGCAATCACCCCGTTGCCACCTTTCGATCCGAATATGGCCATATTCACACCGCTTTTCAATATCTCTACTTTCTCAATTTCGCTCATGTGAATGCTCCTGATTTCCCTCACATCACTTCCGCTCCCAGGTGGAAAATCAGAAACTTCCATTCCATCCAAAAGGAAAAGAGGCGATCCTCCACCCCGGATGGAAATCTGATCGCCGTTAACGGTTATTCCAGGAACTTTTCCTTCCAGGTAATCAAAAATATTAGTATAGGTGTAGTCGGATTCTGAAACGGTTAAGGAATTATCGGGCATGCTGTAAATCCTGAAATGACCGTCGTCTTTGAGAATACGTTTTTCAATGATATCTACATCTGACAACAAGATACTTCCTTTTTCAGGATTAAATCCCATTTCTTTCATACTCCGGTTCGAGTTATAAGCAATGAACTTACGGTTCAGATCGATATCAAAAGTTGTCTTATTAATTAATCCAGGAGACAAGGTTGAATCCAAAGGGAAAATCGGATCCAAGCGGATTTCTGTAAATTTACTTCCTCCTTTTGTCTTGGCATTCAGCATAATTAATGTTGAATCGTTGAGATACATGCGTTCGAATTTAAACCGGCCATTCAAATCTGATGTAGTCTTTTCGAATAAGGAACTACCGCTTGAAGGCCCCAAAACCACTTTTGCTTCAGGAACAGGTTTTTCAAGCAGTAGTTTCTTTACCAGTCCTTTAATTTCAATTCCAGCATCGTTCCAATCTTTCAGATTGGGTATTTTAGCTGCTGCGATGTCGTTCCACAAATAACTGCTCCATCCATTTACCATCATAAGCAAATCGATTTTTTCGGAACTGGTACGAAGTTCATCGTGGATAAAGTACGAAGCTGGCGATTCAATGGCTCCTTTTAAATCGGAATCGATCAGCAGGTAACTTTTAATGTTTTGGCTGTTTCCCGATGCGCTGAAATAATTCTTGTTTACCACAGCAACCGAAAGTGTTGAATTAACCGAATCTCCTGATGGAAGAAAAGCTTCGAGGTCAATTTTCACTTCCTCACGTGGTTTGAAATCTTTCTGATTTAATTGAAGCCTGATCAGATCATCTTTGCCGTCGTCAACGAATATCAGGCGTTCGGCGATCGGAATCAGGG
>CAIPKZ010000058.1 GCA_903865775.1 uncultured Prolixibacteraceae bacterium | reverse complement strand
CGGCTGTAATGATACGATTGCCTACAGTTATCCAATGGAACTGACTACTCGGTTGAACCGAAAATATACCGATTTTGAGTTCCGCCACAAATCAATTCCATTACTTGCATCTGCATATGACCAACGCAATGAGAAGAACAATTCTGTCCTGATCAATTTTGAAAAAAAATATGTTCAGATGATCACCTTAAAAAATTTTGAGATTAACTTATACAACAGTTTCTATTTTAAAACCGAATCCGATTTCATGTACTATATACTGAATGTCTGTCACAATCTTCAAATCGATCCACAGGAGGATGAGATCATTTTAAGCGGCTTTTTGGCCGATGATTCGGGATATGTCAGGCAATTGAAAAAATACCTTGGGAATGTTCAGTTTCTGAAACCTTCATCCCGGTTTAACTATGGAAATATTTTCGACAAAGTTCAGAAACATCAGTTTGCAAGCTTATTAAATTCATACCAATGCGTATAGTCGGAGGAAAATACAGAGGCAGGGTTTTTGATCCCGGCAAAAAATTTAAGGCCAGGCCAACAACCGATATGGCCAAGGAAAGCCTGTTTAATGTGCTTCAGAATTCGGTTGATTTTGAAACCATCAAAGCGCTCGACTTGTTTGCAGGTACCGGCAGCATCAGTTACGAATTGGCTTCGCGAGGAAGCACAGATGTAACAGCCGTAGAAATAAATCCGATGCACGTACAGTTCATCAAAGAAGTGATTGAAAAGCTTGGTGAAAAACATATCCGGTTAGTAAAAACAAATGTTTTCGTTTTCACCAAACGAATCCACGAACAATTTGATTTGATTTTTGCCGATCCACCTTACGATCACCCAAAATTCAATGAAGTTGCCGATCTGATTTTCAAAAATAATTTATTGAAACCGGATGGTCTGTTTATTCTGGAACACAACTCACTTTTCGATTATTCCAAACATCCGAATTTCAAAGAATTGCGGCGTTACGGAAGTGTGCATTTCAGTTTGTTTACAGCGGAGCCAAACGAGAGCTGAGGTGATAATAAATTGTTCAATAGTGTAACTATTTTTCTTCTGAATATACCAATACAAAAGTTTTAAATTATTAACCATGGAAATATTTCAGGCGAACAACATTGTAAAAGACTATGCCGGTTACATGGCATTAAGCTCAGTCAGCATTTCGGTAAAGGAAGCTTCCATTTTTGGTTTGCTTGGTCCGAACGGTGCGGGAAAAACGACATTGATCCGGATTATCAACCAGATTACGGCACCAGATACCGGCGAATTATTCTTTGAAGGAAGACCAATGAAATCGGAAGATGTCAGTCAGATTGGTTATCTGCCCGAAGAGCGCGGTTTGTATAAAAAAATGAAGGTTGGGGAGCAGGCACTTTACCTTGCTCAACTAAAAGGGATGTCGAAAAACGATGCACTGAAAAACCTGAAAATCTGGTTCGAGAAATTCGAAATCCAGGCTTGGTGGGGCAAAAAAGTCGAGGAACTTTCGAAAGGAATGGCCCAAAAAGTTCAGTTCATTACCACGGTTATTCACCAGCCCAGACTTCTGATATTCGACGAACCTTTCAGCGGTTTCGACCCGATCAACACCAACCTCATCAAGAATGAAATTCTCGATTTGAAAAAGAATGGCACCACGATTATTTTCTCGACACACGATATGCCATCCGTTGAGGAAATTTGCGACCACATTGCCCTTATCAACCAATCGAAGAAAATCCTGGACGGACAAATTGACGAGGTCAGGGAAAAATTCAAGTCGAATACCTTCGAAATTGAGTTCCGTGGCGAAACACCTGATATACAAAAAGATTACGGAAATTATCTGAAAATACTTGAGCTCGATGAAAAGACACAATTGAAGCAGATGAAAGTCCAGCTCCTGAACGGTCATTCGAACAATGAGTTTTTAAAAATACTCATGAATCAATTTGAAATCGTTTCATTCAAGGAATTGATTCCAAGCATGAACGATGTTTTTATCCATGTAGTTGAAGAAAATAACCGTGCAATCAAACTGTAAGCCATGAACAAATCCATTCTAATACTCAAGCGCGAATACCTGACCCGGGTAAAGAAAAAATCGTTCATTATCATGACGCTTCTGGTGCCACTGTTTATGGCCGCACTGACCATTTTGCCAACCTATCTGGCCATGATGGACGACAAGGAAGAGCGCACTATTGCGGTTTATGATCCTACCGGACTCATTCTGAACCGGTTGGAAAGCAATGAATTTACCAAGTTTCATTACATCCCGGAACAAGAATTTAAAGATCTGAGCAAAAAATTTGACTCTAAAAAGTATTATGCAATGCTTCATGTTCCGGAAAATATCCTGACCATCAACCGGGCCGAAATGATATCGGATAAGCAAGTTACTTTTGACATTAAAAACCTGGTTAGCAGCCGTATTGAAAATATAATCGAAGGCGAAAAACGGAAACAGGTTGTTGATGCAACCGGCGTACCTGACCTGGAAAAGAAACTGGCTGCCACAAAAACCAACATCACACTGGACACAATCAAGCTGGGCGAAAAAGGCGAAGCAGTAAAAAGTTCGACTGAAATAGCCATGGCCATTGGATATGCAGCAGGTTTCCTGATCTATATGTTTGTATTCATCTATGGAACCATGGTGATGCGTGGCGTTATGGAAGAAAAATCGAGCCGGATTGTGGAAGTGATTATTTCATCAGTAAAACCCTTTCAGCTTCTCTTCGGAAAAATTGTCGGTATCGGATTAGTTGGTCTGACTCAGATTGCAATTTGGCTGATCCTTGGTTCTGCAATCACCACCGGAGTCACTGCATTTATCAGCCACGGATCGGCTGAAACGGTTGTTCAGGCCCAAAATATAATGGCGACGCCGGGAATGGATCAGTTGGCAGCAACTTCTCCTGTACAGAAAAATGCAACTCTCGAAATCCTGCAATTAATCGGCAACCTGAATATTCCGCTGATCATCTTCTCGCTGTTTTTCTATTTCATCGGAGGGTTCATTTTGTATGCCTCGCTCATGGGAGCTATTGGCTCAGCAGTCGATAGCGACGAAGACGCGCAACAGATGATGATGCCAGTTATGATGCCATTAATTTTCTCGATAATCATCCTGTTTGCCGTTGCCAAAAATCCGGAAGGCTCACTCGCTTTCTGGGCGTCAATGGTTCCACTCACATCGCCGGTAATCATGATGGTTCGGATACCTTTTGGGGTACCAGTCTGGCAAATCATTTTATCCATGATTTTACTTTTAGGTTCCATTCTGGGGTGCATCTGGATCGCAGGAAAAATATACCGGACCGGAATTTTGATGTACGGCAAAAAAGTGAACCTTAAAGAAATTGTTAAGTGGTTGTTCTATAAAAATTAAAATAGAAGACTGAAACATATTTAATTTGTTTTTTTTCTTATACTTGCAACATTAAAATAATAAAAATGAAAGCAAATTCTTTTACCATGTATATGTGCTGCTGTTCAGAACAGACTGGAGAAGGTATGCTTTCAACTAAGATTTGAAACAAAAAAATGAGATAAAATATCGAAGCCTTCCGAACCCCGGGAGGCTTTTTTTGTTTATAACCCTAAAAAAGACAATACGATGAAAGTAAACAACATTCTGGAAACCATTGGCAATAGTCCGCTGGTAAGAATCAACAACCTGTATCCAGCCGGATACGAAGTGTTTATCAAGTTAGAAAAAACCAATCCGGGCGGCAGCATCAAAGACCGTATTGCCCTTGCAATGGTTGAAGATGCTGAAGCAAAAGGCATTCTGAGAAGCGGAAGCATATTGATTGAACCTACTTCAGGAAATACCGGAATCGGCCTGGCTTTGGTTGCTGCAGTTAAAAAATACAAACTGATTTTGGTGATGCCTGAATCGATGAGTGTTGAACGCCGCCGGATTCTCACCGCTTACGGTGCCGAATTGGTTTTGACTCCCCGTGAACTGGGAATGAAAGGCGCAATTGCCAAAGCAAACGAACTGGCAGCCGAAACGCCTGATGCATGGATTCCTTCGCAATTTGACAACGCAGCAAATATCGAAGCACACAAGCAGAATACTGCACAGGAAATTCTGACTGATTTTCCTGAAGGCTTTGACTACATCATTACAGGTGTTGGTACCGGAGGACATATTTCAGGAGTCACTGAGGTATTGAAAAAAAGCTTTCCAAACCTGAAATCGTTTGCTGTTGAACCCGAATTATCGCCTGTTATCAGTGGCGGAAATCCCGGACCTCACCCGATTCAAGGAATTGGCGCAGGATTTATTCCGGTCAACCTGAAAAAAGAGCTGTTGGATGGAACAATCCAGGTTTCTAAAGATGAAGCATTCGATTTTGCCCGTCGTGCAGCGAAAGAAGAAGGTTTATTTGTAGGTATTTCTTCAGGAGCTTCGCTGGCCGCAGTGGCCAAAAAGATTTCAGAACTGCCTGTGGGTTCAAAAATCCTCACTTTTGCCTACGATACAGGCGAACGTTATTTATCGATTGAAGGATTGTTTTAATATCCCAAAAAATATACGATACACGAAAAGGCTGGTAGTAACTGGCCTTTTCGTATTTCAACAACTGCGAAAGAGCAATTGAAAACCAATTATTAAGTTATTCTCTTTTCAGATAATTTGAAAATCACTTTAAATGAAGTAACTTGTGGCAATTATAAAGTTGCTTCCTTATTTGTACTTTTCAAAATTTAAATCATGGAATACAGCGACATACGGTGGAAACAACGGTTTCAAAATTTCGAAAAAGCAATCGGGCATTTGGAAGAAGCTTTACAGATTGAGAATCCCGATTTGCTGCAAAAAGCAGGCATCATCCAGTTTTTTGAAATGAGTTACGAACTGGCCTGGAATACCTTAAAAGATTACCTCGAAGAACAGGGTTTTTCTGACGTAAAATCACCACGTGGCGCATTGAAAAAAGCCTTTGAAGTGGGGTTGATTGAAGACGGCCACGTATGGATGGATTTGTTACTTGATCGAAATTTAACAGCCCACACATACGATGAAGACAAAGCAACCGAAGTAGAAGTATTAATCCATGAAAAATATTTTCCGGTACTTGCCTCTCTCTACGAAACATTAAAGAAGAAAATCAATGAATAACTTCGGAGGCTTCGTCCATAATGACATTACAATAATCACCTCAGTACTAAAACAACATCCGGAAATTGACGAAGCGTATCTGTTTGGCAGCCGTGCCAAGGGAAATTACCGACATGGCAGTGATGTGGACATTGCATTAAAAGGAAACTCGCTTAATCCCGAAATCATTTCCCGAATCAGCTTTCAGTTAAACGAAGAAACCTCCTTGCCATATAAATTCGATATACTCAATTACCACAGCATCAGCCACAATGACCTTTTACAACATATTGACCGGATTGGGATCCGATTCTATCCTGAAATGAAATAGAAATAGTATATTATTTCAAATCAACACCTCATTGAGTCAGATTTTATGAACAACCGAATAGCAATCATCGATTTGGGAACCAATACCTGTAATTTGCTGATTGCAGGCTATAACAAGCAATCTTCTCAAATTCTATATCAAGGAAAAGAGGTTGTCAAACTCGGAAAGAAAGGACTCGATAAAAATCTGCTCACCGAAGATGGATTGGAACGTGCAGTACAAGCAATTCAGAAACAACTGGAAATAATCAAAAATTACAACACGTCTCATATTGTGGCACTTGCAACTTCTGCCATCAGGGAAGCTATAAATCAGGATTGGTTTCTGCATGAGATAAAAGAAAAAACCGGCGTCGAATTGTCGGTTATTTCCGGAGAAAAGGAAGCCGATTTGATTTTTAAAGGCGTAAAACTGGCCTTCGGAGAAATTGAAGATCATTTCATCATTCTCGACATAGGTGGAGGCAGCAACGAATTTATACTAACTGAAGCAGGTGCGCCAATCTGGAAACAAAGTTTTCCACTGGGAATGGCGCGAATCATCGATCAAATACCTCCGTCAAATCCTATTACTCCGGAAGAAATTATCCAAATCCGAACCTATTTTGAAAGCGGCCTTGATTCGTTATGGAAACGAACAAATGGACTCGGATTAACTCGTTTAATCGGATGTTCAGGAGCTTTCGACACGCTGGCTGATATAATTGATCAGACCGATCCGGGTTCGAAAAACAGGATCAGCCAGGAATTGAAACTGAGCGATTTCGGTCGGATTTACAAACAGCTGATTGAATCTTCTATTGCTGACAGAATAGAGATGAAAGGCATGGAATCGATCCGGATTGAGATGATTGTACCTTCGGTCATCTTCATCAAACTGGTGATTGACCGATTAAAAATTCAGAAAATTCATCAAACCGACTACGCTTTGCGCGAAGGTATTTTATACGAACTTATTTTCAGCTAAATTCGTGCAAAATTAATGATTAACAAATTTCCGGTATGTCAAGAATCTTGGTTATTGATGATGAACGCAGCATTCGCAACACCCTAAAAGACATTTTAGAATTCGAAAAATATCGGGTTGAACTGGCCGAAGATGGTTTCACCGCTTTGGAACTGCTCAAAACAAACGATTTTGATGTCATTTTGTGCGACATCAAAATGCCTGTTATGGACGGAATTGAAGTTCTGCAAAAGATCGGGGAAATTAAACCCGACATTCCGGTGGTTATGATTTCGGGGCACGGAAACATTGATACAGCAGTCGAATCGATTAAAAAAGGAGCTTTTGATTACATCGAAAAACCACTTGATTTGAACCGCTTACTCATCACACTCCGGAATGCCATGGATAAATCCATCCTGATTACTGAGGCCAAAGTGTTGAGAAAAAAAGTTGGAAAACGCTTTGATATGGTTGGTAATTCATTGGCCATTCAAAAAGTTAAAGACATGATCGACCGTGTAGCCACCACTGATGCACGGGTTCTGATAACCGGTTCGAACGGGACAGGTAAAGAACTTGTCGCACGGCTGCTTCACGAAAAAAGCAACCGGTCTGAAGAGCCGTTCGTTGAGGTAAACTGCGCCGCAATTCCATCAGAATTAATCGAAAGCGAATTATTTGGTCACGAAAAAGGAGCTTTCACTTCAGCAATCAAACAACGAAAAGGCAAGTTTGAACAGGCTACCGGAGGAACAATTTTCCTGGATGAAATCGGCGACATGAGTCTATCCGCACAAGCCAAGGTATTGCGTGTTTTGCAGGAAAGCGTGATTACCCGCGTCGGTGGCGATACACAAATAAAAGTGGATGTCCGTGTAATTGCGGCAACCAATAAAAATCTTTCACGCGAAATTGAGCTAAACAATTTCCGCGAAGATTTATACCATCGGCTGAGTGTCATTCTCATTCACGTTCCTGATTTGAACGAACGCACCGAAGATATTCCGTCTCTGTGCGAATATTTCATCGATTTGATTTGCACCGAATATGGTATTCCGCAAAAATCGATTGAACCGGATGCCATCACCGAACTTCAGAAAATGAGATGGACCGGCAATATCCGCGAATTCAGGAATGTAATTGAACGGCTAATCATTTTGTGTGACAAAATAATTTTAAAGGAAGATGTTTTAAACTACGCATTACCCAACCATTAAAATTTAAAGCCATGAAACGGTATCTTACCCTTCTGTTTTTACTTTTTTTGTGTGCACCGGTTATTTCCCAACCAAAAACAAAACAGCTTTTGCCGCCAGTGAGGAAAGGCGGAATGCCATTGATGGAAGCGCTTGACAAACGCTGCTCAACCCGTGATTTTACAGACAAGGACCTTCCGGAACAAACCTTATCCAACCTTCTTTGGGCTGCATTTGGCATTAACCGCGAAGAAAGTGACAAACACACGGCTCCTTCGTCGAATAACAATCAGGAAATTGATATTTATGTCGTTACTGCTCACGGAGCATTTAAATATGTTCCAAAAGGTCATTTACTTGAACTAATTTCTGATGAAGATTTTCGGTCGGTCTGCGGAGAACAGGCTTACGTGGCAACCGCTGCAATCAACCTGGTATATGTTACCGATTTATCCCGGACCGATCAGAAAGACCTGACTGCTGAACCTTTGGCATCGTATTCCAATGTGGGATTTATTTCCCAGAATGTTTACCTTTTCTGTGCTTCAGAAGGACTGGGAGCAGTGATCAGAGGTTGGATCAATAAAGAGGCTCTTCAGGAAAAATTGCAATTGAAGCCGAATCAGAAAATAATACTGTCCCAATCTGTTGGATTTCCAAAGAAATAATGCATGCCATTGAATTGAAATCTGTAAACAAGTTGGCGCTAATGTTGTTATATTCCCACAACTGTATTAAATCAGTTAAAAGAACAAAAACTCTGATTGCGGATAGTTTACGTTAATGTCATGGCGTGCTGAAATTTCGACTCCGGTCTGATTTTCTTCTATCCTTCAATCAGGGTTTTTTTATGACACATCTTTCCTCAACATACTTTTCGATGTAATTAAATCAATCTATATTTACAGAAAAAAAATACGAATGATAAACGGCAAAAAGGTTGCAGTGGTTCTTCCAGCTTACAATGCAGCAAAAACACTTGAAATTACATACAAGGAAATTGATTTCACGATAGTTGACGAAGTAATTCTGGTGGACGACAAAAGTAAGGACGAAACAATAAGGGAAGCACAACGACTTGGAATAAAGCATATTGTAGAGCACAAAGTAAATAAGGGTTATGGCGGAAACCAGAAATCATGCTACAACAAAGCCTTGGAATTAGGTGCCGACATTGTGATCATGCTTCATCCCGATTATCAGTACACACCCAAGTTGATTCCATCGATGGTTCATCTGATTGCCAATGATTTGTATCATGTGGTACTTGGTTCGCGTATTTTGGGGAAAGGTGCACTAGCCGGTGGAATGCCCTGGTACAAGTATATTGCCAACCGTCTGTTAACCTTATTCCAAAACATTTTAATGGGTGCCAAACTTTCGGAATATCATACCGGTTATCGGGCATTCTCGCGCGAAGTGCTCGAAAAAGTGAACTACAATGCCAATTCCGACAACTTCGTATTCGACAACCAGATGCTGGCACAGATCTGGTTTGCTGGTTTCGAAATAGCCGAAATAACCTGTCCAACCAAATATTTCGACGATGCATCGAGCATCAACATCAAAAACAGTTCAATTTATGGTTTGGGCGTGCTAAAAACCTCCTTACAATTCAGAATCCAGAAATGGGGAATTATGAATTTTAGAATCTTTAAAAATTAGCATCAATGAATTCCAAAAAGTTGTTGCTTTTACTTCTAGCTCCTCTGGCCTACTTTTTTCTGGGAAGTTATATTCATCAAATTATCGGACTTTATTCACTTCGTTCTGCTGATCCGGAGTACATTTATTTTATCAGCGGATTGAGTGTGGCCAATGGCAAACTGATGCTCGGGCACATTGATAATCCGGGCACACCACTTCAATATCTGGCAGCGCTCGTATTCAGAGGTTTGTACTATCTCCGGAATCATCAGGTTCCATTCAACGAAGACGTTCTGGCCAATGCCGATCTTTACCTTCGCATCCTGAATCTGGTCCTGACCGGAGTGGTTACCGCATTCATGTATTGGGCCGGAAAAGCAGCTTTCAAAATAACAAACAGCCTCTCCTACTCCATCCTTTTGCAGCTGTCACCGCTTTTTACCAACATTATTTTCGGAAACATCGGACGGATTACACCTGAAAACCTGATGCCAATTCCGGTTATGCTCTTAAGTTTGTTGATCCTCAAAATGATTTTCCTGCCCAAAGAAGAACAGCCTCAAAAAAAATGGATATGGTTTGGACTGATTTCGGCATTCGGATTATCGATTAAACTCACTTATTTTCCGCTGTGGATCATCCCTTTGATTCTTCTTGAAACCTGGAAAGACCGGTTTCGTTATTCGGCAACCGCTGTCAGCGCATTCTTTGTAATGGCATTACCGGTTACGCTTCAAATCAATATTTTCTGGGGATGGATCAAGGGACTTTTTCTTCACAGCGGGCAATATGGCAAAGGCGACAGCAATATTGTCAACTGGAATACAGTGCTTCCAAATTTCAATAGCCTTTGGATTGAAAATGGTGATTTCATCAAGGTAATACTGATACTTGCAGTTGTCCTCATTGTATCATTCTTTCACAAAAAAGAAAAGCAAAAAGGACTTCTTCAGCGGATTTCGCTGGCAATACTTTGCGCTGTTTTCATTCAGATAGCCATCGTATGCAAGCAATTCGAATCCCGGTATTTCATTCCGGCGATCATGTTATTTCCGGTTTCATTAATAATGATCCTTGAATTTCTAAAGTCATTAAGTCCGTCATTTTCGAAATTCAGAAGTCCTCCAATAGTTGTAATTGTATTTCTATCATTCTATTTTGGAAATCAGATTCCTGTGATTCAAAGTCTTTCCTCCAGCCTGGATCAGGAAAAAACAAAAAAGATGCCTGCATTAAATTACATGGCAAACCTTGAAAAAGATGCGGTAAAGTTTCTGCTTCCGGGTGGCTACGGTTGCCCCTCTCCTGAATATGCGCTGATGTGCAGTTATGGCTGGGCCGGCAAGCAAAAGGAATTCTTTAAACCGGTTTTAGCCAAACTTTTTCCCGACACTTACATTTATTATCCCTGGGATAAAACCGTGAATTTCTGGGGAAATGAACCAAATATTAAAGAAACCACAAGACCAGTTTACATCTACCTGGAAAACAACAACCTGAAGGATGTATTCTTTGCAGACACAAAAGCCTATTTTCCGGAGCAATATGAATTAGTCCGGACGTTCTTCAACGAAACTACCAATGAAGCGGTTTACAAATTGGTTAAGGCTGCTTCCGAATAACAACATCATCAACCAGCAGTTTGAAATTTTTCAGCTCAGCATTGCGAACAGACAACATCACCTGATCGTGATCTGATTTCAGGACAAACGGAATCCGGATTCGCATCCAGCCATCTTTTAGCGAGCAATAATAATGCTGAAACTGGTCGTATTTGTAATCGACGGTCTGATCACCGGTTTTCTGGTTGAACTCGAAGATTGTGCGCGCCATCAGATCGGTTTGATAACCTTTTGCCCAAAACAGGACTTCACAGGCATCTCCGGGTTTTCCGTTTTTCAGGATTGGTTCTGCAATCCGTTTCCAATCGGTAATATCTTCCGAAAAAGCCCCGGATCCGTCAAAGGTTTCGGTCTGAGAATTCGATTCAAAACCGGTATAAAATAACAGCGTTGAATCTGACCGGGTATAAACAGCCTGCATCTCTTTATTAAACTGTTTTTCACCTTGTAGCGCAATGGTATCAAGTTGTGCAAGCGGAAGCTCGTAGAAGTCAAATTTAGGCCCTTTCCAAACCAGTACTGAATGTTGAACCAGATTCTTTTCAGGAATGGTAAGATCGTTGCAGTTATCGACCATTAAAAGCAGCGGTTTTTTATTGGGAAGATCTTTTTTGATCGGATAAGGAGAAACCGGATTGCTCACCAGGGCAAGACTTTTGTAGGTTTGCGACAATGAAGTGCGGCTCAGCATCACTCCCATCGAAGGCAAACCACTTTTTAGCGAAACGATAAATGATTGTCTAAGAATATCGCATTTGGGTTCCAGCCAGACATTCTCTGAACCCACATGGAAATATGGAAGCGGTAAAATCGCCTGAAACTTATTTTTATCAATGAGCGAAACCCATGCATTCTCAGGAGCAGTATTGGCTTTATCTTTCAACTCCGGAACACGGTTATTTAAACGCGACGTATATTCATTGATATTCAGATATCCGTCATATAGGAGAAAAGCCAGTGCCAGAATTGCCAATATTTTCATGGGTAGTTTCCGTTTCATCAAGCTGAAAATTCCATAAAAAACCAGAATATTGATCAGGTAATAGAATAACCAGGAAAACCGCGCCAAGGCACGCAACTGCTGGATTGGCCCCAGGTAATCAAGCAAAAACATCAATCCCAAATTGAATGGAATGCTGAACGAGAGCAACAGTGAAGCCACAGAAGCCCAAAAGAAAACGGTAATCAGCTTGTGATCGGAAACTTTCCACCAGGATTGTTTTTTCCGGATTCGCTGAACCATTTTCACTATTCCTGAAATAAATCCAACGAGTGAAACCAAACCTATAAAAGCAAAAGCTTCCCAGTCAAAGGTTCTAAAAAGCTTTATTTCCATCAGAAAGCGGGCATACGGTTTATGCAAAGGCAGTAAAACCGAAGCTGGATTAGCCTTGTAGGTCATGAATCCCCAGGGATGGGTAGTCCGGTCAATAATTCCGTCATTCGATCCGGCAATGAGTTTCACCAATATCAGCGGGAGAATCAGCTGGATAAACAGGTGAATCAGCCATTGGTAATTTCTGAAATTGAATTGTTTGGTGTACAGGCAGTTTACCCAGTAGAACAGAAACAAAAAACCAAACAAAGCGAAAAAGTACATGTGCATACCTGCAGCCAGAAAGGTGACCAGACCAATAATTGCTGACAACAAATAGGTTTTATTTTTGTCGAACTTCATCAAAAGCCAGATGAGCATGGGAAGCCAAAGAATATGACTGAGTGAAAAATGCCCGCCCATTCGCCCGATTTGTGGCGAAAGCATGGCAATTCCAACCGAAGCAATGGATGCGAACCACCAGGAAACATTCAATTCAAGAAAAATAAGGCAGATAAAAAAGGCTCCAAGAACGATGGAAAGAAGCATAAACAGGTTAATAATTCCAACAATGTATGGTCTGAAATCGATTCCGATATGGCTCAGAATCTTCACCGGATTCACGATCATAGGCTGACAATCGGTAAAAAAAGCCATTTCACCATAGGGATAATTCAAGGCATTCATCCGAAACAGCGTTGAATCATGTTCGAGGTGATAAATAGCTCCGGTATAGGTTTTCAAACCATCGCCTGAAGGTGAGAAATAAACGTGATTGGGATCTTTCAGCAAAGGACCAAAAAACAGAAACAAGACTGCAATACTAAGTATAAGAGTCAGTAATTGGCCCTTTCTGAAATCTTCCATATTGTTGGATTATTGTTTTACAAATAAAAGTATATTTACAAAATAATAGATAATAAATGGAATCAGGAAGAAAAATATCCGTTATTGTACCTTGCTTCAATGAGGAAGAAAGTCTGACAACTTTCAATCAAACGCTGATCAGGTGTTTACCTGAAACCTATTCCTTCGAGATAATTTATGTGAATGACGGAAGCAGCGACAACACGTTCCGGATTATCACATCCCTGGCCAAATCCAATCCCGCCATTAAATACATTTCATTTTCACGGAATTTCGGGCATCAGAACGCATTGAAAGCCGGTTACGATTTTGCTTCCGGAGATTGCGCCATCAGCCTTGACGCTGATTTACAGCACCCGCCAGCAGTAATTCCTGAACTGATTGCCAAATGGGAAGAAGGTTTTGAAATCGTGAATACCATGCGGAACGATCATGCAAGCATTTCATTTTCAAAAAAAATATCCTCCCGCATTTTCTATCAGATCATGCGGAAATTATCGGATGTGAACATCGAAAACGGCATGGCCGATTTTCGCCTGATCGACAAAAAAGTATTGAAACAACTGAAACTTTTCAATGAGAATTATCTTTTTTTCAGAGGAATAATTCCGTGGATGGGATTCAGGCAGACCATTGTTCCATTTACTGCAAACGAACGCTTTGCCGGAACGACCAAATATACTTTCCAGAAAATGCTGAAGTTCGCCACCACCGGAGTGACTGCTTTTAGCGTGAAACCTCTGAAAATTTCGATTTACCTGGGATCAGTTATTGCAATGGTGTCGTTTATCTACGGACTGTACGCTGCCTATATCCACATTTTTACCGATCGGGCTATAACTGGTTGGACATCGGTCATTTTCAGTGTTCTTTTCATTGGTGGAATTAACCTGCTGATGCTTGGTATTATTGGCGAATACCTTGGAAAGCTGTTCATTGAAAACAAACGACGGCCAAATTACCTGATTTCGGATACGAATCTGATAGAGCAAGATTAGAACTTCAGTGTAGTCCAGAATTTCGTCCAGCTCATCGGCGAATCCCACCACATGCCTGAATCATATCGGAAGCCAAACTGAATATTGTAGAATACAAACAAAAGAATAACTATTCCCAAAGCAATTCTTACCGCTTTCGACCTTTCCCTGATTTGATTAATTACAAAAGCCATCGGAATGGCCAGAAGTGGCAAATAGTCAATCATCGCCCGCTGTCCAACTGCTGCTGCAAAAGTCGGAACCCACCAGCTTGCATTAATATAAACGCTAACAATCAGGATCAAAAGTACCGACAGACTATTCATCTGTTTCCGCCATAGCAGAATAAACAGACCGGTCAGACCAAACCAGACAATCGGAGTATACGTGAGCCAGCCATTGTATTTTCCAAAAAGCACAACACCGAATTTCGGGGCATTCCAATTCGGGAATCCATATTCCTGATATGAGTACACCAAAAATTTACCGGTTACAAAATGCCAGTAGGCCATTTGCGGAATAAAGACAATTATTCCGATCACAAGCAAGCCGATAATTGCCCGGTAATTTTTCACCCAGAAGAAAAACTTTTCCTTGAAAGTTGTCCAATTGCTCACGCCATAAAGGAAAAGATACAATCCTGAAATCATATTGGTCGGACGAATCAAAACCGCCATAGCAAAAGGAACTCCAAGAAAAATAAGATTCTTAAGCGAGCTGTCTTTCGAAAACTGATTGCAGTAATACAGGTAAATGGCAATCATCGAAAAAGAATAAATATGCGACATTCCTGCTCCAAGAAGCACCGAATAAAAGAATACATTGGTGGCTAAAAAGAAAAGTGAGGTGGTGATCAGACTGACTTTATGCTCAAAGAATTCGCGAAGAAACTTATAGATGAAAACCAGTCCGATGTAAGTATAAAAAATACCACCAACCAATATAAAACCATAATAGAGACCAGTTTTACCATCGGCTGGAAGCCCGCTGAAAATACTGATTAAATGAGCCATCAGGAAAAAAGGCGACCATAATATTGCGATCCCGCAGGTGAACATACTCAAGGTTTTACCTTCACCGAATGGAACAGTCCAGGGCATCCGGTCAAAAAGTGACCAATCCTTGACAAAAAAATGAAACAGGTATTGATAGTAACCTTCCATATCGGAACCGACAATGATTTTATCAATCGGAATGGAATGAAAAACCATCCGGTAGATGTAATTGATTATCAATCCTGCAACCAGAAAGATCCAGCCATATCTGATCAATTTTCTAATCTCCAATTGGTTCGTTTCACTCATTTTTCAGAATTTATTCAACTTTCCCAACCATGATTACACTCAACCCAAGCCATTTGCTGGTAATTTTATCGATGATCCGGAATACCGGTACAAAGAAATTATACAATTTCATCTGACCTTCAGGAATGATTTTTTTCCGGAGTAACGATCCACTCACCCACCACCCTGCCATTCCAATCAGGTTAAAATAGTGAAAGTGAACGATCGGAATTTGGTTTACCTCGAAAACCGGGCGAAGCGATCTGGCCGTGTACCGTCTGAAATGCCCCAATGCCGTATCGAAATGGTTAAAAAGTGATTGAAAAGCAGGTACCAGAATGACTAAATGACCACCTTGTTTAAGCAACTTTTTGCAATTTGAAATAGCTTTCCGGTCATCTTCAATGTGTTCAACCACATTCAATGCAAAGACGGAATCAAAACTTCCAAACAGCGAAGCGTATTTCAAATCAAACTCCGGATCAACAATATCCATTGCGATTACACCTTGCAAATTCGGATGATTTTCAAACCTTTTCCGGATAATTTCACAATATTCCAACTGCATTTCAGAAATCATGAGCCGGTCGCCTTCATTCAGAAAACACTCCGAAATATTTCCTATTCCGCCACCTATTTCCAATATCCTGCCTTTGCAATAAGGCCTGATGGAATCATACATCCAGCGGTTAAACTTGTCGGCACCCGAAATACTGGCGAGGGTTGAGTACCCTAAAACATCCGTGATTTCAGTATTCTTATTTGTTATCTTGCCCATAAATTATACTTCAAAATGACATAAAATGCACGGAGGCCGTCCTTCCAGCTAATCTTTTTTCCTTCGGCATAAGTTCGTCCGTAATAAGAAACACCTACTTCATAAATCCTGATGTTCGGGATCCGGGCAATTTTAGCCGTTATTTCCGGCTCGAATCCAAACCGGTTTTCCTTCAACAAAATCGATTTGATAATTTCTGATTTGAATAATTTGTAGCAGGTTTCCATGTCGGTCAGGTTCAGATTACAAAACATGTTCGACGTGAAAGTGAGCAGTTTATTCCCGATGGAATGCCAGAAGAAAAGAATACGGTGCGGATTTCCGCCTGAAAAACGGGAACCGAAAACGACGTCGGCAAAACCTTCGATGATGGGTTTGAGCAAATCATTGTATTCGCGTGGATCGTATTCCAAATCGGCATCCTGAACAATCAGGTAATCGCCGGTAGCTTCGGCAATTCCACGGTGAATTGCAGCTCCTTTTCCCTTGTTCACCGCTTGGTGAAAAAGCCTGATATTCACTTCAGGATTGGCCGAAATATACAGCTCGACGGCAGCAACAGTCTGATCTTTAGAACAATCATTCACGACAATGATTTCCTTTTCTATCGTGCCAATCAATTTAACTTCAGAAATTTTGCCAAGGATCGAAGAAATGGTTCTTTCTTCGTTATAGGCTGGAATAATGATTGAAAGTACAGTTTGACTCATTCGTTTCGTTTAATTTTCTCAGCAATTGCATTCTTAGTTAAACTTGAAAAACCTTCAATTATTGCCAATTGAGAATGTTTTTTCAATGCAATTCTGCGGCTCTAAAAGTAAACATTTTTGCCTGACCGAAAATACAAATTCAGCAATGCATCGATTTTCCTGAACTTTTCTTCTATCCTGAATTTCAATTCGTGAATTTTCAATCCTGAGAAACCAGTTTCAACAGTTCGGTTTTTGCTGAAGTGGTGATCTTGCACAGGTAAATTCCGTTTCCTGATTTTGAAAGTCCTTTTTGGAGAGGATTCCATTGAATTTGATGCTTTCCCTGTGTCTCTTTCGAATCAACCAGAACAGAAATTTTCCTTCCGGTAAGGTCGTAAATACTTATATTTACAAAGGACGATTCAGAAAGCTCATATTCAATGCTCGTTCCGTCAGTAAAAGGATTTGGAAAAGCTTTTGCCTGAATATGATTTGCAGAGGAATTTTCTGCTATTCCCGTCAACGGAGTTCCATTGATCCGAATATCATCGAACCAGAATTTCTTTCCGGTCAGGGCCATGTTTTCTGAGACAATCTGAAAATTCCCAACTGCTTTCCAATCAAACGAATTGGTGGAATTAAACCAGCTGCCATCCCAGGATCCGGCATCCCGAAAATTTTTCAGGGGAACCTGGACATGATGCCATTGGCCATCAAAGGGAGCAACGGCAGGATTGAGCGTAAAATCTCTGCGCCAGGGATGATCTTTCGGATCGCTGGTTTTGGTATCAAGCAATCGCAAAACAACACTGGAACCGGGCGAATCGGCTTTAAACCAAAAATCGACCGTATAATTTGCGGCTACCAGTTTTGACAAATCTTTCGTGAATTTAAATTTAAAATCCATTGCGTTGTATTGCGGAAGATCGGTCAGATAAACACAATAATCCCCCTGATAGGCTCCAGCTGAGAAAACATCTGCAATACCTCCGGGAATACCCATTTGCACATTTTCACCCGGGAAATCAGAATAAATATTAAATGGTACCGAATCGGCTTTAAAAACATATTGCTTAAAAGGTGGTGGCGTAAAGCCCATTGCTTCTGCCATTGGCCGGTTGACGTCGTATTCAAAAACTTCATTGGAACCTTTGTTGAAAAGTCCAAAACCGCCCTGGTAATCCCACATGGTCCATGGTATTGATTTTTCAGTCAAATAGCCGGCAACCGTTTTATACCATTCCACCCGATCTAAAACCGGACTATTCATAGTATAAACACCCATTTCGCCACAAAATATTTTCACTCCATTGGCCGTTGCATAACGAATGGCTGCATCAAGGGAACTTTTCAGTCGCGCTGCTGTGCCATCGTTCCGATAGGCTGAACTTAAGCTGCTTTCAATCCAGGTTCCTTTGAGCGACGTGGGACACTTTGGCATCCGGGCAGCATCGTATGGAAAAGGTACTCCAACCAAATCAATCATAGAAGGAGAAGTCCAAGAAGCTCCCTGATGAGTAAACAACATTGGATCGTAGAAGTGAAAAGAATAAATCAGGTTCGGGTCTTTTAATTTCTTCAGTGCAGTCATTCCGTAAATTCCACCCCAATCGGCACCAGTCACCAAAATGGTATGTTTGGTATCATACACCCGGATCGAATCAACTACTTTAGCCTGAATGACTGCCCAGTCAGCTGCCAATAAAGTATTCGGTTCATTCAGTATTTCATAAAAAACAGAATTTGAACGATTCTTGTAATGTCTGGCCATTTGCGGCCAGATTTTAAGCAGCGGGGCTTCTACTGTTTTCGATTTAGCTACTTCAATGGTATGATTATCAATGATCAGATTGATTTGCAGCTCTTCTGTCCAGTCAATCACCTGATCGAGGTAATTGAAAAACAGGGTGTCAATCGTATAGTCCGGTGCACCGTTGGTCATGTAGTGAAGCGTAATAGGCAGACGGATCACATCACAACCGAGGCTTTTTATATCCTGAATATCCTTTTTGGTGAATTTGGTAAACGGAACAGAACGGGCACTTGAAGATCCAAACCATCCGGTAAGGTTCACTCCTTTGGTGAAGGGAGACTGTGCTGAAACGGTAAAAAAGCTGAAGAAAAGAAAAATTAGGATGGGTATTTTTAAGTTTGATTTCATTTGGTTAAAGGTAAATTTTTCAGTCCCAAAATAGCAAAAAAATGATCATATAAACACAGTGATTCGGCTACCTTTTTTGAAATTCGAAAGCCCCGATATCGGTCCCTTTGCCTGAAGGTACAGGTTGATCCATAAAATCAGTGGTGTATTTCCCATTGAGATTATTTCCGGCATCAATCGCAGGACTTTTTCGGTTCAGCGAATAATGACTTACTTTTTTCCTCTTTTCTGAAAATTGAGGATTCACATTGTATTTTTCAGTGGGATGAAGCATCGTTCCAATATTTGGTTTGCTTCCATCAGCCGACCAGTAAAGATTGTTGGTATGAAAATGTTCGCCTTTTCCGGTATAAACCTGTGTCAGGGAATCAACGGCAATTAGATTGTTTCGGATCGTGACTCCGCCATAGTCACATAAAAACACTGCAGGAACGATAGCGTTTTTGATCTGCTTCCGGCGAAATATGGTATTGTTTTCGATGAACGTGTTGTGGGTTGGAGCCCAAAGCATGACAAAATCCTGATAATCGTCGCTCACATTGTAGGCAATCCGAAGATCGTACGTTTCAGTTTTAGCAATATCGGCAAACCAGCTAACTTCCAGAAAACCCATGCTCGAACTGGAATAATTGTGGTGAATGAAAATATCCGTCTTTGGATTCCTTCCATCGTCAAGTTCCATAGCCCCGCCATCGGCACCAAACTCGCCACCCACAAAATAGTAATCTTTGATGATGTTGTATGAAACTTCCTGATGGCTGTTTCCCATGTGAATGGCAATCGGACCCCAGCCAGGAGCTGACAGTGGGCGTGTATTGGCGCTGTGAAGATAATTTTTGGTGATCAGGGCATATTCTCCGGTGGAT
>CAIPKZ010000057.1 GCA_903865775.1 uncultured Prolixibacteraceae bacterium | reverse complement strand
AATACAGCAAACGCCAAGGCGTTAGGAAAAGGCCGAGCAGGACTGGGATCAGATTAAATACCTGCTACAACAACTCCGTCGAACACGAGACTTGGGAGCCTTGCCTGGCTGTAAATCCAAGGATCGTTGCCAACTTCTATCAGTTTATTCCAGAATTTGAGGTGGTTGTCGGCGATATTCATTTCGGCTACGTTTTGAACAAACCGGCCTTTGTCGAAAAGCTTTCCAATTATTCCAACAGAGAAATCGCCAGTGGTGGAGTTGGAATTTCCACCGATAAAATCAGTGACCAAAATACATCTTCCCAAATCTTTTGTAATCTCTTCTACACTTCGGGTTCCCGGAGGAATGATCAGATTTGAAATTGACCCGGAATTCGGTTCCCATCCCAATTTACGGCTGTAATACCAGTCGACAAGGAATTCATTCAGTGTTCCATGATTGAACAGATCGCGTTTTTTTGCCGGGAAACCATCTCCATCGTAATACATCGATCCGAGTGCCCTTAGCAGAAAAGGATCATCCTGAACAGTAAACAATTTACTTGCGATCATCTGCCCTTTTTTGTCGGCTAAAAATGAACGTTTTTGCTGGATATTTCCAGCAGACATGGGTTCAAAAAGACCACTAAGAACACGTCCAACTCCACGGTTTTCAATGATAACCGGAAGCGTTTCCGTTTGTATCTTTTTTCCTCCCATAAGATCGAGTGTTCTCAAAGCAGCCAGGTTTCCTACTTCCTGAAGCGAGGGAATATCACTGCGATACCGGCAACCGACCCAATGATATCCTGCTGGCCGGCGGTCACCTTCATCTTGCGCAGTCATTGATGCACCAATTGAGCATTGCGTCGTCCGGGTTGCACCTGTAAAACCGTTGCTAGATTGAATAAATTCTTCATAAGTTTCATCATTTTCTCCGGCTTCAACCGAAATCACCTTACTGCCACCCTTTTCCAAACAGGCATTTTCAACCGTTTTTACCATAGAATGCCGCTCTTCTGGGCTTAGTTTATCTTGCTCGGGATCGGCAAGCTGCAAATCGTTGGTTGTTCTTCCGGAATAGTACTTCGGATCGGGGAGCGTTCGGAATGGATCTTCCTCCATAATTTTCGCACTATCAATGACATCGTTTATAAAACCTGCCAGGGTTGACTTGCGAAAGTCGGGCGTTGACTGAGCAGCATACCTGTTATTAATAAATACCTGAAGATACAAATCCTGCGTGGTTGCTTCTTTAATCACTTCCGGTTTACGATCACGGTAGTTGATTTCGACGAATCGCCTTTTGGAAAGGCTCACTTTACAATCTTTCGCTCCGGCTTTTTTTGTCTGGTCAATTACCCAGTCAGCCAGTTCACTGAAATTCTGTTGTTGAATGTTTTGGAAATTCATGACTGACCTCCTTTCTGTTGGGTACCACCAACGGTTAATGATTTAACTAAACAGGTTGGCATTCCGAAGCCTACAGGCACACCTTGACCATTCTTGCCGCATTGTCCGGCACCTCCATGGTACATTTCAAGATTGTTTGCAGCCATGATTATATTGGTAAGCATTTTTGGCCCATTACCCATGATGTTTACATCTTTGATTGGGGAGGTAAGTTTCCCGTTTTCAATCAGGCGTCCTTGAGAAACGTAAAATGCAAAATCACCTTCACCGATTTTCACTTGTCCATTACTGACATTTTCGACGTAAATACCATTTCCGGCTTGCATAATCACATCGTCAACTGAGTTCGTTCCTCCAAGCATGTAGGTATTTCGCATCCTCGGAATGGGGTAATTCTGAAAGTCCTGCCTGCGACCATTACCAGTTGGCTCAACACCGTAATGTTTCGCCGAAATTTTATCATGCAAATAACTGGTTAAAATGCCATTTTCGACCAATATGGTTTTTTTTCCAGGTACTCCTTCATCGTCCACATTGATGCTTCCGGCAAGGTTCATGTTCGTGCCGTCATCAATAATGGTAACAAATGGTTCTGCCACTTTTTTGCCAAGCATTGTACTGAAGGTAGAAATTTTCTTGCGGTTAAAATCAGCTTCCATTCCGTGACCAATAGCCTCATGCAGCAGGATTCCCGTAACACCTGGTCCCAGAACCACAGGCATTTCTCCGGCCGGAGGCTGGATGGCATCAAAAAGTACCAAGGCATTGTTTACAGTTTTGGTAGCAACCTTGTTTACAACTTCATCGGTATAGTACGAATAATCGCGGTGACCACCTAAATTGTAAAAGGACTGTTCACGTTTTCCGTCTCTCTCAGCAACAACCGAAGCGTAGACGAATCCGTGAGGGATCAGATCTTCAGCCATAATTCCGTCGCTGGTAACCACCAAAATGCGTTTTGCCGAACTGAGAAATCCTGCATTCACTTTAATAACTTCAGGCGAAAGTCCGAAGCATTTTTGATTGATGTTTTGTAGTATTGGCAATTTTGAATTGGCCGGAATGCCCTCATAATCAATAGCAACTGGATAATAGTTGTTGGTTTTGAGCTGACTGAATGAAGTAACTACCGGAGTAGCTTTCATGTCACATAAGGTAGAAGCTGTTGAAGCTGCCGAAATCATGGCTGCTTCAGTAAGATCCTGAGTAAAACCGTAACCGATCTGGTCACCTTTTACTGTTCGGATTCCGACGCCTAATGAGATATTCCCATAGGATTGGTTTACTTTAGCATCTTCGAGTCCGAGGTAATTCATTACCGAGTACTCGAAATAAAGGTCAGCGAAATCGCCACCTTTCGAAAGCGCTTTTGCCAGAAGTCTCTGACAAAGTTTTTCATCAATCCCGAATTCTTTCAGGAAGTAGTTACCGGTTGTTTGGTTTTCCAGCAGCATACTGGCTTCCAGTTCGGGAAGTAAAAGCAAGGCACCACCTGTCAAGGCGATATCCTGAATGAATTTTCTTCTCGATAAGGATTTCATTTTGATGGATTAGTAATCTAAACACAATACCTGGAGTTCTTTTCAGAAAATATTTTCTGAAACTGGATTTTTCAGAAGTTTGGATTGGAAAATCAGACCAATAACATTAATTCTTACCCCGAAAGTTTGAAAAAATGTCATACTAATTTATGAAAAAAAATAATGTAAATGGTATTTTAACAGGACTTTATGAAGATTTATTTAAACTGAATTGAACTATTCAGCTCTCCCTTTTTCCGTGCAGCAGCATGTCAACAGCATCGTGGAGTGAGCCTGCACGAACCACTTCGCCTGAGTTTACAAAGTAGATTTCATCGGCATTTTCGATGGTATTCAGCCGGTGAGCAATAATGACGCGGGTTGTGGTTGCCGGTAATTTCTGCAGAATACTTTCGAGCAATTGTTCGGTAATGGTGTCGATGTTCGCAGTCGCTTCGTCGAGAATAAGCAGTTCCGGTTTTCGCAGTACCGAGCGCATAAAAGCAATCAGCTGTTTCTGGCCCAGACTGATTCCATCGCCGGTTGTCTGTAATTTCGAATCCAGTCCGGCATCGAAACGACTCAGCAAACTTTCAAGACCAGAATCCTCGATAACCTTTTCCAGTTGTTCGTTAGTGAAATTTTCGTACTGAGCGTTGCCGTATAAAATATTTTCTCGCACGGTTCCGGTAAACAGGAATGGCTCCTGAAGGATAAATCCGATTTTTGCCGTCCGCTCTTCAGGAGAATATGAACGTATATCTTTCCCGTCAAGCAGTACCGATCCTGTAGTTGAATCGTATAACCTTGCGATCAGAGAGGCTGTTGTGGTTTTGCCGCCGCCGGTTGGACCTACAAAAGCATAGGTTTTTCCCCGTTCCAGATCAAAGCTGACGTGATGAAGCACTTCCTTTCCGTTTGGATAAGTAAATGAAACATCGCGGAAGGAAAGGTAGGAAGAAGCAATTTCTAATGTTTCATCTTTTTTTACCAGCAGATTTGTGTCAAGCGAAAGAATTTGAGAGATACGATCCCAGCCAGCCATAGCCACCTGGAAACTGGCCCAAAGACCTGCCAATTGTCTTAAAGGATGGTAAAAGTTATTGACATAGGCCAGAAATCCAATCAGAAGACCGATGCTGAATTTTCCGGTCATAATCAGATAAATTCCAAAAGAAAGTACAATCAGCTGACCAATGTTAGAAGAAAGGCCATAAACAGGAGTGAAAATGTTATTTGCAAGTCCAGCGCTTACTGAAGTATCGTAGTTTTTTTTGTTGGCTTCATCAAAGCGTTTCCGGAAATAATCGCGGCGGTTAAAGGCAATGATCACCTTGAAGTTATTCAGGCTTTCCTGAATTTCGGAACTCAGTCCGCCCAGACTTTTCAGGTTGGCTGCATTTTTTCTTTTAACCCAAGGTGAAATGGCCTTGGTAAATATCCAGATCACCAATGCCGGAAGCAGCGCGGCAGCACCGAGTTCAGGATTAATACTTAAAAGGAAAATTCCGGCGCCCACCATAGTGAATACACTGCTGATAAACTGCATCAGCGATTGTGAGAAAAACTGGTTCAGCTTATCTGTATCGTTGTTGATACGCGAAATGAGATCGCCAGCCTTGTTCTGGTT
>CAIPKZ010000056.1 GCA_903865775.1 uncultured Prolixibacteraceae bacterium | reverse complement strand
TGCCGCTAAAAGATCAAAACTGAACTTAAAAGGTATATATGCAAAAAAAGTCATTGGATGAAATTTTCTATTTCTTTCGCACGATTAAACCAGCCAGCTCTTCCAGTTTAATTGAATTCATCACCACATCGCCAAAAATCGGATAACCATTGTATTTGAAGAAATCCTCTGTTTCGGGTACACTTCTTTCAGGATAATAAAAAGTCAAAAATTGAATGGCAGAGGATGGTAACGAACGATCCCAGTAATCAGGATTAAAGCGCATGATCTGTCCCCCGTTTTCATTGGTTTTATCGTCCAATTCAGGATGAACATTCAGTACAAAAAATTCATCGTGGCCCGAAAAGGCAGGTGCATTAAGTTGATCCTCTGTCAGTTTGGCAATTTCTTCTTTTAATACCGGGAGCAAAATCTTATCTATTAAACTGTAATAAGCAAGTTTCATATTGGCAACTTCGCGTACAGTTACCGGAATCCAGAACGGAGGGCGATCGGGGTTAAAAACAATCAGGTTTCCGCCGCCATAAAGCCTGACTCCCGGTGCAATATCCCTGACAAACGGAAAAACACGAAACAGATCGTTCAGATCGGCTGCAGCTTTGTTCATCGGTTTTTCGAGTGATTCCGCATCTTTGGTGTTATCCCACCCGGGCAGGTTCGAATTGGTTCCATGTCCATATTCCGTATTGTTGATTTCGAAACTCCAGTGCGGAGGCTCAACCTTCCTTTGTCCTCCTTCCCTATAAAACAGCCGAAAATCGAAATTTAACTCGCACCGACGCCCATAATTGCATGGCTGTATTTTATATTTCTCGTCCCAGTAGCCGGTTAAATAAACCCATAGATCAAAACCTTTGGGGTTGTTCATCACGGCCGCTTTCTCATGAAACCATTCAGCCACAGTTTTTACATTTCGATAAAAGGCATCGGCTTCTTTCATCGAATACTGATTCAAAATCCACTTTCCGGGTTTATCCGGAAGATATTCGGCTGATTTTTGTGCCATCGACAAAAAAGGCATAAGAAACAGGGTAATTGCGAAAATAAAGTATGCAGAAATTCTTATTTGTTTCATGAGTTTTTGATTATGTGCGCTGATACTCTGCTAAAAGTTTTACTCCTTTTTCAAATTGAATTCGAAAGAGATCGTCGTTTTTTCCCTGGTTACCGGATCTTCCCGGATTATCGTTTCTTTATGATAAAGCACTTTATCAAGAGAAGTTCCGACATAAGGCCCAAATTTTTCATCCAGGCCAATATCTGCTTTTTTGGTGATATTTTCAGGAGGAGGATTGTCATTGCTGCAGGTTCCTTCAGCGTGTTTCTCCGCTTTCAATTTAAAATCTCCCTTCCTTGATGCAGCTTTAACTTGTAAGGTGTATGTTCCGTTGTCCAAAAATATGATTTCAGCCCGTGCATCCTCAATTTGCCGGTCGTCGGCGACGCTTTCGTTCGAAAGTCCTTCCACCTTAGCCGTTTTAAGAGTATTTTCTTTGTACCAGCGAGGTCCTTGCCGACCTGAAGGACAGGTGTAACAGTCGTTCTGCTCTTCGGTTTTGGTCTCTTCGCGAAGGTTATAAATAACAGTTCCACTGGTTTGGAATTTATCGGTTTTATTCAAATTCCAACTGGCAGAACTGGTTTTATTGAACGTCCGATCCAATTTATACATTCCATCCATTCCATTGCAATAAATAGGGTATTTCTCTGTCTTTGTATCAGTTCGGACAGACTTTACCTCCACGTTGATAGGGCCGGTATAAGGGCATATTTCGTATTTCGACAGCTCCTTGACAAACTTTTTGACAGGTTCAATAAAGTCCTTTTCAAAAATTGATGCAATACTCATGTTAATAGAAAACTGAACTAATTTTTTCCCCTTAATATCGGAACACTTTAGCTCTGCAATTGCCATAGTTTCGCTTACGGGATATATGCAATACGTTACCCAGTAATCGGCATTATTCAATCTGTTCAGCATTTTTTTTATTTTGGGTCCAACATCTTGATTTCCAAAAGCTGGAGTGCCCCATAATTGCATTTCAGTGAGGCACAAACTGATGTCGCCCAGATATGAAACTCTGGCACAAGGAAAGTCTTTTTCAAGCGCCTGAACGACATCAACAAGAAATGCCATTCTTAATCCTCTTGAAAGAACTTGATCTTCATGAGTTTCTCCACTAAATGCTCCATCGAATAGAAAGAATGCATCCTGGCTGCTAACGTTTACAGAATTGAACAAGAGAATTATAACTGCAATTAAATGAATAGCATGTTTCATTCGGTCTGGATTTTACAATTTGGAAACATCTGTTTTATATCCGCAACCTCAGATTGGGGGATTTCAGTCTTTTTTATGCTTAACTCTTCCAGGTTTTTTACCAGTTCTATTAATGGCTGGATGGTTAATACTGGGTTATAATCGAGTTGTAAAACTTTTAAATTCGTTAGCTTCAGTAGAGTTGCCGGTAATCCTGAAATTTTGTTCCCATAAAGCCCAAGTATGGTAAGCTTGGGAAACAACACAATGTTTTCGGGGATTTTTTTTAGGTTGGCCTCAAATCCAACAATGTAAAGCTCATACAATGGATATTTTATCGCTTTTTCGAGAATGCTGTTTAGATCAACCGGAACTATGCTTTCAACGCCGATAATAACTAACGTTTTTATGGATCTGAATAACTCCATTTGCGACACCAGGAATTGAGTGACCGGAAGCGAGAAGTCAAGTATTAAAGTAGTAGATTCATTTAAAATGGCCGGATTTATGCCATCTGACTCATCGTTTCGATAATCTTCCTTGATTTCCTCGCGAACAGGTTCCCCCAGTAAAACATCAGCGCTTTCACCGCCGGAAGCACTTTTCATGATTTGACTCCACGTTTTCATTTTTTCATCCGTGGCATCCTTTTTAGCTTGCTCGACTTCGGCTTTAGACTGGTTCGGGGGTTGATTGCCCTGAGGATTCCCGGTCATCATCAACTTTTTCGAAAGCTCTTTAATTTGTTCATTCGCCTTCTTTGCTGCAGCCGGATCTTCCCAGTTGGTCGATTTACGGATTGCGGACAACTGTTGTTTGATGGAGGCTGCATCTTGCTGCGCAGTAGTATAGCATGAAAGAGAACATAAAAGTATAAGAAGTGAAAGAAATTTCATCGTTAAAAATCTTTATACCATATTTAAAAGCCGGTAAAATCTTACTACTTGGTCAGGAAGTATGGGGCTGGCAAATCCTGAAGATGCACGATATAGTCTAATAATGCTTCCAGATAAGTCAGACCAGGGTCAATAACTTTTTTATCTGTTCCGGTTGTAGCAATGGCAAGCTCATTGGTGAGAACATCCATGCGGTTGTAATCATCGCCCAAAGCAATCATGTCATTAAACCTTTCCAAAAGGATTACCTTGTATTTTGGTGTCAGATAGCCACAATAGTTCTGATAGCATGCATTTTTTTGCAATGAAATAGATTCAGCATAAGTATCGCCCAGATCATTGTTTGTCTTATTCTCATAATCTTTATCAACTTTTTTCAAACAGGCTTCAAACTCATTCAGGATTTTTTCTTTCAGCTTATTGAACTCCTCCAATTGTTCGTCAAACTTTCGGGTAACTAACTGTATTTTCTGTGCAAGTTGGCTTTGTTCCTGAGCCAATTCATAAATGTTCATGTTGTTCTTTTGAGCGGCCTTGTTTTTGTCAGGATTGGCCTGCGCATCTGCCATCATTTCTGTCGACATTCCTTCAGCCCATGCCTTTTGCCCATCCTTGCTCATTTTGCTCACTTTTTTGGCTTCGTCAACCGACATGTTCATATTTTGCTGCATCATGGCCATTGCCATGGCCTTTTTTTCCTCCTTGCTCGCATTCTTCATTTTTTGAATATCAGCATCCGAAACCGAATAACCTGATTGTTTCATCATGTTCTTTGCAGCCTGTTCATCCATGCCTTTGGAATTTGTTTTATACTTGCTTCTCCGGAGTGTGATTTCCTCATCCACCTCGGTTTTCAATTTGTACACCTGCTTTAAAAATTGCTCCCTGACTTCCTTCTTGCAAACGCTGATTGTAATAACGGGCATTTCGTTGACAACGATTTCGGGATTAACAAACTGAGCTTTCAGCACAAGTCCAAAAAATATGAAAAAGAGGGTTGTAATTTTTGATTTCATCCGAATATAATTTGTTTTTTTAAGGCCGGATGGAACTCGCATGTGAAATAGTCATCCGTGTTTGTGTTTAGCGAACATGCTCGTTTCATAATTGGTTGATTTTAAGTCGGAAAATAAAAACAATGTAAATAACTAAATGTTAAACCATTAGGATCTTCCATTATTAAAATAAAACCTACAATTTGATGAACTCAACCCTTCGGTTCAGGGCTTTGTTGACAGGTGTGTCGTTTGGAGCAACAGGTTTTGTTTCGCCCAACCCATCGGTTTCGAGTCGGTCACCATTTACTCCAAATGATTTAACCAATTCGTTTTTAACAGAAGCAGCTCTACGTTTCGATAAATCCATGTTTTTGGCATCCTCGCCATCAGCATCAGTATGTCCAAATATTTTTACTTTTACATCCGGAACTTCATTAAGGATGCCAGCAATTTCTTTCAAAGTTCCGTAAGATTCGGGTTTTACCACATCTTTATTTACATCGAAATAAATTCCGTAGGTAACCAGTTTTCCTTCGGTAATGAGCTTGTTGCGTGTGTCGGGCAAACCGGCAGCAACCCTGAAATTTGCAATATATGGTTTGGTTTCGCCACCCATCTCGAATCGTAGCATGTTGTATTTATATCCAACAGGCATCAAACGTGGTGAATCTATTACCTTAGTTTCATTGATATAAATGCGTAACCGTTGTTTCTGAACCCAATACGACACGTGCATTTTTTCATTGCCATTGAGTACGATATCTTTATTTCCATCGAGGGCATACGCTCCATTAAAATAACTACTGAAATACGTTGTATAACCGGTAATATTGGTTTTTACACCTGCTTTCCCTGGGATAGCTCCACCTTCCATCGGATTTTTGATGTCGCCGGCAACCAAAAAGAAACCAACTTCAAAGTTTTCCGAACCCGGAATCAGGTCGAATTCAACAGTGAAATTTTCTGTAGTTTGCAAATCGCGTTCAGGGTAATAACATCCATTGGCAGTGATTTGCATCCAGTTTCCCGGATAGTTGTTTAAAGTAACTACCTCGCCAGAGCCATTTGAGAACCATAATGCCGGAAAATCACCCACAGCATCCTGACTAAAATCGTCGTAAAAAATAACTTTTTCGCCGGGAATAAAATCAAATTTCGAATAGGCCGCAAGTGATGGTTTTGAATCAGCCGCAGGTTTTGAGTTTTGAGTTGCATCTTGATTTTGATCACTGGAAGTGCTGTCCTGAGCCTGATCGCCATCTTTTTTCTTTTTCTTAAAAAGATCCTTTACTCCATTTTCAACTGCATCCAAACCTTTGTCGATACCTTGATCAGCTTTGTTGTTTGCCCGGTTGTTGGTCTGTCTTTTCAATTTATCTTTTAAATTGATTTGAGCATTCACATTGCTCATTCCCAGACAGAAAAGAAAAACGAATAAAATTCTTAAAGTTTTCATACAATTGATTTTGGATTTATATATTGCTTGTTTAATTTTCCGGTCTCAAAACCACAATCTCCTGCCTCAAAATCATCCAATATCTCGTTTGTTTCAATTTTCCTATTAAAATTAATGAACTTTAACTTCACTTGTATTTCTTCCGGAATATTTTTTCTATTTAATTTTAACTGCCAAGGAAGTTAAATAGTACCATAGGAAGTTGGTATTCATTTAAATCAACGGATATGATTTGGGGAAATGTTATATCCTGCACATTTTGGAAAGCTGACAGGATTTGGAATCAAGAGGATTAAAAGACAGGAATGGAGGTTTTAAAACAGAACCAGAATAAATCGACCAACAGGGAAAGAATATTGGTGAAACACTTCATCAATCTGTGATAACGTAATTCTAACCGCCTCGGATTCGTGCCGGCAACCAATCAGCGAATCGGTGATTTTTTGTGTTAATTCCAGCGAAATTGCACCTGATAAGGATACTTCAGTGATATGTCCGTGTTCCACCAGAAAGGTAATGTAAACGACACCATCTTCAGTTTCCATCTTATTGGTAAAACGATACCGTGGCGAGTAGCCAAAAATCCAGTCCCATGTTTGGTATTTTTCGGTGCTGAGCTTTTGAATGGCTGTCCGATCAATATCTGAAAGTTCATAAACCAAAGCTTCCGCAGTGTGTTTCCTGATTTCACCAAAAAGGAAATCCGTAAATTCCTGCACTGATATCGGCTTCTTCAGGTAATCGGCAATATTGGTCACCTCACTGCGGTTCGACTGCACGGCTTTGTCTTCAAACTTCGAAAGGTCAACTTTCAAAACTCCTTTCAAAGCCTCAAGCTGGCTGTCAAATAACAAAGTTCCATGGTGCAGAACCCGGTTTCGGTGAACATGCTCCGCATTCCCGGAGATTTTTTTGCCATCGACCAGCAAATCATTTCGCCCGGTTGAATAGGCCTCCACTCCAAGTTTTTTCAGGGCTTCAACCACCGGAACCGTAAAAACTGTAAAGTTGACTTCTGAGATTTTCTCCACATTCCGGATAAACGAAAAATTCACATTCCCCGGATCGTGAAAAACAGTTCCGCCACCCGAAAGCCGCCTTGCAACAGGTATTTTGTTTTTCCGCACAAATTCATGATTGATTTCGGCGAGCGCATTCTGGTGTTTCCCAACGACCACCGATGACCTGCTTCGCCACAACATGAAGATATTTTCCTGAAAGTTTTTCAGGAAATACTCTTCGGCCGCGAGGTTGAAATACGGATCGGAATTGGATTGATTGATACAGAATGTGATCATACCGCCAAAATAAGGTAATTGAAAACAGTGTTCAACTCTTTTCTTTCTTAGCAAGCGATTTCAAATACTCCTTGTTATAGGCTTCTCCACGATTCACAAGATATTCAAAGCAAACGGTATTGTTCAAAATAACCAAAATGAAAAAAGCCCGATAAGATCCTATCCTGATTCGGTAAGCATTTTCAAAGCCTTCCAGTTTTTTGCATTCACTTAATTTTTCAACACCCGGAGCATCTTTTACTTCCTCAATCTTTTTGAGTAATGCAGCTTTATATTTCCCGGTCAGTTTTAATGCCGACTTAATGAATGCTTTGGAGTATTGAATATTCATTCTTTAAGCCATGTTTCAAAAGCGGTTTGCTCTTCGGCCGAAGCCAATATTTTTCCTTCCGGCTCAGCGATTAACAGTTCGCGATAAATTTCTTCATCATTTACAAAACTGGCTTCTGTGATCAAAAGATTTTCGATGAATGCTTTTAAACTGTTTCCTTCGGCTGCAGCCATGATCGACAACTTCCGGAATGTTTCTTCCGGAATATCAATTAATTTTCGTTTAACGGAGACTAAACTCATGATCAAATATTTTGATCAAATATATATAGTATATACCATATATACAACAGAAGGTGAAATTCTTCTTTACAATTCCACCTGTATCCCAATCGTTGGTAGCACCGTTCCGGAAGTATTTTTGATACGTTTCAGTACGTAACTGTTTCCGTCGGAAGTTTTCAGGAAATTTCCATTGGCATCTTCTTCACGCACAATAATGTCCTGCGATTGCGATTGAAAATTGAACATGTTCTGTATGTCGATGTAAAACTTCAGGGTCATTTTTTTCAGGTAATAGGCTTTATCCACGCGCACATCGAGCTGGTTAAAAGAACTGAACCGCAGCGAATTAATTTTTGAGTAATCCAGATACGGTCCTCCTCGCAGATCCCAGGCTGCAATCAACGAAGACCTATCCATGTCGTAGGGCGTGTAAGGCAATCCGCCAACAAAACGGAAACGCGAACCGACCTGCCAGCCATGTTTCAATGCCGCACTTCCGGTAACGCTTAAAATGCTTTTGCTGTCCCATGATGACACCAGATAAGGTTTGCCTGATTCCTGAAATTCGCTGCGAACCAGGGTGTAGGATAAGTTCATGGTATACCCTTTTGTTGAGCTGATCCGCGCCTGGAATTCAGCACCATAAGCTCTGCCAGTAGAGGTGGAAGTCACTTCCTCGTCGCCAACTGTACCAAAATCGGTTCCTTTATTGGCCAGCGAAATCTGGTCGAGAACCGAAAAAGGATAGTAACGATAATTCTTTAGAAACCCTTCGGTCGAAAGCTGAATGTTATTTACCGGCTTATATTCGACGCCAGCAATGTAATGATCCGCTGAAATGTATTTCAGGTTATTTGTCTTATTCACAAACACATCATTCTCCTTGTACCCCAGCGAGGTGTACGATGGCAACTGGAAATAACGGCCTGTATTCATATTCACACTCCACTTTTCGGTGAGTCGGTAGGCTGCTGAGAATCTTGGAGAAAACTGTTTCAGGGGATTATTCATAGAGGATGAATAATTGTTGGCATCCATTCGAAACCCGGCTGAAAGGATTAAACGTTCTGCCAGAAATTCATGACTAAGTTGACCAAAAAGACCGTATTTCATCAGGTTTAAATCCGCATCGTAGTTTACATTCTGAATTTGCTCCTGATAAAAACGCTTTAGCATGGTTGTGTTCAGATACCTGGCAAAATCGATATTGGTACCCAGATTCAGTTTAAAACCGTTTAACCTTATATTATCTTCGAGCCGGATCTTATTTTCAACTTCCTGGGAAGTATAATCCAGAATTTTATTGTTCGGCGAACTCATATCGTTTTCAAGATACTTTACAATATTGTTATTCAGATGGCTACGGCTAACCACAAGGGTTTGATAACTATGTTCCCTGAAATGTTTATAAACCCCGCCCAGCGTGTAACTCCACTGTTTATATACCGGAATCTGACTTAAAATGTATTTTTGCTGATCATCCGGATTCTCAATGCTGGTATTCAGATCCGAAACATCGATGGCTCCCAGACCAATAAAGGTGAGTTCGTTTTTGGCATCAATGCGGGTTCTGATTTTGAATTGCGTATCGTTAAATGTAGGCAGAAAGGGCAGTTTCAGAATGCCAAACAAAAATTTCAGGTACGATCGGCGAACTGAAACGATATAGGAAGTTTTTTCTCCCATCGGACCATCGACCGTGGCCGAAACTTCTGATGCACCCAAAGTACCACGAAACCTGAGTTTGTCGGCATTTCCATCAACCTGCGAAAACTCAAAAACACCACTCAGGGCATTTCCCCGGTTGGATGGAAATGCTCCGGAATAATAATTCACATCGCGCAGAAAGTCGGCATTTAAAATACCAACCGGTCCGCCCGAAGCACCCTGCGTTGCGAAGTGATTGATGTTCGGAACTTCAACGCCATCAAGATAGAACCTGCTTTCCGACGGGCCACCGCCACGAATAATGATGTCACTCCGAAAAGATGGCGAGGAAAGAACCCCCGCAAACGATTGAATCACTTTGGAAATATCACGGTTGGCACCGGGGCTTTTTTCAATCTCAGCAATCCCGATGGTTTTCAGCGAAACCGGGCTTTCTTCCGTTTTCCTGTAAAGTGAAGCACTTACCGTTACTTCCGCAATTTCTGTGCTCTGACTTTCCATCTTGATTTCCAGGAAAGGTGCTTTAACATTACTCACTTCAATTTGGGCCGAAAAGGTCGTTTTATATCCGACAAACGAAGCCTGAATCCGGACAAATCCCGGTGAAAGTCCTGTAATCTGAAACTTACCATCCAAGTCGGTTACAGCTCCAATGGTTGTTCCGACAACAATTACATTTACAAATGGCAGTGGTTCGTTATTCACTGCGTCAGTAATTGTTCCCTTCAGCACCGAATTCTGTGCCAGAACAACAAAATTCATTGCAATCAATAAAATGCCTGCAAGTATATAGTTCTTCATTTTCATCCTGATTATATTCATTTTTGTTTAATCATATTCCGAAACTTCTAAACGCAAATTGTCAGGTAATGTTTAAACGTACCATTTGTTTTTATAAGTTTGCTAAAAACTATATTCCATGAGATTGGTAATCCAACGGGTTCGTTCCGCTTCGGTAAAAGTAAATGATTCAATCGTTTCTGAAATAAGCTCCGGACTCTTAATTTTGGCGGGAATAGAAGAAGCAGATTCCTCGGAAGATATTGACTGGCTCGTAAAAAAGGTTTGCCAACTCCGGATTTTCAACGATTTGGAAGGAGTTATGAACCTTTCAATTCAGGACATTGACGGGGAAATGATCGTGGTTAGCCAGTTTACTTTGCATGCCAGCACTAAAAAAGGAAACCGGCCATCATACATTCGGGCTGCCCGTCCTGAAACTGCCATTCCGCTTTACGAACAACTGATTTCTGAATTCACAGAAACGCTTGGAAAACCAATTGGAACGGGTATTTTCGGTGCCCACATGGATGTTTCTCTGGTTAATGACGGACCGGTAACGATTATTATGGATTCGAAAGCCCCCTTCTAATTCCCCCAAAGGGGGAAAGCTTTGGTGTTTGCATATTGAAGGAAGATGACTATATTGATCAAAATAAATATATCTCATGAATGCACAAATTGAAGAACGGATTGAGATCATAAAATCTCTAAACTCAACAACCGGAAAGGCTGACCAATCGCTTGATAAGCGCATCAGAT
>CAIPKZ010000055.1 GCA_903865775.1 uncultured Prolixibacteraceae bacterium | reverse complement strand
GGGCATTTCACAAACTAAATTTCAATTTCAAAATACGAATCTTTCCACTCAGGAACGCGTTGAAAGTCTTCTTTCTGAAATGACACTTCAGGAAAAAATCGCACAGATGCGCTATCAGGCACCAGCCATCGACCGGCTTGGAATTCCTGAGTACAACTGGTGGAACGAATGTTTGCACGGTGTTGCCCGGGCAGGTTATGCGACCGTTTTTCCGCAGTCAATTTCAATCGCTGCTTCGTGGGATACTGAACTCATCCACCAGGTAGCAAATGCCATTTCGGATGAAGCACGCGCCAAACACCATGAATTTTTGCGACGTGGTATGCACGGTATTTATCAGGGTTTGACTTTTTGGTCACCCAACATCAATATTTTCCGCGATCCTAGGTGGGGAAGGGGCCATGAAACTTATGGCGAAGATCCATATCTGACCGGGCAAATGGGACTTCAGTTTGTAAAAGGCTTGCAGGGTGATGATCCAAAGTATCTGAAAGTGGTTGCAACTGCCAAACATTTCGCCGTTCATTCAGGTCCTGAACCTTCGCGCCATGTATTTAATGCCACAGTGAGCGAACGCGATTTGCGGGAAACCTATTTGCCTGCTTTCCGCACACTGGTTGTTGATGGTGATGTGTATTCGGTGATGGGAGCATATAATCGGTTGCACGGTCAGGCCTGTTGTGCCAGTACCGAACTTTCAGGAATACTTCGCAATGAATGGGGATTCAAGGGCTATGTGGTGAGCGACTGCTGGGCGATTGCTGATATCTGGCAAACCCACAAAGTAGCCAAAGATGAAGCCGAAGCTGCTGCTTTAGCTGTTAAACAGGGAACAGACCTCGAATGCGGAGATACCTATAAAGCATTGCCTGAAGCGGTGAAACGCGGACTGCTTACTGAAAAGGATATTGATGTGTCGGTTGGCCGCCTGATGACTGCCCGCATGAAGCTGGGCATGTTCGATCCTGACGAAAAAGTGGCCTATGCGCAAATTCCGTTCTCGGTAAACGACAATCCGGCTCACGACTATTTGGCGCGCATTGCAGCAAGGGAAAGTATCGTATTGTTGAAAAATTCAAACGAGATACTTCCGTTGAAAAAAACATTTTCACGCATTGCGGTGATTGGTCCGAATGCCGATGAAATTGAATCGTTGTGGGGTAATTACAACGGAATTCCTTCGCATCCGGTGACTGTTTTGCAGGGAATTAAAAATAAAGTAGAACCGCAAACTGAAGTAGTTTATGCTCAGGGAAGTGAATTGGCCGATGGCATTTCAAAACTTGTTCCGATTCCATCGGTTTACCTGGAAACTGAAGACGGGAAACAAGGAGCATTCGGCGAATATTACGCAAACAACAAATTGGAAGGTCAGCCGCTGTTTACCCGAATTGACGATAACATCGATTTTTATTGGGAATCTGGTTCGCCGGATCCACGAATGCCGGTTGACAATTTTGGAATTCGCTGGACAACATTCCTGAAAGTGCCGCAAACCGGCGATTATGAAATTGGTGGCTGGAGCATGCCTTCGTTTAAAATTTTCTATGAAGGCAAAGAAATTGTTGGTGGAAATAATGAACACAGTGCTTTTCATGGTTCCAAAATATTGAAATTGGAGACTGGAAAAAGATACAAACTCGTGTTCGATTACGCCAATTACCATGGTGATGGCGATGCAAAATTACTTTGGTCAACTCCTCAGCCAGACATGTTGGCACAGGCTGTTGAAGCAGCCGGAAAATCGGATTTGGTTGTTTTGGTTTTAGGCCTCAACCAGCGTTTGGAAGGCGAAGAAATGCCAATTCAGGTGGATGGATTCAAAGGTGGAGATCGCACACATCTGAATCTGCCCAAGACCCAAAGCGACCTGATGGAAGCGATCAAGGCTACCGGGAAACCTGTTGTACTGGTATTGATCAATGGAAGTGCACTTTCAATCAATTATGCTGCCCAAAACATGGACGCAATACTGACTGCCGGATACCCCGGACAAGAAGGTGGAAATGCCGTGGCCGACGTATTGTTTGGTGATTACAATCCGGCCGGACGTTTACCGGTTACTTATTACCAATCAGTTGAACAGTTGCCTGCTTTCGAAAACTACGATATGGAAGGACGCACGTACCGCTATTTCCGGCAAACTCCATTGTATCCGTTCGGATTTGGTTTGAGTTACACCCGTTTTACTTATTCGGAACTTAATCTTCAGAAAGAGGCAAAAGTTGGCGAAAATATTAAGGTTTCAGTTCAGGTGACCAACGCTGGTGAACGCGATGGAGAAGAAGTGGTGCAGTTGTATCTTTCCGACGAAAAAGCTTCAACACCACGTCCAATCCGCTCACTGGAAGGCTTTAAGCGAATTTTACTGAAGAAAGGTGAATCTCAAAAGGTTGAGTTTACAATGGAGCCTCGTCAGCTGTCGATGATTAATGACAAAAATAAACTGGTGGTAGAGCCCGGATATTTTACGGTTTCCGTTGGTGGTGAACAACCTGGATTTTCTGGTTCAAATCATGCTGAAACAACCGAATCATTAACCGGAAGAATAAAATTGACAGGTAAGGTGCTTGAAATAAAATAGGTAGAGAACAGTGTTGAGTCATTCCTGATACTCAATTCATTCTTCATCTAAAAGTTCATCATGAGTAAAGTTAGCATCTGTAAAATTAGTTCCGGTAAGCTCAGCATCTCCAAGGTCCGCACCGAATAAATCTGAAAGGGTTAAATCGGCATTAATCAAGTTGGCACCTATAAGGCTCGCATGGGTTAAATTGGTCATATATAGGTTTGCACCACTTAAGTCGGCTTTATACAATGACGCATTATTCAGGTCAGCACCACTTAAGTTCGCACCACTGAGGTTCGCCTCATTGAGGTTGGTTACCGATAACCTGACATTGCTTAAGTCTGCATCGCTTAAATTACATTGCTTAAGGTTTGCACCTTCCAGTTTGGCTTTTTTCAAGTCTGCGCAACTCAGGTTAGCTGATGCCAGGTTTGCATCCCTGAGGTTGGCACCGCTTAAATTTGAATGTCGCAGGTTTGCACTACCCAGATTGGCATTTTTTAAATTAGCACGACTTAAGTTCGCAAATGCCAAATTGGCTTCCTTCAGGTTGGCATTTGCGAGTATTGCACCGACCAAATCAGCATTTCTTAGGTCAATTGTGCCTTTGGAACCGCCTTTCAGGTATTCTGAAACTCTTTCTAAATCTGTCATTGGATGAAATTTTCAGGAATATGAATGAATCAAATCTATCTATTTGTTTTATAAATTCTGATTTAGAAAATTATAGTCAGAATTCTTTATCGGATACGTGTATGAGTAGTGGCGGACTTCGTGCTAAACCCTGTCAAGATACCACAAAAGTGAATGCGAGGGCTGAATGCTTGAATTAGCTACAGACCCCGCCATTACTTATACGGGATGTTGTGTGCTGCCTTTAATTCTTCTCGAATGTTAGATAATCAGTTCCTCCATTACCTCCACTAACATCTATAAGTTCAATTTTGGTTGATGTTTGAGAAATAAGATCCCAATCGTCATTTAAATCTTCAAAATCATTTGTTAAGTTGAAATTGATATTAAAGTCTAAATCATCCTGGCTGTCGTCATTGCTGTTGCTGTCGGTTATACTCCAAGGACCATTGTAATTATTGGTGCCATTGTTTGCGTTCAAAACACCTGAACTGTTAAAGGTGAAGTTGTAACCTGTGAAATGATTTGTTTCGTTTGTTCCCGAGTCTATAAATTTCGTAATTCTCCAAGTTCCACTTTGAACATTACTTTGTATCGTAGTTTGGGTATTATTAGTTGGATTATCGTCATCTTTATTACAAGACACAACAAATAGCAAACTAAATATTCCTACTACTATTGATGTTAATTTTATTGTTTTCATCCGAATATAATTTGTTTTTTTAAGGCCGGATGGAACTCGCATGTGAAATATTCATCCGTGTTTGTGTTTAGCGAACATGCTCGTTTCATAGTCTTATTTTTTTATTTTTGCGGGACAAGTTTTTATTCCAAATGGTGCATAAAGTGGACAAAAGCTTATTACACTTGTTAAAGCAAAAACTCCAGCAAAAACTAATAGCACAATGCCTAATGTTCCTGAAACTGTCCCTGTAAAATAAAGAACTCCGATAATAGCCGCAATTATTACCCTGATAATTCTGTCTGCTGTACCCATATTTTTATTCATTTTTTAAAATTTAAAATTCTTGCATTATTGCGTTACAAAAGTAAGCGGTGTTTAATTGCTGTGCAGTGACTGTGGTCACCACTCGCCAATAATTCTTATTTCACCTGCATTTTGTATAACCTTTCCATCGGTTTCAAGTTTTTTCAAAACTCTTGTTATTACTTCACGAGCAGTTCCTAATTCATTAGCTATCTGGTTATGACTCATTATAATTGAATTACTACTAGTCAATTCCAATTTCTTTTTCAAATGGTCATAAAGTCTCTTATCCATTCTATCCAACAACAAATGACCGATTGTATCTAAAAGTTCTGAGTAACGAAGATTGAATTGATTATAAAAAAGCTCGTTGAAGTCGGGATATTCTTTCAGCCAATTTGGTAATAACTGAACAGGTATTAAGAGAACTTTTGAGTCTTCTTCTGTTATTGCAAATACCTTACTTGGCGTGTTTTTTAGTGCAGCGTAGAATGTCATAACACAGCTTTGAGCAGGTTCTATATAATAGAGTAATAATTCCTTCTCGTCAAATCTTGAATATACTTTTACAAGTCCATTTATAACAATAGGCAATACTTTAACATGCTGTTGTTCTCTCAAAATTTCAGTTCCTTTGGGGAATTCCTTGATACTTGATTCATTCAGTATCTTACCAACTAAATCTGGTTTTAAAAAAGATAGTATTTTTTTATCAAACTCCATTCTTTAGGAATTTTCGTTTCTAAGGTTGCACACAACTTTTTGATATGTCATTTTTATTTTCGTATTTAAAGACAATCAAATCCGATATTTGTTCAAGTCAATATTTTCGTCGCAAGAACATATTTAAAAGAATATGCCATTCCAAAGCTCTAAGAAATAAAAAAGCCCCGCATTTGCGAGGCCTTCAGTGTTTATTTGAATTTCTTCAGGAGATCTTTCACGGCATCTTTGTGAACCGTGAAACCCATCATTTTTAGCTTGATGTAATCTTCATGAAAGAAGTAATATCCAAAATTCGGGTTTTCTGAGCCAACATTCCGCGAACCAGAACTCGAGTCTTTTATCAGGTACCAATCTTTTCCCAAACCTTTGTAGTTTTCGAGAAAACCAATCACCTGCATGCCATGGTCGTCGGTCGTAGTTTCGTTTGAAAAACGGAACTGGCGGGCATCTTCGTTAATATATGCTGAAGGAATATCGAAATCAGGTATCACAGCACAATTGGTTTCGCGGCTAAATCCAGGCTCCGAAACATCGCCGCCAATACTCAGAGTGTATCCGGCTTTAACGGCTTTTTTCAAATCAGCCATAAAATCATCAAGCGGTACATTGTAGTAATCTTTGTTGTGCCACCAGTTGTCGGGCACTTTGTATTCAACCTTTTGCCAGTATGGTTCCTGTTTGTACGAAAGGATTTCAATAAAATCATCCGGGTTAATCTGAAGGTAATCATTCAGGTAAGTTTGCGGAGTATAGGTTTTGCCTTCAACCAAAAATGTTGATGGCGGCACTCCTAAGTAATGGTTCATTATTGACTTGATGGTTTCAAGAGCATTGTCCATGTTCCAGGCATTCGAGGTTTTCAGCGAATTCAGGAATGCCGTCATTTCTTCCATCATTTTAGCATGGCTGTGGTATTTCCGGCCGTCAATTAATCCTGAATAAACTTTATCAGGAACTGCACCATAGGTTTTCATGATCCGGGCTACTGCATTGCCTTCCGATCCTTCCGAAAATACTGAATTTCCTCGCTTTTCAATGAACCGGCGGGCTTTCTCAATATATTCGCAATAGGCAGAATATATTTCAGAGATTTCGACTTTTTTGCCGTGCTGGCGAAGTACTTCCGATTCGTAGAACGAAGTCGTTGAGAAACTCCAGCAAGTACCGGCATTTCCCTGAGACTGGGTTGGATTACTCCAAACTGTAGTATAAAGCGAAGGATTGTTAGGTAAATCCATTCCCGTCTGATCCATCACGAAACGCTGGTATGGTTCCTTTTCCGTCTGTTTTTCTTCAACTGCCGTCACATCTTTCAGGATGGATTCAAAATAGAAACCTTTCCCTTTTTGTTCGGTGATAATTTTTCCTTTACTGACATTTTGTGCCTGAATGCCAAATGCAAGGACAATCATGAATGCAACTGCAATACTTATTTTTTTCATCTTCTTGTTTTTTTGATGGACGAAATATAGTCCAATGTTTTGATGTACATCCTGAAGAATATCAGTTTTTTTTTGACGTCTGTTTTGTCGTATCTAAGAGACGCACGGCCGTGCGTCTCTTAAAAAATGTTATTAGTTGAAAATATCAGGTTTTAGGGTGTATCTGTTTTGTCGTATCGTAAAGACGCACGGCCGTGCGTCTTTACAGATGTTTACGGTATTGATTTCAGGATCAACTGATCGAACTCCAGTTAAATTCGGTATTTTTCATTTTCAGGAGATTGTGAACGAGAATATGATTTTCAGGTTTTTCGAGTTTCGGATCATTATCCAGAAGATCTGAGGCCTGGTTTCGCGCATGCTGAAGGATTTCACCATCGCGGCCCAGGTTAGCAATTTTCAGGGTAAATCCAATTCCGCTTTGCTGAGTTCCTTCCAGATCGCCAGGACCGCGCAACTGCATGTCAACCTCCGCAATTTCAAATCCGTCGTTGGTACGCACCATCGTTTCGAGGCGTTTCCGGCTTTCGTTGCTGATTTTATAAGAAGACATCAGCAGGCAATAGGATTGTTCGGCGCCACGACCTACACGACCGCGAAGCTGGTGTAATTGCGAAAGGCCAAAGCGTTCGGCACTTTCAATAATCATGACCGATGCATTCGGAACATCCACTCCAACTTCAATTACAGTGGTTGCTACCATGATTTGCGTTTTCCCTTCCTTGAACATGCTCATCTCGGCTTCTTTTTCAGCAGGCTTCATCTTGCCATGAACCATGCTAATCGAATATCGGGCAAAAACCTGTTTCAGAAGTTCATAACCGTTTTCAACATTTTTCAGGTCGAGTTTTTCAGATTCCTTGATCAATGGATAAACCACATAGATCTGACGACCCGCTTCCACCTGTTCGCGCATAAAATCGTACACTTGCTTCCTTCTGTTCTCGTGATAATGCATGGTTTGTATCGGTTTACGTCCGGGTGGCAACTCGTCAATTACCGAAACATCCAGGTCGCCGTAAACAGTCATAGCCAATGTTCGGGGAATCGGAGTGGCAGTCATGACCAGCACGTGCGGCGGAGTAAATTCATTCTTCTTCCAGAGTTTTGCACGCTGTGCAACACCAAAACGATGCTGCTCATCCACTATCACCAATCCGAGTTTCAGAAAGTTTACCTTGTCTTCAATCAACGCATGAGTTCCGATCAACAATTGCAAACTGCCGTCTTCCAGTTGTTCATGAATTTCGACTCGTTTGGCTTTTTTGGTGGAACCGGTTAAAAGTGCAATTTTGATTCCCAGACCGTCGGTCAACTTTTTAATGGACTGATAATGCTGCATAGCCAGGATTTCGGTAGGTGCCATCAAACTGACCTGGAATCCGTTGTCGAAAGCAATCAGTGCGGTCATCAGCGCTACCAGAGTTTTGCCGCTGCCGACATCGCCCTGAAGCAGACGGTTCATTTGTTTGCCAGAACCCATGTCTTTCCGGATTTCCTTAATCACCTTTTTCTGGGCATTGGTGAGTTCGAAAGGCAGATGATTGTTGAAAAACGTGTTGAGGTTATATCCAACCTGAGAAAACACAAATCCTTTAAAAGAGCCTTCGCGATGATGTTTCAGACTTAAAATTTTCAGTTGAATAAAAAACAGCTCTTCAAATTTGAGCCTGAATGTAGCTGTTTTCAGCACATTGGGATTTTCGGGAAAATGAACCTGCCGGAGTGCAACCGGGAGCGACATAAGTTTTAATTTGCTGATCAGAGAGGCTGGGAGAGTCTCGTAGATTTTTCCTTCGATGAGTGTCGACAGATTGGATTGAAATTTATTCAGAGCCTTGCTCGTCAGAAACTTCTTTTTCATAGTTTCTGTTGTGTTGTAGAAAGCCTGAAAAACTCCGGTTGTGATGGGTTTCTGATCCGACGGTTCCAGTTCCGGATGAATGATGTTGAGCTTTCCGCCGAAAACAGATGGTTTTCCGAAGGCAATGTATTCCACATTTGGCTTGAGGTTCTCTTTTACCCATTTGATTCCCTGGAACCAAAGCAATTCCATGACTCCGGATGAGTCGCGAAATTGGGCAATCAAACGCTGTTTTGCACCTTCTCCGGAAGTTTCGAACCGGATAATTTTTCCTTTTATCTGAATATACGACATGGTACTGGTGACTTCCGAGATTGGATAGAATTTCGTCCGGTCGATGTATTTGTATGGAAAGTAGTACAGGAGGTCTTCGAAAGTGAAAATCTTCAATTCTTTTTTTAGCACTTCGCCCCGCTGGGGTCCGACGCCAGGTAAAAATTTAATATCCTGCTCCAGAAATCCGGTCATGGAACAAAGATAAAAAAAGGATGAACTAATCAGGTTCTGTTCAATAAATCATAAATTAGCCGCAGAAATTGTAATGGAAGGAAACATTACTGAACTAATGCAATCAAACGAATTGGTCAAAAGATGAATGCTGTTATCAAACTCGAAAAAATTGTCAAGAATTATAAAGTAGGAACTCAGATAGTCAGGGCTTTGCGCTCGGTTTCGCTGAATATCAATAAAGGCGAATATGTGGCTATCATGGGAGCTTCGGGCTCAGGGAAATCGACCCTGATGAATGTGATTGGTTGCCTGGATACTCCAACAAGTGGTTTCTACGAATTAAATAATCAGGATGTGAGTCATTTGTCGGATGACGAACTCGCTGAAATTCGTAATAAGGAAATCGGATTCGTATTTCAGACATTTAATCTGCTTCCCCGGAATACTGCCCTCGAAAATGTCATGTTGCCTTTGGTTTATGCCGGAATTAAAAAGCAGCAACGAATTATTCAGGCTGAAAAAATATTAACTGAAGTTGGTTTGGCCGACCGTATTGAGCACAAGCCGAACGAATTATCCGGAGGTCAGCGCCAACGTGTGGCTGTAGCACGTGCCCTGGTAAATAATCCTTGCATTCTTTTGGCCGATGAGCCAACAGGAAACCTTGATTCAAAAATTTCAGAAGAAATTATGCAATTGTTCGCCGAAATACATTCCAAGGGAAATACCCTGATTGTTGTGACCCATGAGGAATCTATTGCGAAACATGCTCATCGTATAATTCGCCTGAAGGACGGTGAAATTGAAGCTGATTATGTAAATCCTGATCCGGTTTACTAAGGAGCCTAACCCCTAACCCTTCCCAAAGGGAAGGGAGGACGGAAACATTGAGTTTTAAAAAAATTCAAAAATATTTATGCAACATTTTTTCTCCCTCCCCTTCGGGGAGGGACGGGGAGGGGCTTTATGAAAATTTATACACGTACAGGCGATACTGGAACTACCGGTTTAATTGGTGGTTCAAGGGTCAAAAAAAATGATCTCAGACTCGAAGCTTATGGAACTGTTGATGAGCTAAATTCATTTCTTGGTGTTGTTCGTTCGCTGCAAACTGATGGACATGCCGACGAGATACTCGCAAAAATTCAGAACAAACTTTTTGTGATTGGCGCTCATCTGGCTACCGAAGACTCCATGACCTTAATAAAAAAGCAAATGCCGGTTGTTGAATCTGATATTTTAGGGCTTGAAAATGAAATGGACGAGATGAATGAACAATTACCTGAGCTCAGGAATTTTATTTTACCGGGTGGTTGTCAGGCTACTTCATTTTGTCATGTGGCACGCACAGTTTGCCGGCGAGCAGAACGACTGATTGTTGAGCTTACAGAAAAAGTGGAGGTCGATCCGAAGCTGATTGTGTACATCAACCGTCTGTCGGACTATCTTTTTGTACTCTCCAGAAAGGTGTCGATGGATCAGAAAGCCGCGGAAATACTATGGTCTCCTGATGCCGATGAATAATTACTATAATTGTTTGCAGAATGCGAATTTTTGCTATATTCGCAAAAGTTTTGAAAAACCAGTTTTAACCACCTTAATAAAATAATAATATGTACTGGACACTCGAATTAGCCTCGAAATTAGAGGATGCCCCATGGCCAGCAAGTAAAGATGAATTGATCGATTTTGCCATCCGTAGTGGTGCTCCACTGGAAGTCATCGAAAACCTTCAGGAAATTGAAGACGAAGGCGAGATCTACGAAAGTATCGAAGACATCTGGCCTGATTATCCGAGCAAGGATGATTTCTTTTTTAATGAAGACGAATACTAATTTTCGTTCACATACAGAAACGCAAGGTCGCAAGCCTTGCGTTTCTGCTTTTGTCCATTCGCTTCGGCCCTGTCAGTTCGATAAAGTTTACATCCGGATGCTGAACCAGTATATGATTATTTGCTTAGCAAAATCCTAACCGTAAAACGATCGCCTGAACCTTTTTTATTTTCAATGAAACTCTAACTCCTAACCAATTAAGATGGAGTCTGGATTATTCAGGAAGTTATGGTGAACTTTTCGAAAAGGCATTTGCTGATAAGCGGGATAATATTGATGTCATCAAAACTCTGGGATTCCACTAGTGTTTAGCCGGCAATTTTTTGTAGGATTCGAAGCTGTAGGCGAAGATTTGTCTGGTTCGCAGTCTATTCAAAAATCTTTTCCTTTACCGGACCAGTAACTTTTGGCAAAGTCAAGGTTGTGGATTTTGGCAGCGCATTGCGAAAGATATCTTCCTTGTTTTTTGGACGCAGTTCTTCCTGCCACGTGAAGCCCGGTAAAAGTTTATCGCCGTCAGCTATATCAGCCATTGGTTTGAGTTCTCCCTCGGGCGATTTGATAAAAACGATCTTCTTTACTTTTCCATCGTCGTTCATGTAAATGGTAATGTTACTGCTTTCTGCCTTGTTTAACCCAATAATTTCACCTTTGTCGTCGTGGGCATAATAGTTCGACTGACCATTTCCATCCACATCAATTTTTTTCAGTTTATTCTTGCTGATATAACCCGTCATGCTTTTGCCCTTGATCTGGTTATATCGTAAACTATCATCGTCCATGGAAATAATGAACGCGTCATCTTTCAAAAGAACCTGATCCGGATCCTTACTGCGGTTGATCATTTCGATGTAGTTGGCCGAAATCTGATTTTTGTCCGACCAAATCACCGGATCGGTATAAAACTGAATGGTTGAATCTTTTGACCAATAGGCGAGTGAGTCGCATTTTCCCTGAACGTCGGCACGAAAAAATCTCACCTTGTAATACGCCAGAACCAAACGGGCATCTTTTTTTACTTTGTTGGTTACTGAATCAGTCCGTGACGAGTCTGGCAACATTTCCACCGATTTCAGGGTATCGCTTTTTAATAACTTTTCTGCCAGCATCTCATTCTCCGGGGCGGTCGAATTCAATGAATCCTTTTTAATATGAATTGTAGAAAGTGTGTCTCTTGTTAAAGGTTTGAAAGCCAATATTTCCGGTGTTGATGATTTCGTATTCAGGCTGTCTGACATGGCGGGTTTAACCTGCATTTTTTTTGAATTTTTTATCGCCGGAACTTCTTTTTTATTGGATATTATTTTCTTCGCCGGAGAAACTTTTGAAATCAGGATTGGCTTTTTTACAGGGATTGTGTCAGGCATTGTTATTAAATGGTCGGCATGCAAATAAAGCGAATCGGTTTTCGAATACTGAATCAACACGGCCGAATCACTTGCCGATGCGATCTTTGTCAGATCGTTATACTGAACCCGGTTTCCAAGCACGATAATGCTGTTCTCGATATCCTGAATACGGGCATGACCCATGGCCAAGCCTTCTCCTTTTTGCTTGTCATAGAAAATTGAATCGGCTTTCACCTTCTGCTTGAGGTTCCAAATACGTGGTTTTTTGGTCAGTTTGGCATAGCTTTTCATACTGTCGTACCAGCCATATTCGGCATAGAGCGTATCCTTCTCATTAAAAATATGGGTCGGCCCCTCCAGAAAAACTTTTTTGGAATCAGTAAAGTAAATAAGCGTATCCGATTTGATTTTATAATCTTTGGTTATCCCATCCACTTTGGTTTTGAAATAGGCTTTTTTGTCATTCACGTAATACTGACCAACAACTGAGGTCAGAACATTGGTCGAGTCCTTTACCGTGCCCGAATAATTGTATGATGCCAAATCGTTCACCATGGAATAATCGAGTGAATCGGTTGTCAGGGTTATTTTTTTGTCAATCAATTTTACATTTCGGCGGGCTTTTGCGAGTTTGGTGTCGCCATTGTAATGAATGAAATCGGCATACATATTTAGCGTATCACCCCGCACAATGTGCACATTTCCAAACGCATCGACCATGTTGTCAGTGTAAGAATACAGGCTGTCGCACCACATGAGGGCTCCGTCAACGGTAATGTTTACATTACCCAGGAGTCGTTGGGCATTGGCAACAATGTTTTCATTGAAAAGTAGCTGATCGCAATGCAGTATTTCTACCTTTTTTCTGCTTTGAGCCTGGTTGTTTCCTGAAAATGCAAGCAAACAAATCAGTCCAATCAGGATTATACGGACAACACCAGGAATGTATGGTCTTTTTATCATTCAGCCTATTTCATCAGTTCCGAAATAATGTCCTCAACCGAAAGGTTTTCAGCTTCGGCCTTGTAGTTTTTAATGATCCGGTGACGAAGAATATTAACTGCAACTTTCTTGATATCATCAATGTCGGGTGAGTATTTTCCCTGAAGGGCAGCCAGCGTTTTTGCACCCAATACCAGATACTGTGAGGCACGCGGACCAGCTCCCCATTTGAGGTATTTATTGGTAATCGGTGCGGCCAACTCAGTGTTCGGACGCGTTTTGGCTGACAAACCAACCGCATATTTCAGTACGTTTTCGTTCACGGGAACTTTCAGAACCAAATCCTGAAAAAACCGGATTTCATCTTTGGTAATAATTTCATTCAGGTGAGTTTGGTATCCGGAAGTGGTATTCTGAACAATGGTTAATTCATCCTCAAATTTAGGATAATCGAGCCAGATGGAGAACATAAATCGGTCGAGCTGCGCTTCAGGCAGCGGATAAGTTCCTTCCTGTTCGATTGGATTCTGAGTAGCCAGAACGAAAAATGGCTGGTCGAGTTCATATTTCTGTCCGGCTGCGGTAACCGTTCGTTCCTGCATGGCTTCCAGTAATGCAGCCTGAGTTTTCGGAGGCGTACGGTTGATTTCGTCGGCCAGAATGATATTGGCAAAAATAGGGCCCCGAATAAATTTGAATTCCCGGTCTTTGTCCAGAATTTCAGTTCCGATAATGTCCGAAGGCATCAGGTCAGGAGTAAACTGAATTCGTTTATACTGAAGTCCGAGTACTTCGGCAATGGTATTTACCAGCAAAGTTTTGGCAAGTCCCGGAACGCCGATGAGCAGGCAATGTCCGCGGCTAAACATGGTGATCAATACCTGATCGATAATTTCATCCTGTCCGTAAATCCGTTTTTTTATTTCAGAACGCAGCTGGTCAAATTTTTTGCTCAGCGCATTTACAGCTTCAACTTCGTTTTTAAATGTCATCTAATTTGCTTTTTGATTACAAGTTGACTCCTTTTCAGAAAAAACAATCTTGTTAATTTTTAAATCTATTCTATTTGAATATCGTCAGTATTTGAATCTTTTGGTGATTTTAGTTTTCCTAATACGAGCCCTATTGCAACACCGATGGGAATTCCAATGGCAACGTTTTTCAGAGCAACTCCAATCGAAACACCGATTCCAATTCCAACAGCCAGCCATTTGCCTTTTT
>CAIPKZ010000054.1 GCA_903865775.1 uncultured Prolixibacteraceae bacterium | reverse complement strand
CAATTCGAAAACGATGATTTTGAGTTTTAGATAAACTGTTCCTTTTCCTCTGATGAAGGCAAATAACACAAATTTCGGATTCCGAACCATCTGAAACGGTTTTGTGCAATCCACAGATACAATCCGTGTCTCCATTTTCGTGGTAAAATTCTGAAAACAGCTACCGTTCTATAAATTCCTCCCAACTCTTTACCAATCTTCAAAATAGCATCGAAGTGCTGAAAACTTGAATTTAGATTAGAAACAATAACGGTTTCAAAGGATTCCTGTTTGGATGAATTTTGTAAAGTCTGGAAAAAGAACTTCTTTTTTCGGTCAGCCTTCAGGATAAATTGCACAGTTCTGCTGCACAAAATACACATCCCATCAAATTGCACCAAATATTTTCCTTCAGGAAGAATTTTGCCAAACTCCTGATTCTGTTGATTCGCAATACTACCTGAAATAGGCTTCATTCAGTTTTCCTTACTTTTCTCTTACCTGAACTATTTTATTCTCTTCTTGAAATCTTCAATTAATCCGTCCCTCAGCCAATTGGCCACCGCTTGCCGGTTATCCGGAATGATAATGCGCTTCTGATCGCGTGTGTGGTTGATGTTGCCTAATTCAATAAAAACAGCTGGAACTAAGGCGTTTTTAATAACATACAGGTTTCGTTCTGAGACACTTCCGGAGTAGCCACGATTGGGCTGGTGCATAGCGTATTTCTCTTCAATGGTCTGTTTGAGCGTGTTGGCAAGTCGTTTGCCGGTGATGCTTCCTTTGTCGTGATAAAAGAATACATCAATGTTTTCATTCAGGTTTCTCGAATCGACATGAGTGACAACCAGGCGCTGGAACTTTCCTTTGTTCTGTTTGTGAAGTTGATTGACTGCGGCAGTGCTTTGTTTCAAACGGGCAAGCTGGCTCAAAGGGATTTCGCTGTTCGGATAACAAACTTCGTCTTTATCCGGACGAAGGAATTGTTCATCACGAATGCCATCGTCCAAGTCGCGAATAATCATGTAAACCGAAGCGCCGCATTCGGTCAGGTTTCGGGCCAGACGAAGTGTTACGTCATAGGCATATTCATCTTCAGATAAAATGTGTCCGTCCAGATTTCCGATTGCGCCGGGATCCGGGCCTCCATGCCCGCTTTCCAGGTAATAAACAGCACCTGAAAGCTCTTTGCTCTTCCGGGTTATTTCCCTGTATTTACTGCCGAAAATTTCATAAATTTCTTTTTTCGATGGCTTTTCAGCCAACACGACCGGACTCTGCGGACTTTTTATTTCAACCGATAAGGTATCGGATTTTACTGGCAGTCGATAGGTCCTTCCAACGATCAATGCATTGTCTTTTCCAAGCTTCGATTTATTCAAATCAATAAAAAGACCAAAATATTCTGGCTTGGTATATCCATTTTGCTTCAGGACAGTATATACTCCATCTCCTTTTTTTGCTTTGAAGGTTCGATATTCCTGTGCTGATAGTTGAATCCACAGCAAAAACAGGATGAAAACGAAAGCAAGTTTATGCATGTTACGGCCCGATTATTACAAATTTTACAAATGCCCGGTGATGTTCTATTTCTCAGCCAAACGATTTTAGCTCAATTTTGTTTTTACCTTTAGGCAAGCTAAAAACAATAAACTTCCGGAAAAATACAAGTCTAAATATACTTCAATGCGTCATTTGATAACGGCTATTTGTGCTATTTTATTAACATTCTCCTGCTCACCTCATTTGTCTGTTTTCCAGATCAATACAAGGAATATTCCCATAGATATACAGACAAGTCAGATTGACTCTTCGGTTCAATCGATCGTTACGCCGTTCCACGACAGCATTGAGCACGATATGTCGAAACGGATTACCGTTAGCGCATCAGCATTGGTGAAGGGCAAACCTGAAAGTAAGTTGACCAATCTGATGGCTGATATTCTGATTGAATTTGGAACTGATTTCTGCTCAAAACAAAAGATGAACATAAAACCAGATGTTTCCTATATAAACTATGGCGGATTGCGGGCATCGCTTCCGCAAGGCGAAATAACTGTTGGACGGATTTTTGGACTTATGCCTTTTGAAAACGAGATTGTCCTGATTAAAATTTCAGGAGAAGCTATCCGGCAAATGGCTGAACGCATCGCATTAAGGGGAGGAGAGGGGATTGCCGGAATGAAAATTGGCATCAGCGATAAAAAGTTAGTGTCTCTGAAAATTGGTGGGAAGGAAGTTGATCTGAACGCAACGTATTGGCTTATGACGAATGACTATATTGCCAATGGTGGCGATCAGATGAGCATGTTTCTGAATCCGATGGACCGGATTAATACTAAAATGAAGTTCAGGGATTTATTGATTCAGGCTTTGAGTGACCAATATAAAAAGAATGGAATTTTAGATGTAAAACTGGATGGGAGGATCTATAATGAGCAATAGACGTAAATTTTTAATGCAATCGGTTCTGGGAAGCGGATCCATTGCATTGGGCATTCTTCCTCAGGAATTATTTGCATCCGGAGAGCTGGTGAAACTTACCGTAATGCATACCAATGATATGCACTGCCATATCGATCCTTTTCCTGAAGATGATACGGAGTACCCGGGCAAAGGAGGAATGGTCAGGATTGCATCGCTGGTCAGTCAATGCCGGAAAGAGAATCCCAATTTTATGTTGCTTGATGCAGGCGATATGTTTCAGGGAACTCCCTATTTTAATTATTTCAAAGGGGACCTGATGATGAAAGTAATGAGCAAGATGGGATATGATGCCGGTACCATCGGGAACCACGAATTTGACAATGGGATGGGCGACATCCTTTCGGCTGCAAAACAAGCCAGTTTTCCGCTGGTTTCGAGCAACTACGATTTTTCAGATACAATACTGGCTGAGCATGTAAAATCGCATCTTATCCTGAAAAAAGGCGGACTGAAAATAGGAATTTACGGCCTTGGAATCGAACTCGATGGATTAGTTGGTAAGCTGAATTTTGGAAATACCCGTTACCTCAATCCTTTGGAAACTGCTCTGAAAATGGAGCGAATGTTGAAAAAAGATCATTCTTGCGATTTGGTGATTTGCCTGTCACACCTTGGCTATTCTTACCAAACCGACAAAATCAGTGATATCGTGCTTGCTCCGCAAACCAAATATACCGACCTGTTTATTGGTGGTCATACTCATACCTTTTTGGAAAAACCTGCGATTCTTAAGAATGCTGAAGGAAAACCTATTTTAGTCAATCAGGCCGGGTGGGCAGCACTTTCCACAGGCAAAATCGAGTTTGTATTTGATCGGTCCGGAAAAATGAAAGCACCGATTCCGGTAGTCAGTAATTTGTGATTTTAAGAGGCTGATTTCGGCCTGCAAACTAATCAATGTTTAAAAAACCAGTTTTCCTACTTTCTTTAGCTTCGGGAATTTTGCTGAGTCTTCCGTGGCTGTTTCCCAACCTGGGCTGGTCATTGTTTTTTGCATTTGTTCCATTGCTGTTGGCAGAAGATCGGTTTATCAGGTCAGATGTACGTCCAAATACTTTTTTGTTTTATCCAGCCTTTATAGCGTTCCTTGTCTGGAATGTACTGTCAACCTGGTGGATCGGATATGTTTCCATTACAGGAATGCTCCTCCTGGCGGGGTTCAATGCTTTGATTATGTCTTTAGTCTGGCTGGCAGGCAGTGTTGTCAGACGCCAATATGGGGCGCTTCCCGGTTTTTTTTCATTGGTGATATTCTGGATCTGTTTTGAATTTCTTCAGTATCACTGGGCCATTCAGTGGCCCTGGCTGACACTCGGAAACGGGTTGGCCAATTCAGTGAAAATGATACAGTGGTATGAATTCACAGGCGTTTTAGGCGGTTCGCTGTGGATTTTATTTTCCAATATCCTGATTTTTTATTTCATAAAATACCTGTTTGAAAAGTCATTTCTGAACGCCTTTAAACTTGCCGGATATATCCTGATTCTTGTCAGCGTTCCCGTTTTATTTTCAATTCAACTTTATTCGGGATATACTGAAAAAGGAACTTCAATGAATGTGGCAGTATTGCAGCCTGATATTGATCCTTATACTGAAAAGTTTTCAGGAATGAGTCAGGATTTGCAGATCCGAAAGCTGGTTTCTCTTACAGAATCCGTTGTTTCCGATTCGATAAATTTGATCATTGCGCCCGAAACTGCATTTCCTCCCATGTGGGAAGATTCGATTCTTTCTGGTAATATCAGTATGCCTTCTGTTTCTGAAATTATCGGAAAATTTCCGAATGTCAGTTTTTTAGTCGGTGCAATGACCAAACGGAAATTCAATTCTGGAGAAACTGTTTCAGAAACAGCCAGGCTATCAACCGATCGTAGCTATTCGTTCGATATTTTCAATTCTGTACTTTTGTTTGACCGAATCGAAAAAATCCAGATTGGGCATAAAAGCATCCTGGTAAGCGGGGTAGAGAAAATGCCATTTCAGAAGTACTTTTCATTTCTGGATCAGTTCGCACTGAACCTGGGTGGAACAAATGGCAGTCTGGCATCGGCAGCAGCACCCACAACTTTGACTTTGGTAAACGGAGTGAAAATTGGACCGGTAATTTGTTTTGAATCAGCTTTCGGAGGACATTCTGCCGATTTGGTAAAAAGCGGTGCACAACTACTGGTGGTTATTACCAATGACGGCTGGTGGAGAGATTCTCCGGGCATTTGGCAACATTTCGGCTATTCCCGGATCCGTGCTATTGAAACCCGAAGAAGCATTGCCTGCAGCGCCAATACGGGCCTCTCAGGTTTTGTTAATCAAAGAGGCGATGTAATTAAAAAGAGCGGTGTAAATTCAAGCGAGGCGTTTTGTTCTGAAATCAGTTTAAGTGATGAAATAACCTTCTACGCAGAAAATGGTGATATTATCGGAAGAATAAGTTTTCTCTTATCCGGATTGATTGCCATTTATTTATTGGTGAAAATGTGGATGTGGAAAGGTAAAAGGTAATTCAGTAGTAGCAGATGGTCTCCTGAATCGTTCATTTCAGAGCATAAAAAATCCGCATTAATTCGATTGTAAAAATCCCGGATAAATAGGATTTGAGTGCCTGACTGATCAAACTTCCGACGGTAGAAAAACTACTCACGCAAAAGCGCTACTGGGCCTGTTTTAGCAGTCAAAAGCTTTCTCGGGTCAATTTAAAATGTTGAATTTTCCAAACGCAGAATTAATGCGGATAATATCTTTTGACGTATGTTTTAGAACGATTGTTGAATCAAAGATAAATTCCTGATTTCAATTTTCCTACTAAATCTGGGGTTTTTATAACATGTTATTAATATCTGACTGATATACAGAATGCTTAGGTATCATATTTTTTTAGCGGAAAACTTTTTAGATTGCTAATCGTAAAAAAAGACTTTTGACAAAGCATTCATAATCACCTGATATCTTTCAATACCCGAAAAAACATCCAAAAGATGCCTGTATTTTATTGTTTTTATTTTGGTAAAGAAAAAAGTAGTTCTATATTTGCACCCACATTTACAAAGGCTAAATGGATAACGGAACCGCAAGGAATTCGTTGTAAACATTGAAAGTTTTGGAATAGAAATTATTCTGTTACAATACCAGGGAGAGATGGGTGAGTGGCTGAAACCACCGGTTTGCTAAACCGACGTACGGGTCATTCTGTACCGGGGGTTCGAATCCCCCTCTCTCCGCACAACAAAATGGTATTAAAAGATTAATCGGGGTGTAGTACAGTTGGTAGTATGCCTGGTTTGGGACCAGGAGGTCGTCGGTTCGAGTCCGGCCACCCCGACACTAATGAAAATGAACGTTGCAAATTTAAATTTGTAACGTTTTTTTTTGCTGCTAAATCATTATTATCTTATAAAAAAGATCAGGTTTCTAAAGTTTTAGGTCGTTTTCAAGGAAACAACATCATATATTTCAACGACAAATAATAACCAGTTTTAGCCACCAATACTGGCCGTTATTCCATATTCCTGAAAAATGGCAATTGCATGCTTCTGTGATTCTTTCGAGGGTTCTTCAAGCAGCTGAAATTCTTCCGGTCGTCCTAGTTTTTGGTATTTCGTCTGGGCAATTTTGTGGTACGGTAGCAGGTTCACTTCTTTTTTTTCTCCTGAAAGTTTTGAAACAAACTCTGCGGTTTTTCTCATATTATCCTCATCGTCGTTTATGCCTCCAATCAACGGAATCCGGATGATTATTTTTGCTCCGGTTTCGGCCAATACCTTCAGGTTTTCAAGTATTTTTTCGTTTGGAATGCCAACCCGTTGCCGATGTTTTTCCGAATCCATCAATTTCAGATCGTACAGAAAAAGGTCGGTTCGTTTGGCAACTTCCAGAATGATTTCAGTGTTTGCGAACCCTGCTGTATCAACTGCCCGGTGAATTCTGCGCTTGCCACATTCATCAAGAAGTTCGATTAGAAATTTTGATTGCATCAAAGGTTCGCCACCCGAAAATGTAACTCCGCCGCCCGACTGATCGAAGAAAACCCGTTCTTTTTCGATCTCATTCATGATTTCGGCAACCGACATCGGGTGACCTGAAATTTCGATGGCTTTGGTTGGACAAACTTCGGCACATTTACCGCACATATTGCAAAGTCCTGCATCGGTAATAATTCCTTCCGAAGTTAAAGTGATTGCTTTTTCGGGACAAGCCTCCACACAGGTTCCGCACTTGATGCACTTTGCCGGAGCATACATCCGTTCTGTTTCAGTAGAGATACTTTCCGGATTGTGGCACCAGGCGCAGTTCAGATTACAGCCTTTCAGAAAAATGACGATCCGGATTCCGGGCCCATCGTTGATGGCGTATCGTTTGATATCGAAGATAAAAGGTTGATTCATGTTTTGGTAGTCATACCCCTGAAAGGGTTTCAAACCCTGTCAGGGGTAAAATTTGTATATCTCAAAACCCATCATTTTCGGTGCGTTCAATCACTTCCTGCTGAAGGTCGGCATTCATGTCGTTGAAATAATCGCTGTAACCGGCCATACGCACCATCAGGTCTTTATAATCCGACGGACATACCTGTGCTGCCAGTAAAGTTGCGGTATCAACAATATTAAACTGAATGTGGTGACCGCCCAGTGTAAAGTAACTCCGGATGAGATGTCCCAATTTTTTGACGTCTTCCTCCTTTTTTAGCAAACTGGGTAAAAAGCGCTGGTTCAGCAAGGTTCCGCCTGATTTGACGTGGTCGAATTTGGTCAGTGATTTGATGACCGCCGAAGGTCCATGAGTGTCGGCGCCATGCGATGGCGAAGTTCCGTCGGAAATGGATTTGCCGGCCATGCGTCCGTTTGGCGTGGCACCCATTACTTTCCCGAAATACACGTGACAAGTTGTTGAAAGCATATTCAGGTGATATTTTCCACCGGGTTTGATGTTTGGCTTGCCGTCGATAGCTGCAACCAAATCGTCATAGACTTTCACCGCAATGGTATCAGCATAATCGTCGTCGTTTCCGAAGAACGGAGTACGATTCATGATGGTTTGGCGCAAAACTTCTTCGCCTTTAAAGTCATTCAGAACAGCTTCTAAAACCCGATCCATGCTGAAGGTCTGGTCTTCGAATACATGTTTTTTGAGTGCAGCCAAACTGTCGGTTACAGTTCCTAATCCGCAACATTGGATGTAGCTGGTGTTGTAGCGGGGGCCGCCATCGTAATAATCTTTTCCACGGCTCACGCAATCTTCGGTGACAATCGAAAGAAACGGGGCCGGGGCATATTTGGCAAACATGCGGTCGATGTAATTGCTTACCCGCATTTTCAGATCGACTACAAAATCGAGCTGTTTCAGGAAAGCCGCATAAAGTTCGTCGTAGCTTTTGAAGGTGCGTGGATCGCCGGTTTCGGGACCAACCCGGATTCCGGTCACTGGATTGATGCCGTTATTTAAGGTGACTTCTATGATTTTTGGAACGTTGAGGTAGCCGGTCAAAAGGTATGCTTCTTTACCAAACGCACCTACTTCGATGCAGCCACTGCATCCGCCTTCGCGGGCATCGGTGAGCGATTTACCCTGGCGCATCAGTTCCTGAACATACACATCAGGATTAAAGACCGAAGGATAACCGTGTCCCTGACGAATGACGCGCGTTGCAGCGTGCAGAAATTTATCCGGAGTTTTGGCGCTGATGTGTACCGAACTTCCGGGCTGAAGAATATGCAGTTCCTCAACCACTTCGAGCATGATGTACGAAACTTCGCTGGTTCCGTCGCTGCCATCGTTTTTGATACCGCCAATGTTGATGTTGGTAAAATCGTTGTAGGTTCCGCTTTCGCGGGCAGTGATTCCAACTTTAGGTGGCGCCGGATGGTTGTTCACTTTTATCCAGAAACAAGAGATCAACTCTTTCGCTTGTTCACGTGTGAGCGTTCCATCGGCAATTCCATGGTTATAAAATGGAGCCAAATGCTGGTCGAAATGTCCCGGATTCATGGCGTCCCAGCCGTTTAGTTCGGTAATGGTTCCCAAGTGAACAAACCAGTACATCTGGATGGCTTCCCATAGGTTGCGCGGCGCATGGGCAGGAACCCAGCGGCAAACTTCGGCTATCTTCAGGAGTTCGGCTTTTCGGGTTGCGTGGGTTTCGGTAGCAGCCATTTCTTCGGCTAGTTCGGCGTGGCGTTCTGCATAAAGAATCACCGCATCGCACGAAATGTCCATCGCTTTCCACTCTTCCGATTTGTCGGTAGCTTCAGGGTCATTGAGGTAATCGAGCGAAGCCAGGTTGGCGGCAATTTCGCGTTTGTAATCCAACATTCCTTTGCGATAGATTTTCCCATCCAAAGTGGTGTGACCCGGTGCGCGCTGTTCCATAAATTCGGTGAACATTCCGGCTTCGTAAGCTAATCGCCATTCCTGCGGAACATGACTAAAGATGCGTTCACGCTGGGTTTTTCCGGCCCAGTAAGGAATTACTTCGCGGGCATAGGTGTCAATATCTTCCTGACTGATAGTATATCGTTGCAATTCGCGGGTGTTGAGTACATTCAAGTCATCCACGCTGTGGCAGGTCAGTTCTGGAAAAGTAGGAACGCATTTGGGTTTGGGGCCACGTTCGCCAACGATGAGTTCGCCTTCGCCAATGTAAAGCACTTTCTTTTGGCAATGATCCAAATAATTGGCCGCCCGCAAAACCGGGATCGACATTTTACCGAAGTTTTCTTTGTAGAAAGCTGTTTCATGAAGAGCTCTTTCAATAGATAAAGAAGGTTCAGCATCAAAGCTCAGTTTCCGAAGTTTCTGTACGCGTTCGTTCATTCCCGGACCGATCGGGTTGTTTTTGGTTTCGTAGAAATTGCCTTCAGCGGCAGCGGTCCGCAACGGAGCCTCAGTATGTTGGGTTATTTTTTCAAACATGGGTTCTGGAATTATGAATTAGATATGATGAGTTATAAATGAAACTCAAAACTACTTTCATTAATAAAAGGAAATAAGGTAAGAACAGGTTTTACACACGAAGTGAACTAACCATATAGAGGATTAATTGTAGAACATCAGGCAATTGAATAATCGCCGGTAGGTTTTAACCAAAGTTGTTATGTAGATTGATGCTTCCATTACGAAAAAACCAATGATTTTTAATGCAAACAAAAATAGTAATTAATGGACGCCAAAATATGTTTTGCCCCGGAATTTTATGAATCCATATCTCTGAAGTACATAAACCAAAATTCTTGCATTGACTTTTTCTTTTCTACATTTAGCCCCAATTGTGCTGAACAAATTTAGGCGCAATGTATCATTGAAAAAATAATCCATGAAAAAATTCATCTCGCTATATTACAGGTGTTTGCTGATTGCCGTCATGATTTCTATCGTAAGCATTGGCCTGGCACAGTCCACCAAGTCAATTCCCCATTTACAGAAGAAAGGCAGCGCAACGCAGTTAATTGTCGATGGAAAACCATTTTTAATGCTTGGCGGAGAACTCGGAAACTCCAGTTCATCCAATACAAGTTACATGGACACGATTTGGCCAACTCTTGAAAAACTAAATTTGAACACCGTTTTGGCTCCGGTTTATTGGGAGTTAATTGAGTCACAGGAAGGAAAATTTGATTTTTCAGTTGTCCGCGACTTGATTCTTGGTGCCCGCCAACGCAATATTCATTTGGTTTTGCTTTGGTTCGGAAGCTGGAAAAACAGCATGTCGTGCTATGCCCCTGAATGGGTGAAGAAAGATTACACACGTTTCCCACGTGCACGAGACATCAACAACAAACCGGTCGAAATTCTGTCGCCTTTTGCGAAAACAAACCTCGATGCTGACGAGAAAGCATTTGCTGAATTGATGAAATTTGTGAAAAAAATTGACGGTGAGAACCATATCGTGATAATGATTCAGGTTGAGAACGAGATTGGAATGCTACCCAGCGCCCGCGATTATCATCCGAAAGCTCAGAAAGCTTTTTTATCTGCTGTTCCGGAAGAACTCATGAATTACCTGAAAAATAATAAGAAGAACCTGATGCCCGAATTCCTTTCTTTATGGGAAAAGGCAGGTTTAAAAGAGAAGGGAAACTGGCAGGAAGTGTTTGGAAAAGAGATTTCGACGGATGAAATTTTTATGGCCTGGTACTTTGCAAAATACGTTGAAGAGATTACTTCTGCCGGGAAAGCTGAATACCCGCTTCCAATGTATCTGAATGCTGCTTTGAACCGTCCTGGAAAACTCCCCGGCGAATACCCAAGTGCCGGTCCGCTGCCTCACCTGATTGATATCTGGAAAGCAGCTTCTCCATCGATCGATATTTATTCGCCCGATATCTATTTCGCCGATTTTACCAAATGGTGCGACTTATACGACCGGGGTGGAAATCCGCTGTTTTTGCCTGAAGTTCGTTATGAACAATCTTCCGGAGCGGGAAGCAACTATGAAACTGCCTGCGGACCAAAAGCATTCTATGCCTTTGGCAACCACGATGCCATGGGATTCAGTCCATTTTTCATTGAATCGACAACCGGACTCGTCAAAGAACCGATTACTGCTACTTACAAAATTCTGGAACAATTGACTCCGCTCATTTTGGAGCACCAGGGCACCAGATCGATGAGGGGTTTTCTTTTCGACAAAGCACATCAAGTTGATACGATTCAGTTGGGTGCTTATCAGTTGGTCGTGAAGCACGATTTCACATTGGGTTGGTCATCTCATTCGAAAGACGAAGTCTGGCCAATTACAGGGGGAATGATTATCTGCACAGGCGAAGGCGAATATTTTGTTGCAGGGGAGGGCATTGTCATTACTTTTCCGGCAGACAAGGATGGAAAAACGGTTGGTATTAATTGCATTGACGAAGGTTCTTTTGAAAATGGGTTTTGGAAACCGGTTCGCAGGTTAAACGGAGACCAAAGTCATCAGGGACGCCACCTGAGAATTCCAACAGATGAACCCGGAATCCAGTTTTTGAAGCTTTATAAATACGAATGATCGGAATATTTTCGATGAAATAAACCAAATATAAAACCGACTTTCCTGAAATGAAACGATTAATAAAAATATGTCTGGGCCTTATTTTCCTGACTTTAGTTTTTCCTGATCAACTTGTATTCGCTCAGGTTCGGTTGCCTAAGCTTGTGAGCGACGGAATGATCCTTCAACGCGAAACTCCGGTAAAAATTTGGGGTTGGGCAAGTTCCGGCGAAAAGATCAGGATAAAGTTTGCTAATCTGAATTTCAATACAAGCACTTTGACTGACGGCAAATGGCAGATTACCCTTCCGGCACAAAAAGCCGGCGGCCCGCATACCATTGTGATTACAGCAAGTAACCAAGTGACTGTAAAAGACGTGCTTTTTGGTGATGTTTGGCTTTGCTCGGGGCAATCGAATATGGAATACCCGATGAACCGGCTTATCGACAAGTATTCCGACGTTATTGCCAACTGTGAAAACAGTGCTATCCGGCAGTTTAAAGTTCCTCTGAAATGCGATTTTAATTCGCTTCAGGAAGATTATTCTTCCGGAAAATGGGTTGAAGTAAATCCGAAGACCATTTTGGACTTTTCGGCAGCAGCCTATTTTTTTGCCTGCGCTCTGAATCAAAAATACAAGGTTCCCATCGGAATAATCAATGCCACTGTGGGTGGAAGTCCTGCAGAAGCATGGATGAGCAGCGACGCATTAAAAGATTTTCCCCAATATTTGACTGAAGCCGAAAAATTTAAAGATCAGTCGTACATCGATCAAATCCAGGCAAAGGAACGTAAAGCCAGCAGCGAATGGTACACCAGGTTAAATCAAACCGATAAAGGATTGCAATCGAAACCAAACTGGAAAGATCCTTCTTTCGATGCTTCATCGTGGCCAACGATGCCCGTTCCGGCATTCTGGGCTGGTTATGGTTTGGGCGAAGTAAACGGAGTGGTTTGGTTCCGCAGAGAAATTGAGGTTCCGGCAAGTAGGACTGGAAAGGCTGCCCGATTGTTCATGGGCCGTATGGTTGATGCCGACTCGGTTTTTATCAATGGAAAATTCATCGGGACCACCGCATACCAATATCCGCAGCGGAAATATCTTGTGCCGGAAGGTGTTCTTCTTTCCGGAAAAAATACCGTTGTTATCCGATTGATCAGCAATTCAGGACGTGGAGGTTTCATCAGAGATAAACCATATCAGCTTTTTGCCGGAAACGATACAATTAATCTTGCCGGCAACTGGCAATATCAGTTGGGCTGCGCCATGAGTCCTACCCCGGGACAAACTTTCGTACAATGGAAACCCACCGGATTATACAATGGAATGCTTGCCCCGGCAAATAACTATGCTATCAAAGGTGCAGCCTGGTATCAGGGAGAGTCGAATGCTGAAAGGTTTCAGGAATACCAAAAATTGCTGACGAATCTGATCACTGACTGGCGTATGAAGCACGGTCAGGGAAATTTTCCTTTCCTCATTGCTCAGCTGCCAAATTTTATGGAGGCAAAAGATCAACCCTCGGAAAGTAGTTGGGCCTCGTTTCGGAATGCTCAGCTAAAATCCCTTTCGGTCGAAAATACGGCAATGACGGTCAATATCGATCTGGGTGAATGGAACGATATTCATCCGGTGAACAAGGAAGCTGTCGGAAAACGGCTTGCCCTTGCTGCCGGAAATTTGGCTTATAAAGATAAAAGAGTGGTTGCTTCGGGGCCCAGGTTTCGGTCGATGAAAATAAAAGGGAATAAAATTGAGCTCTCATTTTCGGATTGCGGAACTGGGTTGGTTTCGAAAAACGGGAAAGAGCTAAGCCGTTTTGAAATTTCAGGTCCTGACGGAAAGTTTGTTTGGGCCAAGGCAAAAATTGAAGGCAAAAAGGTAATTGTCTGGAATGATGCAATTGTTCGTCCTTTAAATGTCAGATATGCCTGGGCTGATAATCCGGAAGGAGCAAATCTTTATAATAAGGAAGGATTACCTGCATCACCTTTTGCGACAGATAAATGATCAATGAAGTTTTAACGAAAATAGATACCAATCCAAAGATATTAAATCAATCAATTATGCTTAAAAATACACTCTTTCTGATGCTCTCGTTTTTGATTGTTTCTTATTCCCTGCAAGCTCAGGTGGTTTCACCGTATCAGGTAGGTACATGGTCCGGATTCCGAACCTGTGCCGTCAGCTACACCTTCGACGATGGCTGCGCCAACCAATTTACCAAAGCCATTCCACTTTTTAATGAAGTTGGATACAAACTTACCTTGTTTACAGTCACCGGATGGACAAACAACTGGACGAATCTGCAAAATGCAGCTACCAAAGGGCACGAGGTTGCCAACCACTCTGCAACCCATCCCAATTTAAGTACACTTGCTGTTGACAAGCAGAAAGCAGAACTGGAAACATCAAACAGTTTGATTAACTCGAAGGTTACTTCCCAAAAAAGCCTAACTATGGCCACGCCTTATTGTGCCAAAGGAAACGATTTGCTGGCATCGCAGTATTTTCTTGCTGTCAGAGGTTGCCAGGGTTTTATTGAACCCAAAACGCCGGGGAGTTTCATGAATGTGAGTTCTGTGATTTGCGGAAATCTGGGGTCAGTATTTAAAGTGAAAGATTTTAAAAGTAAAGCCGATCAGGCAGCAACATCGAAAGGTTGGCTCGTCTACCTTATTCACGGAATAGACAACGACGGAGGTTATTCGCCACTGGCTTCGGATACCTTGAAATTAAGCCTGAAATACCTGAAAGAAAACGATAATTTATTCTGGGTGAATACCTTTGGGAATGTTGCACGGTATATAAAGGAACGAAATTGTGTTTCGGTTACTGAAACTTTAGCCACCGAAACCGACATCAGTCTTGCTCTGACCGACACGCTGCGCAATAACGAGTGGTATAACTATCCGCTTACCATTCGCCGTTCGCTTCCCTCCGGATGGACCTCGGCTTCGGTAACACAAAACGGAAAGCTGGTAAATTCTTCCGTATTGGAAGTAAATTCAGTCAAATACCTTCAATTCGATGCTGTTCCTGACGGAGGAAGTATTGTGATTAGCAAAGCGGCGGCTACAGGTCAAAATGAGTTGAAGGGATCATCGGAACAAGTTAAGTTTAAGGTTTGGACCGACCGGAAAATGATATTTTTCACTGTTCCTTCCACCTGCCTGCCAAACCCGACCGTTTCGCTTTTTAGCTCAAACGGAATGCTCGTCGATTCTTTTAATGATTGTCAGATTGATGGCGAAATCGGAAAAGTTTCAATGGGAAGGTTGATCAAATCGGGTGTTTTTGTGGTTCGCCTGAACGATAAACGATCAGCGTGGTCTAGTCAAATCATTGTTCCGTAACCGAATTTGAATGTCAGGAATAACTATTCCTCATTGCACTTTCTCAATTAAACTTTAATGAAGCCGGAATAGTATTTTTCTGAACCGTTTTCAATCCACACAATATAATAGCCTTCCTTTAAATTTGAGATGTCAACTGTTTGAACCGATCCGGTTTCGAAATCAGAAGTAAGTTGCTTGACTACTGAACCCTGAAGATTGATGAATTTCACCTGATAAGTTCCATGCAGCCCTTCAACACCCAGATTAATCAGATCATTAGCGGGGTTGGGGAATACAGTAATTCCTTTTGAATTTTCTATACTGGTCAAGCCGGTAATGAATGATGCTTTAAACCAGTTGATGTTGAATTGTGCCTGTTTCACAAAGATTCGCAAGGTGTGAGGTCCGGCGGTAAGTTTTCCTGTTGCAAAAACCGATTTCCATACTTGCCAGCCACCTGTATTTGGAACGGTTACGGTATGAATAGTCACAGGAGCTAACGGGTTATCAGCCAACCTCAGTTCAATGCTTCCACCCATGGTGGATGCAAACCGGTATTCGAATGAGAAATTACCATCTGCAGCAACAAATACCAAATAATCCATGTAGTCACCAGCATCGGTGAAGCCCATATCCTGACCGGTACCGGTATCTGTACAGGCTTCGGCCGACAATCCGGAATTAACCAGATAATTTTCAGCCTCAATTTTTGCCGGAAGGGTTGACCGGAATGGCGTATTGTTGGTTACGGCAAAATCTGCAGTTGAAGGCAAGATGGCTCCGTCCTCAGATTTTACAGTTGTTCCTGAATAGGAAACTTTAATTGCATTTCCATACACAACCATTTGTGGAATTTTCAGGATAATGCTGTTTGGTGACTTTGGATTAAAAGATATAGCGGAAACTGGTATTGTATTCGTTCCGATTTTAACTGAAAAATCATTCAGACTTAAAACTGCAGTCTGATCGATTTTCTTATTGAGATAGACCAGTACAGAAATTCCATCAACCGAAGTGCCGGCATTTGAGATTTTAGCGGCAACAGCCGAAATTGGCTGCGGGTCAATTAATTCAACGAAATTCAGATTATACCCTGCCGCGTCAAAAACAAGTTTCACCTTTTGTATTCCTTCGTAAAGAATGACATTTGGAATCGCAATACTCTTCCACGATTGCCAGCCTCCTGTGCCGCTTACTTTAATAGGTCCTGAAAGGCTTACACCATCTTTTTCCAGATGAAAGGTTCCACCTGATCCACCCGAAGCATAGCGGGCAGTCAGAGTATACGCTCCGGATTGCTTTACATCAATAGTATACTGAGTCCACTCTTTATTATCGATCCAGCCGACGTCAAAACCCTTGCTTCGTGCATCGGTGTCAGTACAAACTTCGATATCAACCCCATCATTCCGGTAGTTCCAGCCATTGTTGCCGGTTCCATTGTTGTTCGTACCATCTTTCATTACCCACAAATCAGAATAGGCAATTCCAGATCTTCCCAGATCAAAATCCGTTGCTGTTATTAAACCCGGTATTTCCTGCATACGGTATGGTTTGGTCTCATCGGTTTTCTGTTGTCTGAACATGGCATCGATGTAGTCGGGATGGAACGAGCAATTCTTCACCAGAAGGTTTTCGGCCATTGTTAGCAAAGTATTTGTGGCAAAAGTTACATCAGGTTTGGCTCCGCCGCTGGTCCAGTAATTCAGGAGTTTTTGATAGTCGGCTGTCTTTTTTACAGTTAACGGACAAACTATAGAATTGATTTTCTTTAAAGGCCACCACGACCAACCGATATGATTCGCTTCAAGCAATTTAATGGTTTCGTAAAACCACTGGTTGTTGTTTTCGCCTGACTCGCCCATCCACAATGGAATATTCTGCGTATTCCGCATATCAAGAAGGTATTGAATGGTACCCACATCGGTGGCATTCCAGTATTTATGGAAGCTGTAAGCCATATTGGTGTCCCATGCAGGAGTTAATCCCGTAAAATCGTTGGCAAACCAGTTTCCTTCAATAAAAAGCAGGTGGTTTTTATCCACTGCCCGGATGGCTTTGGTAATGTCGGTATAAAGAGTTTTCAACAAGTTCGTTCCGGTAAATGTCCAGTTGGTTTCATTCAACAGATCGTAACCACCAATCATTGGTTCATTGGCATACCGTTCTGCCAGTTTCGCCCAAAATGCTACCGTTTTTCTTCGGTTTTCGGCACTTTCCCAGAGTGATGGTTTGGTGTCGTCATAATCCGAAATGGCGGCATCTTTCCCTTGTCCACCGGGAGCAGCGTGCAAATCCAGTATCAGGTAGATGTTGTCTTTTTTACACCAGTCGAGCAAACTGTCGATCATGGTAAAACCTTTTGGCAGCCAGGTATCGGCTCCGGCAACCGGTTCCTGTTCGATTGGCAATGTAAATAAATTGTAATGCATGGGTAAACGAATTGCGTTAAAACCCCAGGATGCCAATGAATCGATATCTACTTTTGTACAATGATTCTGAAGCCAGGCATCATAAAATGTGTTGGTATTTGCCTTGCCAATCAGACCTTCTATTTTTGCACGAATTTCATGCTGCGGTCCTGCAAATGCGCTGGTTTCGAGCATATAACCTTCCTGTATCATCCATCCGCCAAGACCCATCGACTTCAGAATGATTTCATTATTCTGTCCATCGTAAATATATTTCCCTTGACGGTGAAGGTATTGGGCAAATCCAAGTTGCGACAGGCAAATAAAAAGCAGTGTTAATTTGAATGAAACTTTCATTTTAAGCAAATGATTCATGGGTGTTTTTTATAGAACGTTTAAGGAGAAAAATCAAAAAATAAAGTGGCGCAAATCTACTTAATAATTTTAATCTACTGTTTATTCAAGCCTTTTTGTAGCTGCATACAATAATGCCAGGATTGAATCTCTGCCGCTAAAAGCAAGATTGAGATTGAAGTTTAAATAGCATAGGGTGCAGATACTATCCGATGAACATGGCTTAAACAATTAATAAAGAATAGTGTTGTTGTTAATATGCATCGAATCTGTATGAGGAACTTTCCAGTTCTAATACATTGATTTTTAATTCTTTTTAAATTTTCGGACGAACAAAAGATTTATCCTTCTTGAAAATGTTTTATAACAGATATACTTTTTTGGATATAGAGAATCCGAAACACAGATTTGACTTTCGTACCAGAACAGAACGGTTTAGTTGAATGGTGTTTAAGGTTTTATAAAATAACGTTTAATTTTGACTTTACAAAACATTTAAATGCATTGCAAATGATCCGGGTTTGATAT
>CAIPKZ010000053.1 GCA_903865775.1 uncultured Prolixibacteraceae bacterium | reverse complement strand
GATTCTTACGGCCAAACACATCACCAAAGAAGACCTTCAGTTTTTAAAACAAAATCATATTCATGAGTTAATTCAGAAAGGCAGTGTTGACAGCAACGAACTGATCAGTTCAATCGACCTGATGATCTTTCCGGAATTAACGGCAACGAACGGTTCTCCGGATGAAATGCTTCCCGTCAGGGAAAAACCCGTGATTCTGGTTGTGGAGGATAATGCCGATAATATGATTACCGTTCAGGCGATTCTGGCCGGAAGTTACCATGTCATAGAAGCTACCGATGGCATCGGGGCAGTTGAAATGGCCAGAAAACACCAGCCTGATCTGATTTTAATGGATATTGATCTTCCTAAAATGAATGGAATCGCAGCATTCAAAATCATCCGGCGTGATGCCGCATTGCAGCACATTCCGGTGATTGCCCTTACTGCCAGCGCGATGATTGCCGACCGCGAAACCATTCTGGCCGAGGGAATGGATGCCTGGATTCCCAAACCGATTGACGAAAAGGAATTTTTTAAAACAATTAACAAGGTGCTTTATGGAAAATAAAAAAATCAAAATCCTGGCTATCGATGATATTCCGGATAACCTGATCAGTATAAAGGCCCAGATCAGGGAAGCATTTCCTGAAGCATCAGTTTTTACCGCATTAAACGGTGCAAAGGGAATGGAATTGGCGGCACTCGAAGATCCCGATGTGATTCTTCTGGATATTGTAATGCCCGGCATGGACGGTTATGAACTGTGCAAATTGCTGAAAGCCGACCAGAAACTATGTAATATTCCGGTAGTTTTTATTACCGCCAACAAAAGCGATCAGGAGAGCCGTATCAGAGCGCTGGAATGCGGAGCTGAGGCACTGCTTGCCAAACCCATCGACCCCATTGAGCTGACCGCCCAGATTCGTGCTATGGTGAAGGTAAAAGATGCCAGCATCATCAAACAAAAAGAAGAAGAACGGCTGACTCAATTGGTTGAGGAGCAGGTTCGCGAACTGAAAGTAAACCACACGGCGACCCTTAATTTGCTTGAAGATTTAAGAAATGAAGTCGAAATCAGGAAGCAAAGCGAGGCCGACTTATTCAAAAGTGAATTGCGATTCAAACAAGTATCGGAAGAAGCGATGGAATGGATTTGGGAAGTTGACACTGAAGGCATCTATACCTATTCCAGCCCTGTTGTCGAAACCATATTGGGATATAAAACAAGCGAAATTGTCGGAAAGAAATACTTTTACGACTTTTTTACCCCAGACCTGAAGGAGAATCTTAAAGCAACTGCGTTTGAAGCTTTTTCGAGAAAAGAAAGTTTCAGGAATTTTGAAAATCCAAGTATTCATAAGGACGGACATGTCGTGATTCTTGAATCGAATGGCAGTCCTATTACCGACAGTGAGGGTAATCTGATTGGTTACTGCGGAGTGGATTCAGACATCACCGAGCGCAGAAATTCTGAAAATAGGATTCATGAAAAAGACATTCAGTTCAGAAAGCTTTCTGCCAATTTACCCGACATGATCTACCAATTTACCCGAAGAACCGACGGAACCTATTGCGTACCGGTAGCCTCTGAAGGGATTCGGAATATTTACGGATTATCGCCTGACGATGTAATCGACGACTTTACCCCGATTGTCAAGCTAATTTATCCTGAAGATTTGGGCAGACTAATCAGCGACATTGAATATTCTGCAGAACATATGATCCCCTTCGACTGTGAATATAGAGTACAATTACCCGGTCAGGAAATCAAGTGGATGCATTGCAGATCAACACCTGAACGATTAGCCGACGGAAGTATTACCTGGTATGGCTATATTATGGACATTACCTTACGCAGGATAGCGGAGGAAAGGATTCAACACAGTGAGGAAAAGTTTCGGTCCATTGCTGAACAAACCAGCGACCTCATTTCGCTTTGCGATGCCAATGGGTTCATTACTTATGCTTCACCGTCTTCCAGAGCATTATTTCGTTGCGAACCGGAGGAAATGTGTGGCCGTAATTTTATTGATTTTTTAGATCCGGAAGATGTTCCCCGTGTGGTTGAAGTGTTTCGCAATTCAATTGCGCAGAACACAAGAATGGTAAATCTGGAATTGAAATTGAAGAGAAAAGACCAATCCGTATTTTTTGGCGAGTTGAATGGATCACCTTTCTCGGTTGGTATGGAGAATGGCTCATTGGTCATTATCCGGGATTTTACCGAACGCAAACAGGCGGAGCTTGAGCTAATCAGGGAGAAATTACATGCCGAAGAAAGCGACCGTCTGAAATCGGCCTTCCTGGCCAACATGAGCCACGAAATCCGCACCCCGATGAACGGTATTCTGGGTTTTGCCGAACTGCTGAAAGAGCCGGGCCTAAGCGGAAAACAGCAACAACACTACATCAGTGTCATTGAAAAAAGCGGCGCCCGCATGCTCAATATCATTAACGATATTGTGGATATATCGAAAATAGAGGCAGGCCTGATGACCGTTGATATCCGCGAGTCGAATATAAACGAGCAAATGGAATATATAGCTACCTTTTTTAAACCGGAGGCCGAGAAAAAAGGAATTGAGCTTTCCTATAGAACCGGTTTGCCGGAACATAAAGCCACCATTAAAACCGATCGCGAGAAAGTTTTTGCCATCCTGACCAACCTGGTAAAAAATGCCATTAAATACACCAATAAAGGGTCGATTGAATTTGGATATAATCTGGTAGAGACCTACGAGGATAATCCTGTAGAGACGCACGGCCGTGCGTCTCTACCATCTGATGGCCGTGCGTCTCTACTGGAATTTTATGTGCGCGACACCGGAATCGGAATCCCGAAAGACCGTCAGGAAGCCATATTTGAACGGTTCATACAGGTGGAAAATGTCGATAAAATGGCAAGGCAGGGAGCAGGCCTGGGATTGGCCATCTCCAAAGCATTTGTCGAAATGCTTGGCGGCCGTATGCGTATCGAGAGCGAAGTTGGAAAAGGATCAACCGTTTATTTCACATTACCATATTCTGCCAAACCGGATAAAAAAGAACCAAATCAGATTGACACTTTTATGGATGAAGTATTGCAGCAATTTAAAAAGCTGATTGTACTGATTGCCGAAGACGACGAGTATTCGGAGCTGTTTCTTGAACTTGTGGTGAAGAAAATCAGTAAAAAAATCATCAAAGCAAAAACCGGTTTCGAAGCCGTTGAAGCTTGCCGGAAACATACGGACATCGATTTAGTTCTGATGGATGTGCAAATGCCCCTGATGGACGGCTATGAAGCTACCCGGCAAATACGTCAGATAAACAAAGACGTCGTCATTATTGCTCAAACAGCTTTTGGGCTGTCAGGAGACAAAGAAAAAGCATTAATGGCAGGATGTAACGATTACATTTCGAAACCGATCCAACGGGAAAAATTAGTGAATCTTATGCAGAAATTTTTCGAAAACTAACGCGGTTGGGCAACCTCTGTCTTTCGTAACTCACGGGGTGACTTCAAGTCACCCCGTGAGTAGCCCAAATAGGTCGCAGCGCCGCTGCTGAAAAAGCCGTATAGCACCATGTCATTTTGTTCAGGTTTTTTGTTTAACCGCTGTCGGGGTCTTCAACCACCGACAGGGTTTTCTGATTGCCCCGACAGGGGTTAAAAACCCTGTTGGCGGCTTAACTTAACCGCATTGCCCATCGGGGCGGTATGTTTTGAATTTGCTGAGCATCCCGATAGGAATTTTAAAGCCGGTATATTCCGCTCCTCCGGAGCTTGGGTTTTTTCTCGGGCGCGATCTTCTACAAATAGCCCGCAGCGCCGCTGCTAAAAAAGCCGTGCAGCACCTGCCTGCCTGATAGGCAGTGCGACCTCTTTGCAGCCCCTAAACCGGTGTGAATTCTGTAACAGGCAAATCCACAGCATTTAAATCAATGAAACCGGATGGTAAAATAAGAGAATCCATAATATATTCTTATATTCGTGTCACCCTATTTCTGACCAAACTCGTTTGTTTTGAATATTGAGGTTTTATTCATTGAAATTAAGCCCGGTAAGTCCGGCATATTTACCGATAGACAACGTGAAAATGATGTTTTTTTTTATTTTGGATCGATATGAAAAAGGACAAGGAAAAGGTATTTGAGGATTCGTCGCTTCGGCAAAAAGCTGAGAATGAAATTGAAACCCAGGCTGAAAAAGTTATTCTTCCGGATCATCTTTCGGAGCAAATTCCGGATATTGGTGAGATGCAAAGGCTACTCCACGAATTGGAGGTTCATCAGATTGAACTGGAAATACAGAATCTGGAACTTCAGCAGGCCATTGAACGGGCCACAACTGCAACCGAATTGTATGATTTTGCCCCAACCGGATATTTTACACTTGAGCCCGATGGCTCGATCTTTCAGTTGAACCTAAGAGGGGCTCAAATGTTGGGAAATGTCCGGTCGAAGCTGGTTGAAAGCAATTTCATGCGTTTTGTTAGTAAGGAAACACTTCCAGTATTGAATAAGTTTCTTCAGGATGCTTTTGAAACCAGTTCAAAACAGACCTGCGAAATAGCATTGTCTATTCAGGATAAACCTGTTTATTTATACCTCGAGGGGATTGTTTCCGGAGCAAAAAAGAAATGTCTGGTAACTGCGGCTGATATTACCGAAAGAAAACGGATGGAAGAGTTGCTGCAATCCAAATATTCGCTTCTTCGGATTGCAGGTATAACCGCCAGATTTGGAGGATGGGTTCTTGATCTGGACGAAAATAAAGTGACTTGGTCTGATGAGGTAGCAGCCATTCACGGAATGCCCGCCGGTTATTCACCTTCGCTGGAAGAAGGAATTAATTATTATGCCCCGGAATGGAGAAATAAAATCACGAAGGTGATAGCAGATTGCATCCAGGCGGGAATTCCGTTTGATGAAGATATGGAAATAATGACGGCCAAAGGCAATCGTATTTGGGTTCGTACAATCGGTGAAGCAATTCGGACTGCAAATGAAAAAACAATTGCAATCCATGGTGCGTTTCAGGATATCAGCGAGCGCAAACGGGCTGAAGAATCCTTGAAGAAAAGCGAAGATTTGCTTTCCCTGTTGATGAAATATACTCCGGTCTATACTTTTATTAAGGAGGTTACTGCCACCAAAAGTATCACGCTGAATGCCTCCGAAAATTATCAGGAAATGATTGGAATTCCCGGTTCTGGATTAATTGGTAAGGCGATGGATGAAATCTTTCCGGAAGAATTTGCAGCAAAAATAACAGCTGATGATTGGGCTGTTTTTTCAAGCGGTAAAATTTTTAATCAGGAAGAGGAATTGGGAAAGCGGTATTACCGGACCATCAAATTCCCGATTCCCCGGGAAGATAAAAACCTGATGGCAGGTTATACCATCGACATTACCGATCAGAAGCAGGCTGAAAAAAGTCTTCGTGAAAGTGAAGCACGTTTCCGTGGAACTTTCGACCAGTCGCCGGTAGGGTCGGTTATGGCAAGTTTAGACTCCCGTTTTATCCGGTGTAATGCTGCCTTCTGTAGTTTTCTGGGTTATTCGGAAAATGAACTGATCGAAAGAACAATTTCTGACATCACATTTCCGGAAGATCAGGAATTGGGGAGAAAGGAAATGAAGGAAATGCTGCTTGGAACGCGGGAAACTACCCAGTTTCAGAAACGTTATGTCCGGAAAGATGGCCGGGTGGTTTGGGGCGAAATCAGCATTTCTGTGGTTCGGGATGGAGATAATCAACCAATGTACTTCTTGCCGATTGTTCAGGATATCACCGAACGCAGGCAGGCTGAAGATTTGCTGAGGCTGAAAGAAGAGAAATACCGTATGCTGTTCGAGAATATGACTCAGGGTGTATTTTACCAAATGGCCGATGGTTCACTGGTGGATATCAACCCGGCAGGTCTGGAGATTTTCGGAATGACCCGGAATGAGTTTCTTGGGAGATCGACCTTCAGTCCCGAATGGAAAATGATCGATGAGCATTACAACCCACTGATGCCGGAACAGTTCCCTTCCATGATCGCAATAAACACAGGCCAGGATGTTGATACGGTAATAGGTGTTTTCAACCCGACCATTCAAAGTTACAAATGGCTGAATATCATTGCAAAACCTCAGTATATCCACCCTGAAGAAAAACCCTTCCAGTCATTTGTAACCATACACGATATAACCAGTCGAAAGTTGATTGAGCTGATTAATTTATCGCGTTTTCATCTGGTGCAATTTGCACAGACCCATTCGCTGGATGAATTATTGGAAGAAACGCTCAATGAAGCCGAAAAACTTACTGACAGTTCCATTGGGTTCATTCATTTTATGGATGAAAACGAAGAGTATTTAACGCTTCAAGGCTGGTCGAATCAAACAAAAGCCAGATTTTGCAATGCCGAAGGGAAAGGATCTCATTATTCACTGGACAAGGCCGGGGTGTG
>CAIPKZ010000052.1 GCA_903865775.1 uncultured Prolixibacteraceae bacterium | reverse complement strand
CAAATGATATGTGTTCCTTTTGATTTTCCATTGCTCTTTTTATCGACAAAGTTCCCGATTATGCATCAATAATCATCCTCCTGTGTGTCAAAATTGCTTTGTCATGAAAGTTTCATCTGATAATAATTTGTTTTTAAATGCCGGATGCAACTCGCCATCGATAATCATATTTCCTTGTATGATTATTTCTCATGGCTCGTTTCATAAGCTTGTTTTAAGCTAATTATTTGATTAGAAAATACTAACCATATATGCAAATTTTTTTATCGCTTCAGGAATATTTTTTCAAGGATGTTCTCCAACTGCTTCAGTTCAGTTTTCCCGACACTCTTTTTAATCAGCTCAACCATTCGTTGATGTGCCTCATCGTGCATCTGATTAATTACTTTCCCCTTTTCAGTCAGGTGCAAATGAGCACTGCGACGGTCTTCATCAGATTTAACGCGGTATATGTAATCCTTCTCTATCAGCTTATCGATAGCGACTTTTACCGTTGGTTTCGTTAAATTCAACTCGATGGACAATTCAGTCAGATTTGGATTATGAAGCTGACTGATGGTTTCCAGATAGTTCATCTGCGTCAAAGTCAAATCATTAAAATTGAATTGCTCTTTGGCGGCTTCTTCCAATTGTCCGATTGTCCACGAAAATTTTGCGATCAATTCTACCATTTTTTCCATACAGTAAATATAGACAGTAAGTTTAAACGAACAACTAAATTAGAAATATTTTTAGCTTTCCTCTGAAGCCTCCCCCAAACCCCCTCCAAAAGAGGGGGCTTAAAAAATCGGCATTTATAAGTTTATGTAATTTTAGGTGGAATCGCTCAACGTCTCCCCTGCGGGGAGATTTAGAGGGGCTTTTATTTTGTATCTTCGCCAATCATGAAAACTTTTTCAGAAATACTGCAAAACAAGGATTTTACCCGTGAAGAGCTGGTTCTTTTGCTAAACTCGGAAGGTGAGGAACGTCAGCAACTCTTTCAGCAGGCACAGGACATTAAGCTTCAGGCTGTTGGAAACAAAGTATATTTTCGCGGTTTGGTCGAATTCTCGAACATTTGCTCCAAAGACTGTTTGTATTGCGGAATCCGGAAGAGTAACGATAAAGTGATCCGGTATGAAGCTTCGGATGAAGAAATTCTGGAAGTCTGCCGGTTTGCATGGATAAACCGGTTTGGGTCGGTAGTGTTGCAGTCAGGAGAAAATTCATCTCCCGCCTTCGTTCAACGCATCAATTTACTGCTGCGGAAAATCAAGGAAACCTCCAATAACGAACTGGGAATTACTCTTTCGTGCGGCGAACAAAGTCCTGAAACCTACCGTGAATGGTACGAAAGTGGGGCGCACCGGTACTTGTTGCGCATCGAAAGTTCCAATCCGGATTTGTACCGAAAAATTCATCCGGATAATGAATTTCATTCCTTCGACCGTCGACTTCAGGCATTAACCGATCTGAAAGCTGCCGGGTATCAGGTTGGCACCGGTGTAATGATCGGATTTCCATTTCAAACTCTGGAAGATTTAGCCGACGATCTGCTTTTTTTCAAACGGATGGACATCGATATGGTTGGCATGGGTCCATATATTGAACACGAAGATACTCCGATGTATCAATTCCGAAATCAACTTAAAACCAAACAGCAGCGGTTTGATCTGGCCTTGAAAATGGTTGCCACACTGCGACTGCTGATGCCGGATATCAATATTGCCGCTGCCACTGCCTTGCAGGCTATCGACCCGGCTGGCCGAGAAAAGGCACTGACTATCGGAGCCAATATCCTGATGCCAAACCTGACTCCCTGCATTTACCGGAAGGAATATCAATTGTACGAGAACAAACCATGTCTGGATGAAGATGCAGAGTTGTGCCGGAATTGTCTGGAAGCCCGCATTGAGCTGGCCGGTTGCGAAATTGGTTACGGCGAATGGGGCGATTCAAAACATTTTTCTAAACATTAATTTTCTACATTTATAGCTTAATTTCTTACGAATAACCAACTATGAATCCAACCAGAAGAGACTTTATAAAAACTGCCTCCCTCGTTTCTGCCGGAGCAATTTTTATCCCAAACCTGATGAGTTGTTCACCTTCCAACCGGTTAAATGTTGCAGTAATTGGAGTTGGAGGACAAGGACAATCCAATTGGAGTAAACTGATACACCAGAAAGATCCAAAATGGAATGAAAATATTGTAGCCCTTTGCGATGTGGATGATAATCGTGCTGCAGAAGGGTACAAAGCCATGCCTAATGCAAAACGTTTTAAGGATTACAGGGTCATGTTCGACCAGATGCACAAGGAAATTGACGCAGTCATGATTTGCACACCTGACCATTCTCATTTTCCGGCGGCCATGGCGGCCATGCAGCTCGGGAAACATGTTATTGTTGAAAAACCGCTTGCACACAATATCTGGCAATTACGTACTCTTCAGAAAGCAGCAAAACATTATGGGGTAACTACCCAAATGGCCAATCAGGGACATGCCACCGACGGAATTCGTTTGGTAAAAGAATGGTATGAAGCCGGACTTCTTGGTAATGTAACTGAAGTAATTGCCTGGTTTGACGGACCAACTTTTGGACCGGACAAGTATTTTAATAAGCCGGAAAGTTTTCCACCTTTAGAACAGGCTGTGCCAGCTTATCTTGACTGGAATTTGTGGCTTGGTCCGGCTGCTTTCCGCCCATATAACGAAATTTATGTGCCGAAAACCTGGCGCAGTTGGTTCGATTTTGGAAATGGTGAGCTTGGTGATTGGTGTTGCCACACACTGGATGCTCCATTTTGGTCGCTCGATCTGGGAATGCCTTCGGTAGTTGAAGCTGAGTTTAAAACTCCGGTTCAGGATACCGGGTTTGTATCAGATCAGGCCATTATTCGCTGGGATTTTCCTGCACGGGGGAATAAAGCACCGGTTACCATGCGCTGGTATGAAGGCGGATTGAAACCAGAGAACCGTCCGGAATGGAATCTTGAAAAACTACCCGGTAGCGGAATGATTATGGTTGGCGACAAGCAATGCCTGATGACAGGCGGCAGACCCAATGATCCAAAACTTTTAATGAAGGCGGAGGAATGGAAAGAATTTCAGAAGAATCCACCCGCGCAAACTATTCCCAGAACATTTAACGAAAATCCACAGCGCGAATGGATTGACGCCATAAAAAACGGAACGCTCCCCGGTTCAAATTTTGATTACGCCACCAAACTGGTTGAGATGTCGCTTACCGGAGTTTTGGCACAGAGGTTTAACACTCGTATTGAGTATGATGCTGCAAACATGAAAGTTGCCAATCATCCGGAATTGGATGCCTACATTAAAGAACCAATGCGGGAAGGATTT
>CAIPKZ010000051.1 GCA_903865775.1 uncultured Prolixibacteraceae bacterium | reverse complement strand
TCTTTTGCACTTAGTAAAGTTTCCAAAGTATCCATATATGATTTAATATATAGACTGTCAAATCCAAAGGTATTCAGCGTAATCAAATGCCAGGGATATTTATCACCAAGAACCTGATAGGCAGAAGTATCAGTAGAACTAATTTCAGCAGCTTTATCAAGATGATCTTCAGCAAGGTTATTTCCCATATAGTAAAAATCGGTATAATTCGTTATTCGGGAATCACAATATACTGTGGTTGAACTTAATCCATGTCGCGCGCCATGATTCATATTGACTTCTTCCTCAGTCGATTCTTCATAATCTGGGTAGTCTGATTTAATCTTAACCGGACCATGCCACCTCCCTTTATCATCCCGTTCACCAGTAGTAATTGTTTTGTTAGTACCATAATAATCAGTTTCTTCATAAACTCCATTACCCAAATATTTTAAATCATAATTCAAAAAATCAATCAATGACCCCATAGCCATCAGGATAAAAATGCCCAAGACGATTCCTGATATCAGCGATTGCCAAAATGTCTTTTTACTCAATTTAAACTTCATGATTTTTAAGTTTGAATGTTTTCGTTCCAACTAAAATTCCAGTAATAAGCCCTGCCAATCCAAGAGCCAGGTCTTGCATACAAAAAGTTCCAGAGATGGTCTTTGTAAACTGAAGGATTTCATAGCCCAGTACCAAAATTGGTATAGTGGCCATCCAGGAATATCTTAACCAGGATTTACTTCCCGACCAGATACCTGTGATAAACAATGCATAAGCAAATGCCCACAATCCATTGGGCAGTGAAAAGACAATCCATTCGGGAAGAAGCAGATTTAATGAAAGGGATTTTTGTCTTATCAGGCTGATCCAGTTGTCCAATGCGGCAGTTTGGATCCATTTCAGGAATAGAACTTCTGAAGGACGAAATAATAGATATATTATTCCTCCCAACATCAGAGCAGCAGTGCATAGGATAATGTTGAATCGATTAGAACCGGCTCGCGAAAAACAAAGAAATTTCGTCTTCATCTTTCAAAATAAGGATGTGATAAATTGCTTGCAATTCACCCTGTAATACAGGTTTTTACCTATAGAAAGATACAAAGAAAAAGCTAAATAAAAAAAGGAACCAGCACCTTTGTTGCTAACGAAGGACCTTTAAATTGTTATTGTTTGGGATAAGAACTAATCTCAGTTGCCTTTTCCCATTCCCAACGCGAAATTCCACCCCAGTTGATGTACCGTCTGTAGCCGGCTTTTTTCAGGTATTTTGATGCAATTTTCGCATTGGCGCCTACCGTGCAGTATATTATCAGGTATTGGGTATTGGGGATTTCGGTGAAGCGGCTCGTGATTGTTCCCACAGGATAGGATCGGGCTGTTGGAATATGGCCATTCATATATGCTTTTTCTGACCGGACATCGATAATCCAAATCGAATCGACCGGATTTTCGGTGAGTTTTTTCAATGCTGCCGGTTCAATGTATTGTTTTAATACTTTGCCTTGTTTTCCGAACTGTCCAACATAAACCGATTGACTGGCAACAGGTAAAATTCCTGTTCCGAATAAAAGCAGGAATACTATTGCAATTCTGAAGTTTGACTTTGCTGCTGATTTCATGAGTCTGTGCTGATTTAAATTCAAGGCTTTATTAAATGTACGAATTTATTCTTCAATTGCCTTATAAACTATTTCCTTGAATTCCTTAAAAACAGGATAATGAAAGTTTGGAACAAACTGTGTCATTAAGATCAGGATTAATTCCTCTTTGGGGTCAATATAGAAATATGTATTTGCAGACCCTGTCCACCAATATGAACCTTTTGAATCACTCGTGTTTGCCTTACCGGTATCTTCCACTATTGCCACACCGAATCCATATCCCATCCCCAGCATTAACCGACCCAAAAAGTCGTCATCGGGCATTATCATGGAAGAAATTTGATTCGAAGTCATTAAATCAACCGATTTGCTTTGCAAAATCCGCACTCCATTGTACATGCCTTTATTCAGCAGCATTTGCGAAAAAATCATGTAGTCTGAAGCAGTAGAAAGTAGCCCTCCATTACCTGATATGAATTTCACCGGTGGCGATACATTGTTGATTTCCGGATTATTGATGATTTCTATTCCATTTTTTCCGGCACCATAAACTTTTGGAACCCGGTTCAGCTTATGCTCCGGAACTGAATAATCGGTATCTGTCATTTTCAGCGGATTAAATATTCTCTCCTTTAGAAATACATCCAATGATTTGCCGGAAACAACTTCAACCAAATATCCCAAAACATCGGTCGATCTGCCATACTGCCATCTCGTTCCAGGTTGGTATTTCAGCGGAATTCCGGCTAATTTCTGAACCATATCTTTTAAGGTTCCATCCGAAAGACCAGCTTCCCTGTACATTGAATCTACCGGACTGTTTTCCATACCACTGGCCAGTCCCGAGGTATGAGTCAGCAGATTCCGAATGGTCATTGGCTTTTTCTGATCTTCAGAATAGATTCCGTTTCTGTTTTTTTGCGTAAATACCTTTAAATCCTGAAATTCAGGAATGTACTTTGCCACCGGGTCATCCATTTGAAAAAGACCATCTTCGTACAGCATCATTACCGCCACACTGGTAATTGGTTTGGTCATCGATGCAATTCTGAAAATAGCATCCAATTGCATCGACTGATTAAGGTCCATCATTCCAAACTTCTCAAAACTGATAACTTTACCGTGTCGGGCAACCATTGTGATCAGGCCAGGTAGTTTTTGCCCATCAATGTAACTCTGCATCGCCGGCTTGATCAGATTTAACCGTTCGGATGAAATACCGACCTGTTCAGGCTTTGCCAAATGTAATTTGGCCTCCTGTGGAGCGCAACCAGCCGCCAAAGCAAAAACAAGGCTGCCTATTAAAGTTTTAAACATTGGTTGTCGTATTTAAATCAGTAATGACCTATCCTGTCCGGGATGCAAGTTATGTCGTGTAGCTTTCGCCTTTGCATATCCGGAACTTACCCAGTTGAATATGGCAGAAATGCAATCCTTCAAAAAAAGCGAATCTATTCTTTGCCTGAATGATCCATCTTTTTGATGATTTCACGCAACAGATCATTTTGCTCTTGTTTCAACACAATAAACTTGCTGACCCAGGTATAAATCAAATAAAGAATTCCAAATATGATTGTAAGATACACCAAGACAATTAGTAACGGAAAGATTGCAAACAGGCCCATGATAGTAGTTTTGGTTAGTTTAAAAAGCTGTATGAAAGTACAAACATTTCTTATACGTTCACCACTCCAATACCACTGCTTTTTCAATACTTTTCAACAACCTGCCAAATATCCAAAGCCAATCGTGCTTACCTTATCGCAGATATGTTTACTTTTAAAATCTCATAGGATTCCGTTTCACTTTGTCCTATGCTGCTACCTGTCGGGGCCTTGCCCCTTTTGGTGTAGAAATGTTTTGCTTAGCAAGTTTGAGGTCTGAAAGACCGTCGTGTAATAGCGCAGGTTAAAAACCTGTGACATTTTGTAGTAATTTGAAAAGTTTATGTCGCAACTCAAAGTATATAAAGCATCAGCAGGCTCCGGAAAAACCTTCCGGCTGGCCATCGAATACATGAAACTGGCACTGACCAACGAGTCCAACTACCGGCACATTCTGGCGGTGACTTTTACCAACAAGGCTACTGCTGAAATGAAGTCACGCATTATCGGTGAATTGCATCATCTTGCAAAAGGTCAGGATTCTGTGTATATGGATGTTTTGACCAAAGAATTGGGCTGGCAACCCATGCAAATCGAGAGACAGGCTCAGCTGGTTTTGAAGCGGATTTTGCACGATTATTCCCGTTTTTCGATCAGCACAATCGACAGCTTTTTCCAGCGGATTATCAAGGCTTTTAACCGTGAACTCGGTATCAATGCGGCCTACAATGTGGAACTGGATGAAAAAAGCATTCTTGAAGAAGCGGCAGACCGGATGATTCATTCGGTTGAAGATGATCCTAAATTGCTGGAATGGCTCGAAGCTTTTGCTTCTGATAAAATCAGGGAAGGAATGGGATGGAACCTGAAAAAAGATATTCTTCGGCTTGGAAATGAAATATACAACGAAACCTTTAAATCGCTCAACGATAGCCTGTATGAAAAACTGAACGACAAGAAGTTTTTACGTGAATACCGCGAAAAGCTGACTAAAATAATTGTTCAGTATGAGAATAAACTTAAATCTCTTGGACAGGAAGGTGTGAATGTTCTGGCTAATGAAGGACTTTCAGTTGATGATTTTAAATCGAAAGGAAGTGGCCCTGCAGCTGGTTTTCAAAAAATGAAAGACCTGACTTTTGTGCTGAATGTTACCACTTTAAAATCCACTACTGAGATATCGTCCTGGGTAACTGCCACAGTGAAAGAGCCTCAAAAATCGTTACTTATTTCGGTTGCCGAAAGTAAATTGATGCCTAAAATGCAGGAGGCTGTGAGCCTTGTGGAAACTCAGTCGCGCAAATACATTACCGCCAGATTAATTGTCAATCAACTTTATACACTTGGGATTCTGGTCGATCTGCGAAAAACAGTCAAGGAACTTTGTCGTGAGAAAGGCATTGTGCTGATTTCCGATTCAGGTCATTTGCTCAAGGATGTGATCGCCGATTCGGAAACCCCGTTCGTTTACGAGAAGACGGGGTCGGTTTATTCACATTTCATGATTGATGAATTTCAGGATACCTCCGGATTGCAGTGGAATAATTTCAAGCCACTCATCGGAAACTCCTTGTCGGAAGGTAATTTAAGCATGGTTGTGGGTGATGTGAAACAAGCCATCTACCGCTGGCGAAGCGGCGATTGGCGTTTACTGGCCGGCAAATTGGGTGAGAGTTTCCCTGCATTCGGCCTTCAGAATGAAGTTTTGGACAGCAACTGGCGCAGTCATGGAAAGATCATCCGGTTCAACAATACCATTTTTAGGCTTGCTCCCGAATTGCTCCAGCAAAACATGGAAGAGGAACTTTCGGCTGCCGGAATTGGTGAAAATCCAGTCCGGTTTACTATTCCGGAAGTGTATGCCGACAGCGTTCAGCAGGTTTCCAATCCAAAGGTTGCCGATCTGGGCTATGTTCGGGTCCGGTTTCTGGAAGATAAAAAGGAACTGAAAGAATCCAATAATGCAACGATTCTTTCGGAATTGGTTGAGTCTGTAAAAATCCTTCAGGATAAAGGAGTTAAAGCCAATGAAATGGCCATCCTTGCTCGCCTGAAGAGTGAAGCCAGTGAGATTTCAGATCTGTTCCTGCAACAAAAAAGTCTTCCGGAGAACCGACAATATAACTTTGATATTCTTTCCGGGGAATCATTATTTATAAGTAATTCTGAAGTCATTGGCTTCGTGATTTCTGTCCTTACCGGATTCCTGAATCCGGATGATCAGGTGGTTCGGGCTGAAGTGAATTATCTTTATTATCAGAAAATATATCTGCGGTTGAAGGAAATCGGGAAGATCCCATCACTTGCGAAGGAAAAAGAAAAAGGGAATGAGGAAAAAGGTAAGACAATCCATTCGGAAGAACAGTTTTCGCTGGATTTTAATATGGTACAGATTGAAAATTCGCCAATATACGAACCTGAATTCGGTCAGCAATTTGAGAATATGAACGATCAGGCAAATGATATACTGAATTTCATTTTCAGTAAAGATCTGGAGGAACTGATTGCCGGGAAGCCGATTCTGGAAATTATTTACAGCATTTGCGAAAAGTTCAATTTATTCAGTCTGGCCGATGAACTGGCTTATTTGCAGGCTTTTGTTGATCAGATTTCGGTATTCGAACGTAACCATGCATCGGAACTGACGAGTTTTCTGAACTGGTGGAAAGACAATGGTGATCGGTTTACCATTCCGGTTTCAGACAGCATCGATGCAATCAACGTATTGACCATTCATAAGGCTAAAGGCCTTGAGTTTACGCATGTTTTAGTGCCATTTTTCGATTGGTCCATTCATCCTCAAACTTCTCCTGATATGGCTCCTTTGTTGTGGTGTAAGCCTGATACCGAGCCATTCGACGAGATGGAACTTGTTCCTGTGAGATATAAAAAAGAGGTGGGTGATTCGATTTTTTACCGTGAATTTTTTATCGAGAAATTCAATACATATGTCGATAACCTCAATCTGATGTACGTTGTTTTCACCCGTGCCAAGGCTGGTTTGTGGGTTTGGGCCAATTTTTCAGGCAAGCTCAGTTCAGTTGGAGATATTCTGAAACTGGCCGTTGACAAGCAAACCAATATGGGTTCATGCGGTTTGGATTCAGAACAATCCATTCAGTTTTCGGAAACCTATATGCCTGATAAACTGCTGCTTGAAGTTGGCGGATTGACTGTTTCTGGCGAGGAGAGGAAAAAAGATGCGAAAATCATGCAGGATGTCCGTTTGTCGGAATTCGAATTTGCCGATTTTAGGAAGTTCCTGAATATCCGTCAGCGTGGTGAAGACTTTTTTACGCATGAAAGTAAAAAGCAAAGTGGAATTAACAAGGGCAAGCTGATTCATGAAATACTTTCGCTGATTGAAACGACTAATGATTTGGACCGTGCCTTGAAACGAATGAAAATTGAAGGAAAAATCAGCTCTGAAGAGGTAGTCAAAATGCGGGCAGATTTGGATGAATTGCTTCAGGATTCAGAAGTAAAAACCTGGTTCGATGGTACATACCGGGTGGTGAATGAACGGAATATTCTGACCGGAATTAATGGAGTCAAACGTCCTGACCGCATAATGATTGGCGAAAATGGGGTCGTGGTGGTTGATTACAAATCAGGAGAGCTGGAATCAGACAAGTATAAATATCAGTTGAGAACCTACATTCAGGAATTAAAAAATTGCGGTTTTCAAAATGTATCGGGATTTATTTGGTATACGAAAATGAATAAAAGGGTAAAAATCTGAAGTGAACCATGCAAAAACTGATGTTGATATTTGGTATTTTTCTGCTTTACTTTCTTCCTTTTGGTGCTGATGGAAAGGAGAAAGATCCATGTCATTATTCCACCGAAGGAACCGATTTTTGGTTTGGATTCATGGAAAACCGCATCAATGGACCTGAGCATTATATAGCGATAACCGTTTCCTCCCGAAAAGGAGCTGAACTCACATTGACTTACGGACCGGGCGAAACCCCAATCGGAAAATATACGGTTGCAGCGAATTCATCGGAACCAATTTCAATCGATTATAAGTTACTGGAAGCTTCTGGCTCTGAGACCATTGAAAACAAAGGAATTCATTTAGTTGCTACTGATTCAGTCAATGTATATGCACTAAATTACCGTACCCGTTCATCAGATGTGGCAGTAATCTACCCAACAGAATCGCTGGGAAAGGAATATTTTGCGATGTGTTATACTCCTCATCCTACCAATACCATTGAATCAAACACTGAATTTTTAATCGTTGCTACAGTGGATAAAACCAATGTGAAGATAACTCCGTCAATTGATACAGATAAAGGGAAAAAGGCAAATTCAACATTATCAGTTACTCTAAACAAAGGGCAGTCGTATCAGGTACAATCCATGAACAGCAACATTGAATGGCAGGGTGATCTTACCGGAAGCTATGTTGTTTCTGATCAGCCAATCGCATTCTATTCAGGAGTAAAGTCAACAGCAGTCCCATATACAGGACAAACACGCGACCACCTTTACGAACAAATTCCACCTACAAATACCTGGGGTCGTGAATTTTATATCGTTCCGCTAAGACGGCGGGATAAAGATACCTACCGGGTTTTAGCCGCTGAAGATGGTACAATTGTTACGATAGGAGGGCAGAACAAGACGGTCACCCTTAAACGCGGCATATTCTACGAGTTTGAATTGAATAGCAGTGAGGCATGCCTGTTAACTGCCTCGAAGAAAGTACTTCTAGCACAATTTTGCCGTTCGCAGGAGGTGGATGGGAACAACGGTGTTGGCGATCCATTCATGATCATATTAAGCCCAATATCGCAGAAAATCAATGACGTTACTTTTGAGGCCTACGAGTCAAAACTTATTCAAAACATTTTTTTTATCAATATCATCACTTTAACTTCTGAAGTAGGAAATCTCCTGCTCGATCAATCTAAAATTGCGGATTCTTTCAAGGCCTTTCCGAATAGCAAATATTCCTATGCACAGGTTCCGACAACCAAAGGACCTCACCGACTTAAAAATCAGGATAAAGATGGCGGATTTCTGGCTTATGTATATGGTTTTGGAGATAACAACAACACCGAATCGTATGGTTATGGCGTTGGTTTTAATCTGAATATTCAGCTTGACATCGGGGGAAGTTTCGAGATTACCAATGATACTTTGCAGATTTGTCATGGAACGGAAGTTAAACTGGAAGCAGGTGAGTATTTCGTAAACTACAAATGGAAAACAGGGGAGAAAACTCCGTTTATCATGGCTTCAGAACAAAAATGGTATTCGGTAACTGCCACAACAGCTGCAGGCTGTATAAAGACTGACAGTATCTATATCAGAGTTAATCAGCCTGAAATTCATCTGGGTAAAGATGCTTTGGTCTGTTTGCCAGGTGATCTGGTGATTGAGGCTGAAAAGGGTTTTAAAGCATATAAATGGCAGGATGGATCGACCAATCCAACTTATACTGTCGATTCAACAGGCTACTATTCGGTTACCGTTACTAATAATTTTGGTTGTGAGGCAACGGATACCATGTATGTTAAAGTAATTTTGCCAACGCTTGCATTCAATCCGGATTTTCCGGTGGTTACCATTAGCCATCCTGACATTACTTTCATTAACCATACCGAAGGAGCATTGACTTATCAATGGGATTTTGGCGATGGTACGACCAGTGTGGAAATAAGTCCAACTCACCATTACTCTAATTTGGGAAAATATCCTGTCATTTTAAAAGCAGTTAGTGTGAATAATTGCACTTACACCTACAGCACTGAGGTTGAAGTAATTCCATTTACGTTTGTTATTCCCAATGCCTTTCGACCCGACAGTGATCTGCCTGAAAATCGTATATTCCTGCCAATTCTCAATGCAGTTGATCCCAATAAATATCATTTTCAGGTTTTTAACCGCGTGGGATCAGTTGTTTTTGAAACCGGCATTCCGACTGTGGGTTGGGATGGATCCAATTCGGAGCAGGGAGTCTATGTCTGGATTGTGAAATATTCCGATTTTCAAGGCTATGAACATGCACAAAAAGGGAATGTTATGCTGGTGAGATAGGCTTTAATTGATATAAAATGCTTTGGTAGCTGAGCTTGTCGAAGCCTACCGGATATCCCATTCTCCCGGGATCTCATAAAATGGAAAAATACTTTTCTTTCCCGGAATTTTCAACAGGTACGAAACCGAAATTTCAACTGCTCCATGCGACTGAAGACCAACTCCTGAAATATTGAAATCATAGGTTACTGCAGATTTAAATTGTTTGCCAATGAATCCGGCCATTAAAATCATGTCTGCACTTTTTCTGCTTGTCAAACGGTTCCAGATACCAAGCGAAATCCCTTTCCGGTTGGCATAAATTCCATAAGTCAAATTTCGCTCTTTTCCTTGTGACTGAATAATGAAATTCGGATTGAGCTTGTAATATTTTCGCCAGTGTCCGGTATGAAACCAGGGTAAATTTACCTCGAAATGCATCGTGTATTTTTGCGGAAGCTGACTCGGAGAAGCCGAATAGATGGATTGGTCGGGCTCTGTCAGGTGATCGCCTGCAAGACCGAAAAAATACTGACCGTTGAAAAAAAGAATTCCGGCACCAAAATCAGGAAATAGCCGGTTATTGTTTTCAGGAAATGTTTCACCCGTGGCTTGATTTTGACCGTTGATAGGATCCAACTCGTCAGCGAATATCAAACGGCTAAAATTAATCGAATTAAATTGTGCTCCTGCAGTAATACTACCATACATAGTCCATTTTGAACTCAGATTTATTTCTTTTGAATAAATGAATTTAAAACTGGATTCGGTATAAATTCCATTGCCTTGCATGTCGTTGTATGCCAGTAACCCAATTCCGCTTTTAATCGCCGGCAGATAGGTGTCAAAGGATGCAAAATAAGTAGTATAAGCATTGTCAAAACCTGGCCATTGATCGCGGTATTGAACTCCGGCACGGGGAACTTTCATTGAACCTGCATAGGCAGGATTCAAATACACCGGATTCAGAAAAAATTGAGAAAAATAGGCGTCCTGAGCTTTCAGTAAAGAACTTAATCCGGATACAAAGCTTGCAATCAGGATCACTCTCTTTAAAGCATTGGCTACGCCCATCATCTAATGTTTATTGGTAAAGTTGTCTGTTCAAATGTATGAAATAAAACTTACTACGGATATTTAAAATTACAACACGCACCTTTTTCATCGGAAAGAAAGACAATTAAAAAAACAGACGATCCTGTGCATGTTTTTTATAGATAGCATGGAAAAAAGCTTATTTTTGCCTAAAAATTTGATATTATGATACAACGTATTCAATCTTTATATTTATTGATCTCAACGCTTTTGATTGGGCTCATGCTGCTGTTTTCTTATCCTGATAAAGTTCAGGATGGTGTTGTTTCCTTTATGATTGGCCTGATCATAACGATACAGGCCTTTGTCATCTTCAATTATAAAAACCGCAAATGGCAAATCAGGGTAACAAGGATTTCGATGATCCTCTTGATACTTCTTGCAGGTTTGTGTTTATACTTTACTTATTTTTCAAACAGTGGAACACAAGAAGGGTTTAAAATCAGCATAGTTTTACCACTGGTAGCAGTCATTCTTGATTATCTGGCTATTCATGCCATTGGCAAAGATGAAGCCCTGATTCGTTCGATTGACCGGATCAGATAATCGCTTTGCTTTCGATCAAACGGATAATTTTCAAGGCGTTGTGGTGATTCGAAAAAGAATCTTCCAAAATGATTTTCCTCTTCTCAATTTCTTCGGAAGTAAATTCCTGATCAAATAATTCATTGATTAACCGGATCATTTCCTTTGGACTGTCAGCCAGTTGGCACAGGTGTTCCAAGCCGGTTTTATGAATCATCGGAGTGTTGGCAATACAAAACCTTCCGGAGAACAATGAAGCAAGCAGTTTCAGCTTCAAACCGGTATCCTGAAATGTTGGTATCAGGCAAATGTGCGAATCCTGAATCAAAGTTTCCATTTGTTCAATTTCAGGATTTGAAATCAGTTGTATATTTGGAAGTTGGCTTATTTGCTGGATTAACCGCTCACCTGGATTTTTTCCGGCAATAATTACCGGCTGACTGATCTTCCCAAAAACATTCTTTATCAGGAATTCTGCCGCCTGACGGTTTTCGTGAACCGAAAGATTTCCATGAAACAGGATGTATTTTCCTCGTCCCACCTTCGATTTGATTTCGTTGAACGGATGAAAGGCAGGAACAAAATGCGAATGTCCGTATATATGGTCGAAATAATAGTTGTCGTTGGGTGAAATGCATAACAAATGAGAAGCATTCTGAAGTACTTTTTCAAAGGTTTTTAACTTACAGGATTCAATCCGGAAGAAGATTTTTTTGAAAACATTTCGCTCCGATTGATATAAATTCAGGTAATATTCGTGCTCTATATTGTGCGTTCTGACTAATCTGAGATGGTTTGAAAGCAAGGAATGATCAAGATAAAAACAGGTATGCAGTCCTTCGAATAAAATTGGTGTTATATTTTCTGATAAATTGTTTAATAACTGATCGTTAGTCCGTGTAACTGCAATGTACGGTTTAGTTGCAAATTGCCAGCGAAGTCCATCCTTCCGTTGATAATAAAAAATCTTCGCACAGTACTTTTCAAGTTCAGGGGCTTGCTGACGGTTGTATTCAAAGCAATGGAGGTACACTGAAACACCACATTCTGAAAGTGCTTTTACTTTATAGAATATATCAATGATTCCGCCATAATCGGGGGGATAAGGAATGTTGAAAGCTACCAGTTGAATTGCTGTTTCCAAGGCTGAAATTTTATTTTAAATATAAAAAGAAAAACCACGAACCGATAATCGATTCGTGGTTTTCTTTCTTTACTGAGTTTTCAATGTTCTCTATGACTGAATACTGCGACTAAATATTTTTTTGTTTCCGTTTTTAAATGACGAATGACTTTTTCCTATTTTCCTGATTTTTACTATTCTGTAAGTTTTATTCCACCATAACGGCTGTTTATCGAAACTGAACCTCCGCCGGTACCAATATTCCCTTCAAGGTTAAAGCTGTTGTTTTCCTTTATCCGGTTGCCTTTATACCGGTTTTCAGGATATTTCACATCACAGTAGCTACATTCTGCCTGAAGCTTGTAATTCAGGTCATTCAAGGCTATATTGATGCCTCCGTAGCTGTTCTCAATCCGAATCCGGTTAAATTTTTCGCTTACTTTATTAATGCGTACCGATCCATAACCTGTATCCAGATCAAAACTTTCGTTTAGTACGCCAATCTTGTAATTGGTGTATTTTGATACCGATTTTAACTTTCCCAGTTCGTCGATATTAATTCCATCGTATTTCGAATCGAGCGTAAGATTGGCATTTTTATGCATCGTGACTGTGGAATATTTCGTGTCAAGTACCAGTTGGTCAATCTCATCAGCAAACATTTGAGAGTATTTTAACTCCATGTCAGCCTCATTGATCGATTCCAGGTTAGCTTTTCCATAGTTCACAATGAGCTTCACTGGATTACCGGCCGGAGCTTTCATATTTCCGGCGGTCATCGAACCATAACTGACTTCAAAATATCCTTTGGCATCCAATTCGTTAACGATCACATTACCGTACTTGTTGGTAATGTTTAAGTCTCTGTCTTTTGGGATATTCACCAGATAATCAATCGTAAATGATTCATTATTCCGGAAGCCATCCTCAATTTCGGTTTCGGCACTTACTAAACCGCCGGATTTATCAAAATTGACTGATATTTTATCCATCAATGCTTTTGCTTTGCTCGAAGAAGTGTTGTCGATGGTAACCACAACTTTAATAGTTACTGAATCGCCACCCGTATCATTGATTTTTACCTCTCCGAATTTATTGGAAACTTTTAATTCCGTCACACCGCTCTTTGCCCAGCCTTTTCGGATATTTTTGGTGTACTCGGTGCCTGTTGCCTGAACAAGCATGCCTGAAATGATTAGCAAGGCTAACGAAAGACTAAATTTTGATTTCATGGCTCTTATTTTTTGATTGTTTTACTTCTTTTAATTTGTTGATAACAAGTGACATCACATTCATCCGGGCTTGATAGTATTCAAGCATGGCATTGATTACACGTTCATCATCCGGATTTGCTTTCAGGTCAACAAGTAATTTCTGGTACATCTGATCAAATTCTACCTGTTCCTTTTGCATCATTTGCTCATCGCTTTCTGAAATCATTCCTTCATCCTTTAGCTTTTTCCATTGATTCATATCCATTTGAATAGAATTTGTGTAATAGAATTCAACTTCGCGGTATTCCGGAGAAATTGAACCCAGTGAGAGTGTTTCATGCTTTTCAGGAAGAAAATAAATACGTGCCTGATTGACTGCTAAAAGTGCAAAAACAACGACTGCAGCAATCTGAAGAGTCAAACGCCAGTTGATAGTCCTTGCAGGCTTTGATACTTTCTGAAGCCGGGCCTCAAATCGTTCAAAGTGCCCTTCAGGCGGCTCCTCATCCTGAAAAGAATTTCGGTTATTAATGATTAATCCTTCCAATTCGTCTTTCATTTTGTGTGTCTTTTCAAGTTTCAAATTCAAACATATCTGGTAAAAGACCATTTTTTGTGAACCCCTTTTTTAAGCCCCCTCTTTCGGAGGGGGTTGGGGGAGGCTTTAATTGTATTCAAATAATTCTTCCTTTTTCAACATTTCCCGAAGCTTCAGTTTTGCCCGTAAAAATTGCGTTCGCGATGAAACATTGGTAATCCCCAGAATCTCTGCAATCTCTTCGTGGTCGTAGCCTTCGAGCAAATAAAGACTTAAAACGACCCGGTAACCGTCGGGCAACTGCTGAATGGTTTTCTTCAGCTTTTCAAGTTGTATCTCCGAAACTTCAAAATGTTCAGGTTCTTCATCCGGAATTTTTTCATTCAGTTCCTGAAATTTTACTTT
>CAIPKZ010000050.1 GCA_903865775.1 uncultured Prolixibacteraceae bacterium | reverse complement strand
TGTACAATCCGGGTACGAAAAAAATAAGTCACTTCAGGAAAAAAGAAAAAGGATTGAGTGATGATTTTATCATAACCCTTTGTGAAGATACCAAAGACAGAATATGGATTGGAACAGCCACTTATGTGAATGTGTTCAGTAAAAGTGACTCTTCATTCACCTATTATTCACAGGAACAGGGATTGCCAAACAACCGGATATTTGGAATCCTGAAAGATAAAAATAATGACCTGTGGCTTGCAACAGGAAAAGGATTATGCCAGTACGACGAACGACAAAAACGCTTTCGAACCTTCACGCTTGAAGATGGGTTACAGAGCCTTGAATTCAATTTAAGAGCAGCATATTCCTGTAAGGATGGTGAAATGTTAATGGGAGGAATGAATGGCTTTAATTCTTTTTATCCGGACTCTATATCCAAAAATCCATACATACCCAACCTGGTTTTCACCTCGTTTTACATCACAAAAGGCACATCTAAAGAATATGTCAATTTGGAGCAATCACCGGAAGTTGTTTTAAATCATTCGGTGTATTCGTTTACTGTTGAATTTGCAGCGCTGGAATATACCAATCCGCAAAAGAACAGTTATGCATATCAGATGGAAGGCATTTCTGACGAATGGGTGGATATCGGAAACCGAAAATTTGTGCCTTTTTCTGGTCTTCAACCCGGAGAATATACCTTTAGAATCAAAGGTTCAAATAACGATGGTTTTTGGAATAATAGAGAAATAAGCCTCCGGATCATTCTTCTTCCTCCCTGGTGGAAGAGTATATCTGCCTATATCATTTACCTGGTTTTAATGATTCTTGCGATTGTCCTCTTCATAAAAATGCGTGAAAGAAAACTTAAACATGATAAAAAAATTCTTGAACAGAAAGTGTTGGAGCGAACGCTTCAGATAGAGGAACAAAATCAGTTGATCATTTCAAAAAACCAGGAACTTAAAGAGCTGAACAGTACTAAAGACAAGTTCTTCTCCATTATTGGCCATGACCTTGGCAATCAATTCAATATAATTGTAGGTTTTTCTGAAATTCTGATTTCAAATTTAAAAAGGCTGGACGCCAGTAAAATTGAATATCATTTAACCAACATTTACAACTCCTCAAGGCATGCGAACGAATTACTTGAAAACCTGTTGACCTGGGCAAAAATGCAGACAAAAACAATAAACTTTCATCCGGAAGTATTGAATGTCCATTCAAAAATAATCGAATCAATTGACTTACTGGAAGGAGCTTATACCAAAAAAAACATTGAAATTACCGTTGTCGCAAATAATAAAATTCAGATTTTCGCTGACGCAAATATGTTTTCTACCGTGTTTCGGAATATCCTTGCCAATGCTATAAAATTCACGCCCGAGAATGGAATTATTTCCATTCACACGGTTAAGAAGGAGGGCTTTTGTGAGATTTCGGTTCAGGATAGCGGTGTTGGAATATCAGAGGAAAACATTCAGAAAATATTCCGTATAGACAGCAACCATTCTACTTTAGGAACAAACGGTGAAAAAGGAACAGGACTCGGATTAGTGCTATGCAAAGAGTTTATTGAAAAGCATAATGGAGAAATTTGGGTCGAAAGCGCGGAGGGGCAAGGCAGCCATTTTACATTTACCCTGCCGCTAAAAGATCAAAACTGAACTTAAAAGGTATATATGCAAAAAAAGTCATTGGATGAAATTTTCTATTTCTTTCGCACGATTAAACCAGCCAGCTCTTCCAGTTTAATTGAATTCATCACCACAT
>CAIPKZ010000049.1 GCA_903865775.1 uncultured Prolixibacteraceae bacterium | reverse complement strand
TTGGTTGGAGAACACCAGATAGATTAAGGTATTTTACAGCTTTTCAAATTTCTGCTGTTCCCTAAAAAAAAGCCTCTTAACTGGAAGTCAGTTAAGAGGTTTTTTTGTACCCGGAGTGGGAATCGAACCCACACAACATTGCTGTTACTGGATTTTGAGTCCAGCGCGTCTACCAATTCCGCCATCCGGGCTTCTTTGTAAACAGGCTGCAAAAATAATGGAAAATTCCTTCGCACAAAAGATTTCATCCATTATTTAGCCTTTTTATCTCAATTCACAATTTAACAAATTACTCGGAAACTCATTCCTGATCTTTTTTGATTCCTAAAATATTTGCAATTTGCTTAAATACTGACTGATAGATTTTATTTTGATCTGGTTTAAGGCCATGATAAATTGCAAATCGTCAAGAAAATAGTTTGATGATTGTACGTTTTTCACCATTAAATTGATCGAATAGACAAGAATTTCCGGTTAAAGAATTGTTGTTTGTCTGAAATCAATTTTTACCATCTTTGGCAACTGCAAATTATGCGCAAAAAAAGACACGTCAATGCGAAAGATAGTTCAGGGACGACTTTCAGTTTTAAAGTTTGAAAGTTTCAAAAAGTATAATGATATTTCCCATTTTGTGACCACTCGGGAAGGCTGGATTTCTGGCACTAAACCAAGATTTACAGGTGATCACGAATCAGATTATTCCGTATTTCGCAGAGAACTGGCCGTGGCTTGCGATTGGAATCCCGATAAATTCGTTTTTCCGCGGCAAACTCACTCCGATCATGTAAAGCTTGTAACTTCCGCAAACAATACAACCACATTTGAAGATACTGATGCACTGATTACCAACCAGCCCGGATTGTTTGTCTGTGTACAGACCGCCGATTGTGTGCCCATTCTGATTTTCGATCCAAGGCAGAAGGTTGTTGCCGCCATTCATGCCGGATGGCGTGGTACCGTGTCAAAGATTTCAGGAAAAACTATTCAGCAGATGATTGAACTGTTTGGATGTCAGCCTTCCGATCTGATTGCCGGAATCGGGCCATCCATTCATATTCATGCCTATGAAGTCGGGCCGGAAGTGGTGTCGGCTGTTCAATCGAATTTCAGCAATTACTTGGCATTACTCAAACCATCGCTGAACGAAGGAAAGGCCTTTTTTGATTTGTGGGAAGCCAATAAAACGGTGTTGATTGAATCGGGTATTCCGGAAGAAAATATAGAAGTGATGGGTCTTTGCTCCTTCGAACATGCCGCGCTGTTTTATTCAGCCCGTCGCGATGGAATCGATACCGGCAGAATGGTGAGCGGAATCAGGTTGGCATGAAATTGGTCCGATCGCCTTCAGGCAAAGGAAATGATTGCCTGAAATTACCTTCTGTGTACGTCACCGCCACTCGATTCGTTGATATCTTTTTTGAAAGGATTTCCGGAGTAACCAATATCACCTCCGCTGCTGGCATTGGCATCCAATTCTTCGGTAACATTTACGCTGATGTCCGATCCGCTGGAAGTACTTGCATTGCACTTTTTTGTTTCAAGTTCAGCTGCATCAATGTCACTTCCGCTCGATGCGCTAACTTTTAACGCGGCTGCTTTGCCCTTCAGTTTAATGTCCGATCCACTGCTCGAATCCACACTCAGCTCGTTGGCTTCCAGCTCAAGTTTCACATCGGAGCCACTGCTGGCATCCAGATTAAGCTTATCAAGTTTTAAAACCGATTGTGAGACTACATCTGACCCGGCCGAGGCTTCCAGTTTGTCGAGCGTTTTGAACGAAACATAGACTTTGCGTTGATTGCTGTTCCAATTCATGTTAAACCACGATTTCTGTTTGATATAAATCTTCAAAATTCCAGCTTCAACGGTGGTGATTATTTTGTCGAGATCGTCTGAATCGGCTTCTACAAATACTTCCTCTGTATTTTTCTGCGTGAGGTAAAGGTCAATTCCGCTACTTACCGAAACCCCGTGAAATCCGGAGATTTGCCGTGTTTGCCGTTCAGCCTGAACTGCAGTAGCGTGTAAAAAAGTAGCTCCGAATAAAATCAGAGTAAAGAATTTAATTGTTTTCATGGTTCTATTTTGATAGGATTGATAATCTGACGATATGAATGATGTACAAATAAAACTGCTCTATTCGATTTCCTTTTTCCCTTTTCATGATCTATTTCCGACTGATATTTCCACCTGAGGAACTGTTAATTTCAGTTGAGCTTGGTTCGCCGTAATAAACAATATTGCCGCCACTTGAAGCCTGTGCATCAAGTTTTTCGACTACTGTCGAAGATAAATTTCCGCCACTTGATGCCCGCATTTTGCATTGGTCTGCTTTCAAATCCTGACCTTTCAGGCTGGCTCCTGAAGTGGTTTCCATTTCAGCTTCTTTGGCCAGACCCGAAAGTTTGATATTTGCTCCCGATGAACATTCAGCCCGTAAGAATTTGGCATTGACCTCCATAGTCAGGTTTGATCCGGCATTCGCTTTGAGTTCCAGGTTTTCCGATAGGATCTGATTCTGCGACCAGGCATTTGATCCGGAAGTTGTTTCAACTGCAGAAAGCTTTTCGACAGTCACCATGACCTTTTTTTCTTTGGCCCAACCTACATTTTCATTGACACGTATTTTCAAAACGCCGTTCTCGACTTTAGTTTCGATCACATCATGCAGGTTTTCATCAGCAATGACCACTACTTTGGCCGGACTTCCCTGCGTGATGTAGGCATTCATCCCACGGCTAACTTCGATCTGATCAAATACGCTAAGCTGCCTGACTTCTTCGGTCACATTTCCGTTTCCTTTCACCGATGGGCCTAAAAACCAACAGGATGAAAGTAAGACACAAAAAACTACAAAAACTCCGGTGATTTGAAATAGATTCCGTTTCATGGTTTGTTTGTTAAAATTGAATAGACGATAGAAAATTGAATTCGTTACCAAACTTATGAAGTGATGTTTAAAAGGAATCATTTTTTTCGTTGAATGCCCCAATTTAATCGGCAAATGTAAAATTTTCCGGACTAAAGCAGAGACAAGATTAAGTTCTTAAAACAGAGCAAATGTTTTCGTTCAGGATTTTGTTATAACTACCTGTTAATTTGGGTTTAAACCTGAAAACAAAATTCTATCTTTAAATCCTTCTAAACGTTCAATTTTAAACCAATGCCATGTTCAAAAAAATCTTCATTCTTGCGGGGCTGGCTATATCAATGAATATGGCGCAGGCTCAGGATCAAAAAATCAACCTTGTTGTAATCGGTGCGCATCCCGATGATTGCGATTTGGATGCCGGAGGAACTGCCATCAAGTTTGCACAAATGGGACACCGCGTTCTATTCATCTCTGCTACCAATGGCGACGCAGGGCATTTCAACAAAGGCGGGGTCGTTTTGGCAAAGATCAGAAAAGCTGAAGCCGAAGAGGCTGGCAAACGCTTTGGAGTGACCTACAAAGTGCTCGACAATCACGACGGATTACTGATGCCTGATTTAAACCTTCGACTGCAGCTTATCCGCTTAATCAGGGAATGGAAGGCTGATGTGGTTATTGGTCCACGGCCTTACGACTATCATCCCGATCACCGGAATACTGCCATTGCCATACAGGACGCGGCTTTTCTGGTCATTGTTCCAAACATTGCCCCGGAAATCCCGGCTTTGGAAAAGAACCCGGTTTTCTTATATACCGAGGACCGGTTTAAAAAACCAAATCCTTTTTCGCCGGATATCGTGGTGGACATATCCGATGTGTTCGATCAAAAAATTTATGCCGTATCGGCACACCAGTCTCAGTTTTTTGAATGGCTGCCCTGGCTCGATGGTCAACTGTCCAATGTTCCAAAAACTGAATCCGACCGGCTGAAATGGCTGGCTGATAGTAGAAAAGGCAACATTTCTCCCGGTACGAAATCCGGATTATCCAAATGGTATGGCAGTAAAGCAGATCAGGTAAAATACGCTGAAGCATTTGAGATTTGCGAATACGGAAGCATTCCAAATGATGAGGAAATCAAACGAATCTTTCCGATGCTGGGAAAATAGAAGCTTCAGCTTTTCTACCAGTTAAACCGGATGGTTTGCTTCATGTCGGGATGAACGCTCAATGGAACCGGGCTGGTGCCGGCTACACTTTCGATTAGCCGTTTTTCTTCTTCGGAATAGCCTTTCTTCGGAAAATTGAATTCCATGATCACTTCGGACACGCGGCGCGGAGCATCGGCCATGATTTTGGTGATTTCGATTTCGGTTCCTGCCAGGTCAATGCCATTATCCATTGCTTTGATCCCCATGATGGTCATGATACAATTCCCCAAAGCAGTTGCCAGCAAATCGGTTGGCGAGAATGCTTCGCCTTTTCCACGGTTGTCGCAGGGCGCATCGGTAATGATTTTATTGCCCGATTGAAGATGAATGTTTTCGGTGCGTAATTCACCGAGGTAAGTAGTTTTTACTGTTGCCATAGTTCGGATATTTAATATTTAGTATGCTCTGAAAATTCAAAAAATAAAAAATGCCACCAAATCTCCAAAACCCCAAATTGCACAAAAGGATGAAAATCAATAGAATTATTTTGGTGAGATTTAGTGTTTTCGTGGCAAAATAATTGAGTGAATTCACAATTCGGTATTTCAGGCTTTTTTATTACAGTTTTGATTAATCTGACCGGATTATTGTTCCTAATTTAATTAAAGCTCCTGCTATAAATCCACCGGTAACCAAATGATTGCCATATGGGAATTCCTGGATTTTAAGAACATAACCAAGCAAAATGGCAACTGCAGCAAGCGAATAAAGGATATTGATTAATTGGTCAATTCTCGTTTTGTTCATATTATCCGGATTATTTCAAGTGAGTATTTTCCTTAAAAGACGTCTATAAATTTATGAAAACAATTCGAACCTGAAAGTCTTGTTCGCACGAAATAACAATGTCGCAATTCAATTTGCTACTCCATCCGAAACTTGTAACTTCGCAGCAAAATTTTAAATCAAGCTACCATGTTTTCAGGAATAGTAGAAGAAGCCGGGCGGGTAATCGCCATTGAAAAAGAACAGGAAAATGTACATTTCACGCTCACTTGTACCTTTGTGGATGATCTGAAAATTGATCAAAGCCTCTCGCACAATGGGGTTTGCCTGACTGTGGTTAAAATCGATCGCGAAGCCAAAACCTATACCGTTACGGCCATCAAGGAAACCTTGCTTAAAACCAATCTGGGCAAACTGATTCCGGGAAGTAAAGTCAATCTGGAACGCAGCATGATGATGAATGGCCGGCTCGACGGGCACATTGTTCAGGGACACGTGGACCAGACAGCCACTTGTACCAAGGTGGAAGAAGCCGATGGAAGCTGGTATTACACCTTCGAATATCCGTTCGACAAGGAAATGGCTCAAAAAGGATACATGACTGTTGAAAAGGGATCGGTTACCGTGAACGGAGTGAGTCTGACCGTGGTAAACTCAAAAGACAACTCGTTTCAGGTGGCGATTATTCCATATACCTACCACGAAACCAATTTTCATACCTTCGAAGCAGGTACAACCGTCAACCTTGAGTTCGATATCATTGGGAAATACCTGAGTAAACTGATGACATATCAGTAAATAAAGTGATCAGTGATCAGTCACTGTTTTCAGTAAAAAAACGTTGCGGGTTGCGCGTTAAAAACCCGCAACTCGCAACCCGCAACATTTTATATTTCACCAGAGCATTTCTGCATGTAGTTTTGCAAACGAACACTGCGGCTGTATACTTGGGTTACCGCTTCATTGTAAATTTGGTGGTTCCGATGTTATTTCCATCGGCAAAAACATCCACGGTATATTCACCTGCAAGGAATTCCTGAGCTTCGTTGTCCCAGAAAATGTTTACAGGCAGCGTGTTTCCTTCGTAGGTCACTTCACGCTTGGCCGAGAAAGGTATTTTCAGGTCTTCAAATTCGAACACATCACCGGGCGATTTCTGAAACAATACCTGATTGGGTTTCTGAATGCGCACATAGATCATTTTGTTTCCACGAGGCGCAGTTACATTTTTGCTCAGGACAAAACTCACCCTGATTTGCACCGCACGACGGGCACTTTCAGCCTCTTTTCCACGACTGTTTACACCAATCGCATTCAGTTCGGTGGTTTCGAGTTGTGCCGCCATTTTCACTTTTTCCTGAAGGTGTTCCTTTTCCTTAGTGAGTTCCTGATTTTTTGAGTGCGATTGTGCGATTTCCTCTTTAACCTGAACGTTTTCAGCCATCAGTTTTTCATTCCGGCGATTGAGCGAATCAACCTGAACGATGTAGTTTTTCATGATATTCCGCAAAGTGGTGACCTCCTGACGGTATTGCGTAATCTGGCCGAAACTCACCTCTTTTACCTGAGCTACTTCGAGAATTAAATCTTGTACTTTTGTCTGTGCACCAGTCAATTCGGTCTGAAGTGCCTGATTGTTGGTATGAATCGAATCGTAATTCGTCATCATGGAATTCAATTCAGTCTGAATCGATTCTTTCTCCAAATTCAAAGCCTGCATCAACTTTTGGTTGTCGCTGCGCTGCACAAAGAAAACCGCAATCACCACAATCAGCAAGACTGACAGCATGATAATGATCAAATTGTTTCTTCTTTCCTTATCGGTTTCGCCAAGCGAAAAACCTTTCTTTTTCTGGCTATATTCATCCATCCTGTAAGCGTTTGTGAGTTTTTGTTGAGTGTAGGCAAAAGTAATATTTTTAAGCCAATCCGGATATCTTCATTCTATTTTTACATTTCCTGAAAAGACAGAAATCAAAACGATTTGAGCCGGACACCTACAAAAAAGGATCGTGGCATTCCCGGACCGTACACGTAATTACTGTCACGGTTCTTTCCTGAATCGAAATCAGTCTGATAGGCATTGGTAATGTTCTTCACACCTCCAAAAATCTCTAGTCCCGAATCAACTGTTGGCAAATTGAAAGTATACGAAACCTTGGTGTTTAGCTCGGTAAACGATGGTGAAGTTACATATTCATCAACAGTTTGTTCAGGAGCACCGGCAAAGTGGGCCAGTTGCATTTTACCGGTATAAACGCTGCTGACCGAAGCATTAAATTTACTATTCGGAGTGAATGTTAATGTCAAATATCCGTATTCGTTAGGCGAACGCAAAAATTCGCGCATCGGTTCTAATCCCTGAATATTTTCAACAGGTTTATCATACAAACTTTTTTGAAGAGTAATTCCGGCTTCGAGTTGGACTTTCCGGTTGTAATTTCCTCGCAATTCCAATGTTCCGCCACTCACTGCGGCACCCTGTCCGTTACGTTTTTCGAAAAGGTCACCAAATTCATCGGAACCAACCGGTTGCAAATAGAATACGTCATTCAGTTGGGTGTGGAACCCTTCGAGTGTAAAACCAAGAATAAATACCTCTGATGGCCGGTCGAAATTGACTGAACCGCTGAAGCTGTTCGAGCGTTCTTCAGTTAAATCAGGATCAAGTGAAATACGCGAAACACCACCTCCGGCAAATGCGATGTGCATGTCGGTGTCAAACGATTGCGGTGCGCGAAAACCGGTCCCCCAAGTCAGGCGAAATTGTGTATTGGTCCGATACCGGTAAAGTAATGAAAACCTGGGACTGAGAATAACCTTGTCGACCAGATTGTGTTTATCGGCACGCAAACCTGCAAGGAAAGTAAAATTAGGAATGACCTCCCAGTCGCTTTGTGCAAAAAAACCAAAGTTTTTGGTTTCCTGATCGATCACATAATTGTATGCCGGAATAGAGTCAAGCACATCGTCGAAGATATATTCGGCGCCAAATGTCATCACATTTTTTCCTCCGATGAATTCCATGAAACGATGATTAAACTGAACTCCGCCCTGCAAGGTTGTATTCGCAGTTGTTCCGTATGGAGGATTGTTCACATGTTCAAGCATTCCCGCTTCATCATCAGGAATGATACCGGTATAATGAAGCCGGTCCGTGTTCTGTCCGGCCAAGTATGCAATAAATGCACTGTTGTCATCATTAAAGTTGATCTGGTAATCGAGTCCACCCATCAGCACATTGTGTGTGCGCTCTTCCGATTGCTTCGCCAGATAAGCTGGTTTAGTCGTCATTTCTCCCCCAAAACGATATTCATTCAAGCTACTGAAATTAACTTCCAGTTTCTGGTTCACATCGGGTTTGAAAAACAGATTGGCCCCAAACGAATTATTCCGGAGTAAAGGAAGCTCCGAGAAATTGTCGCCGTTGTGATCGTATGCCTCGCGGTGTCGGCGATTTACAAAAATTGCCGCCCCCGCATTGTGTTTATGGGTAAGCATGGTCAGGTTGCCACTCAGGATATTATCAGTTCCTTCGCCATTTGTACTTTGCGTCAGCGAACTGAAATCGTAACTGCTTTCATTTGGAATCCGGGTGATGATGTTCACCGTTCCGCCAATGGCACTCGAACCATAAAGCGCCGAACCACCTCCGCGAACCACCTCAATGCGTTCGACCATATTGGCCGGAATTTGCTCCATGCCATACAATCCGGTAAGCGGGCTAAAAATCGGACGGCCATTAATCAGAATTTGTGAATACGAACCTCCCAGACCATTCATCCGGAGTTGGGTATAGTTGCAGGTCTGGCAGTCGGTTTCAACACGAAGTCCGGGCTGAAACCGCAAGCCTTCAGAAATATTACAGGCTTGAATTGCCTGAAGCGATTTACTGTCGAGGACATTGACAATAACCGGCGATTCGGTTTGCCTTTTAAATGTTTTGGTGCCGGTAACTACTACCTGATCCAATGTCATGCGTTCTTCTTCGAGAACGAAATTTATTTCCTGAGACTTGCCAAGCTCAACCTGAATGTTTTTCTTTTCGCTTTTGTAACCAATTGCACTGGCTATCAGCACGTGTTGCCCAACAGGCAGATTGATAAGCGTATAATGTCCGGTATTGTCGGTTGTTGTTCCTAAACTGGTACCTTCCAGATAAATGCTTACAAACGGAATATGTTCTCCGGCTGATTGCA
>CAIPKZ010000048.1 GCA_903865775.1 uncultured Prolixibacteraceae bacterium | reverse complement strand
TGTACCAAATGTGGATTCTCCTTAAAGAATTTCCCGGAAGAAAAACTCTGCCCACGCTGCGCTGACATTGGGTTGACATAGTCTGCATTCGGGGCCTACTAGTTTGGATCTCTCTTACAGCTGGCAATCCAGCATCTTGAGTTTCAGGAAAATGAGGAGAATAGTATGGATGAGCGAATAATAGATAATGCTGATTATGATGAATTATTTAAAAAAGCTTATAGAAAATCTCTGGATGGTGAATTATTTGAATCGAATGATCTTCTTCATATTATTCTTCAACAGGATCCGGGCAATCTAAAAGTACAACAATTGATCTCGAAAAATGAGCAGCAAATCGAATCAAACTATTTTCCAATACGACTTGTTCCATTTGATGCACGAGTTGCTTACAATGCTGGACAAAGCCTGGAAAAAATTGGCGATTTTCAGGCTGCACGGATTCAATTTATTCTCGCATTACAAAAAGCGCAAGAGGTCAATAATCAAATGCTACGAAACTGGCAACCAGCCTTCGAAGCCTTGACAGCTTTAGATCAAGCGATCATTGCAAACCAGGCTCGTTGTCAGGCTGATGAGCTTGTAAGGCAAGATAAATGGGATGCTGCCGTGGAACAATATGAGGCTGTTTTGAATTTAGTACCACCTGGCAGTCTGGATCATGATTATGCAAAAAATAAATCGGCCAAATTAAGGGCTCGCATTATGCAGCATAATAATGTGATTGAATTTTCTCAAAACATGAGTACTGATCAGGATAATTTCTTAAGTATGGTTGATTTACAGCAAGGACTTCTAAGACTTCAATTGGATTTCCCGGAAAGCAAGAAAATTAAAGATACTGAAAGAAAATTCCTTCACAAGAAAGCATTATTAAAACAAAGCATCACTGGTCGTATCAATTACGCAGTAACACGTTACAAACAGGCGAAATCCCTTGACGAAAAAAAAATAATCGGGGACCGATTGATCCAGGATATCGAGAACGGATTAAAAATATGGTCAGAAGAACAGAATTGGCAGCGTATCTGGGTAGATATAGATTCCGAAAATTTGTCTTTGGAAAAAGATTTTCTGTTGTTTCAGGAAGCAAAACAATTAATCAATGCTGGTGATGAGAACAAATGTGCCCAGGCTCGAAGAAATTTAAATCTTCTGCATGGCTATATAACCGACCCTGCCTATGAGAATTTGGTCATTACGTTGCGTCAGAAGTATGAGGATTTTTCGGATTCCGCTTCAAAAAATAAACAATCAAACCTGGTAGAAAAATTTTCCGCTGTGATAAAAGAGGCTCCGTTTAATTTCTACAAAAGTTCCGACGATTTTCTGCTCCAGTATCTGCGTAGAAAAGTTAATGAAGAGCCGGATAATGCCCAGAGAAAATATTTATTGGACATGGAAATTCGCCGACAAGATCTCTTATTGCAGCAAGCCAACTTGAGAAAAATGAGAGATGAACGCGAAACCAATATCAAGAAATTGGTAAAACAATCCGAGATTTTATTTGCAAGCATGGTCATCACCGCTTTATTTTTTGCAGGTCTTTTAGCTTATGTTATTTTAATAACAGTAAATAAGAATGATTGGCGAACCTGGATTGTTCC
>CAIPKZ010000047.1 GCA_903865775.1 uncultured Prolixibacteraceae bacterium | reverse complement strand
GGATTAAACTTTTCATTCAAAGGGAAACAGGTAAATTCAGGCATCACAATGTATTCGGCAAGACAGCCTTCAATCTGTCCGGGGCAACCCAGGAAGCGGTTATTCCGACAGGTATGAGGCCGGCCGGCCAAACACTGATCACAGGTTCCGCAATGGATGCTCGGGTCTACCGCCACCAGGTCGCCAGGGTTCACACGGGCAACCGATGCTCCGGTTTCAACCACAATTCCTGAGCATTCGTGCCCAACGGCAAATGGAAATTCGACCACCTGTGACCCGATTTTTCCTTTTGAAAAATAATGGACATCCGATCCACAGACTCCAACCGATCTGATCCTGATCAGAACATCATCCGGGCTTTTTAACGCGGGCTTATCACGGTCAATCATACCGATTTTTCCAATTCCGGTTAAAACCAATGTTTTCATACTCTTGCAATGTGAAAATTCAGAAATCCATAGCCAATTAATGAAAAAAAAAGTTGATACAGACCGGAAATCCGGATTATTTTCATGATTTCCGAAAATGATTGACCTTTCATTAAAAAGCCTTGTACCGGAACAAAATTGAACTGCGTTTTATCACTATTTTTCACTCATTGAATCCATTACTTTGGATTCAAATAAAACACAGGAAACATGTACGGAAAAATAAAACAAGATTTGACACAAACCCTTCAGGAATTGAAAGAGCAAGGTTTGTACAAAAACGAGCGGATCATCACCTCATCTCAGAGTTCACAAATATCAGTTTCAGGTGGAAAGCAGGTTTTAAATTTCTGTGCCAACAACTACCTGGGTCTGGCCAATCATCCGGAGGTGGTAAAAGCCGCTCAGGATACCATGAATACCTGGGGTTTTGGACTTTCCTCTGTTCGTTTCATCTGCGGAACCCAACAGATTCATAAAGACCTGGAGCAAAAAGTTTCGGCGTTTCTGGGTACAGAAGACACCATCTTGTATTGTGCGGCTTTTGATGCCAACGGAGGCGTTTTTGAACCTCTTCTGGGTGAAGACAGCATCATCATCTCCGATGAATTAAATCATGCCTCAATCATTGACGGGGTGCGCTTGTGCAAGGCTCAGCGGGGCCGGTACAAACATGCCGATATGACCGAACTGGAAAACTGCCTGAAAGAATCACAAAACCTGAAATACAGGCTGGTTGTGACCGACGGAGTTTTTTCGATGGATGGCGATCTGGCCAAACTTCCTGAAATTGTTGACTTGTGCGAAAAATATGATGCCCTGATCATGGTCGACGATTCACATGCGTCGGGTTACATCGGCAAAACCGGACGGGGAACGGCCGAACATTTCGGATTGCTCGGAAAGATCGATATCATAACTACCACCTTTGGGAAAGCGCTTGGTGGTGGAAATGGCGGTTGTACTTCAGGCAGAAAGGAAATTATTGATATGCTTCGCCAGCGGTCGCGACCCTATTTATTCTCGAATACACTTGCACCGGCAACCGTTGGTGCGACTTCAAGAGTGCTCGATTTGCTGACTGAATCAGCTGAATTACCGGCACGAACTATGGAGAATGCCCGCTATTTCAGGAGCAAAATGGAAACTGCAGGATTCGATCTGGTTAAAGGTACCACGGCTATTGTTCCGGTGATGATTTATGATGCGCCATTGGCTGTTAAATTTGCCGATGAATTACTGAAAGAAGGTATTTATGTGATCGGATTTGTGTTTCCGGTAGTGCCAAAAGGACGGGCCCGAATCAGGGTGCAATTGTCGGCGGCTCATACCAAAGAGCAAATTGATCAGGCTGTTGCAGCATTTATTAAAGTTGGAAAATCACTCGGAATTATTTGATCTGAACGATACATAAAAAGTGAAAGGCTGTCACGGATTTCCCCCGACAGCCTTTTTATATAGAGTACAACTTCCCCGGGTCTAAAATGAAGCCCGCCAAAATTGTCCCGAATTATTTTACCTGAATGACGGCATACTTTGAAATTCTCCAGAATTCTTCCGGATTTTCGATTTGCAGGTAAGCAATCTGCCCTTTTTCTTCAACCAGTTTATAGGAACTGCTTGGATGTTCAGAAATCAACACTGCTTTTTTTACATTTAAAGGGATTGTTTTGGTTATGCGAATATCCACGTCAGTGAAAAATTTCGAATCAAAGTTGCCCTGAATTGCCTTGCCACCGCCAATTCCAAGAATTGCTCCCTCACGACTCAAAATTCCTTGTTCTTTCAGTTTCTTGTAAGTTCCCAAAGTAAAGTGAGCGGTATTCAGTTTATCGGTTTTGTCAACAATCACTTTTTGTTTGTAATTAATTGTATCAGACTGCTTCTGAATACTGGTATTCAGAGATTTAACCTTTACATCATATTCAGCAAGGCTGGAATTTTTACCGTCGATCGTTTTTTTCAATTCAGCAATCTCAGCATTTTGGGCTTCAATCGTTTCATTCAGAGCCAGAATTCTCTTTTCATACGATTTTACATTCATACCAGACTTTCTCAACTTTTCTTCAAGTTCGGCGATTTTCTTGCTGCTTTCTATCAGCATGGCATTCATCAGTTTTACATCTTCTGCAATTAACTGTTTCTTATTTTTGCCGCCTTCAGTCTGCATGGTAGCGATCTGGCTTCTTTTCTCCTTGATGAAAGTCATGTTGCTTTCAATTTCAGCAAAAGTGCCTTCCATATCGTTCACCACCGAATCTCTTTTTTGAATCGTTTCGTTCAAACCGCTTTTTTCCATGGTCAGCGTTTTGATTTCAGCTTCTTTTTGGTTGTATACAAATACTCCGCCAACGATTCCGGCAATCAGGATAAAAGCTGCAATAAGGATTGTTGTTAACTGTGTTTTTTGTGCATTTTCCATTTCAATTTGTATTAAGTAAGTAAATGATTATCGGTGTAAAAATCATCCAGCACTTCTCTCTTCTAAAATCCGACACACAACCTTCGTGCTGTTTGATTTCAGGATTGATAATAGCAATGCCTGTGCCATTGGCATGAAATTAACAGAACAATCTGTCTAATAATAAGATGGATGTTTTGTATAGAAGATGAATTTTATCAAATTGATCAACTCGGATTCGAAATTGATAAGAACATGAAAGGGAAATTGCTCTTTATTCTTTGTTGTTTTCTTTCAACATACGGTAGATGGTTGCCACACCAAGCTCTAATTTTTCAGCAACCAGTTTGATGTTGTTGTCGTATTTATCCAAAAATTTCCTGACAATCCGAAGATCATATTCCCGGAGGCTGAGTTCCTGTCCGAATAAATCATCAAGCAAATCCTGGCCTCTTCCCAGAATGATGTGATCGGAAGTAATTTCATCCTGATCGGCCAGAGTAACCGCCAGTTCAATGACCGATTTTAATTCACGGATGTTCCCTGGAAATGAATACGAAAGTAAGCGGCCTGATGCTTCAGGAGTTAAAGTTTTGATAACCATTCGGTTCTCCTTGCAGAATACATTGATAAAATGTTTTGCCAAAATAATCACATCGTTTTCCCGTTCGCGCAGAGGCGGCAATTCAATCGGAAGTCCATAAAGCCGGTAATACAGATCCTGCCTGAAATTTCCTTTTTTAATTTCTTCCTGAAGATCTTTGTTCGTTGCAATAATGATCCGGCAATCGAATTTCACTGGAGTATTGCTTCCAATCCGGTTAATTTCCTTTTCCTGAAGTGCACGCAGCAATTTAGCCTGAAGTGAAATATCCAGCTCTGCCATTTCGTCGAGGAATAATGTGCCGCCATTGGCTTCTTCAAACTTACCAATCCGGCGGAAAGCAGCACCGGTGAAGGCACCTTTTTCGTGTCCGAAAAGTTCACTTTCAATCAGCTCCTTCGGAATTGCAGCCACATTTACAGCAACAAACGGATTCTTCGAACGATTCGAACTGTAATGTATCGCCTTGGCAACCAATTCCTTCCCTGTTCCGGTTTCGCCTGTAATTGTAACGGTAATGTTGGTTCGGGTAGCTTTCTCAATCAGTTCATATATCTTCCGGGTTGAGGCACTGTTTCCAATAATAGTTTTTGGATCAGTATATATTTTTTTGACCTCCTGCCGCAGATTCACAATTTCTTTTTTCAGATTGTTACCCTGCCTGATGTTGCTGACCGTATTCAGCAAACGCTCCCGGATATCTTTCGACTTGACAATGTAATCGTAGGCACCGAGTCGCAATAAGGTAACCACCATTTCTATATCATCCTGTTCCGAAATCAGAATGACCTGTATATCTTCGTTAATTTCCCTGATCTGTTTGAGCACTTCCAGACCTTTCATATCCGGAAGCCGGTAATCCAAGGTTACGACATCCGGCTCCTGATGCAAATTAGCCAGACAATCTTTCCCCGTACCGAAAGATTGTATTTCGTAATCAGGATTGAGCGAGAGTGTGTGCACAAGCAAGCGGCTGTACCATTCGTCATCTTCAACAACAAATATTTTGAAAGCTTTCTCTGGCATTTTTACCACGATTCTTAACTTTGAATTTCAGTGAGCAACGGCAAGTTAGCAAGTTTTTATATGAAACGGATTTCCCGATTCCTGTTTTGAAAAATTCAGCCAAATTAAACCTTTTATTCCCCAAGTTTTTGTTTCAGGATTGAATTGATGCTCTTGATTTCCCTCTCAATTTCATTGATCAGAACCTTTATTCCTTCCGGATTACTTTTTTCCGTATTGTTTTCAAGTTCTTTTAGATGATTGTACAAAACGGTTGCCTGCATATGTTTCGCAGGCGCTGCCAGTTTATGAGCCGTTTCTGACATGGAATTCCAGTCTGCAGTTTGAAGATTCATCTGGATTTTGGTCAATGATTCTTCACTCGACCGGATAAAAATCTGCAGCATCTCATTAAAAAAGGCAGCATCGCCTCCTGAAATTCGCTCCAATTCATCCATATTAATAGTTGTTCCTGATGCAATTATTTCCTCACCTGAAATCTCTTCTCTCTCCGGAAGTAAATCCAGAACGGTATTGAATAAGTCGGCTTCCTCAAATGGTTTCTGTAAAAAGGCATGCATTCCTGAGGTTTCCATCTTTTGAATATCTGATGTCTTGTTTGTGGCAGTTAATGCAATAATTTTGGCCGACGAACGATGCTGTAAAATCAATCTGGCAGCTTCAAATCCTTCCATCACTGGCATTTGGATGTCCATGAGAACTATATCATAAGTGTATTTTGCGGCGAGATCAACTGCTTCCCTACCGTTCTGCGCTTCGGTAAACGAAACGCCCCATGAATTCAGAATGTTTTTGATCAGGTACCGGTTGAATTCCTCATCGTCAACAATCAGAATATGAAGTTTTCGAAACCATGATGGGATGACCAGTTGTTCAACTGCTTGCGTTTTGATATGGTCAGGATTTCCTTTCTGATAAGGTATTTGAATCAAAAATCGAGTTCCTTTTCCCGGTGTGCTATCTACATCAATTTTCCCATTATGAAGCGTGACCAGTTTTTTAACGATGGACAGGCCCAATCCGGCCCCGCGCTGTTTTTGACCGGGGTCGGTATTCAGTTGCACGAACTCATCAAAAATCAGATGCAGGTCTTCTTTCGAAATGCCAATTCCCGTATCCGAAACTTCGATGTGAAGCAGGTAGTTTGGTTCCGAAGTTTCTTCGCCGGAAATATCGAGAGTGATCTTTCCCTGCCGGGTAAATTTAATTGCATTGGTAATCAGGTTAATCAGAATTTGTTTTAGCCTGATCGGATCGCCCAGAAGCACGAGATTTTTATCCACTTTATTTGTAAAAATCAATTCAATACCTTTCTGCATTGCAACCTCCTTGTGAAGGATGTAAACTTCTGCCAGAATTTCATCCGGCAGAAAATCGATTTGCTCCATTTTTAATTTCTGAGACTCGATTTTTGAGAAATCCAAGGTGTCGTTTACCAGCGCAATCAGATGTTCTGCAGATTTATGCACAACATTCAAATCGGCAGTCGTTTCTTTCGAATTCGATTTACGAAGCATTTGTCCGGATAGTCCGTATATCGCGTTTACAGGTGTTCTCATTTCGTGACTCACGGTAGCTACAAACAATTCTTTGGCTTTTGTCAGACTCTCGGCTTCAGCTTTTGCTTTTTTCAGAACTTGCTGATAAGTTCTGCTTTTCCGGAGATTCTGAAAGAACAGGATTAGAATAATAATCAGCAGAATTACAACGGTAATGGTGAAAATTGCCATTCCGCGGTAGGTTTGCTCTGCCATAGAATCAGCTTCCTTTGTTCTTTCCTCCAAATTTTTTTGTTCGATGTTTTCAATTCGGGCAATATGCCGGTTCAGCGCTTGTGTTAGCTGAATATTCTGCTCAAGCAAAATTGTTTCTTTGGTTTGCAATCGTTTCGTTTGGCTTGAAAACTGGTTTTCAATGACAGCAATTTCCTTTTTGATGACTTCCTTTTCCTTTTTCTTATCCAGAATTATGGGCCGACGGATAGTCGTATCTTTTTTACTGAATACCCTCTTGAAGAATCCTTTTTTCTCTTCCGGTTTAAACCTGATTGTATCGGGTTGAATGATTGCCGTGTCAATGCGTGAATACAGGCTTGAGAATGTTTTGTGTACGTCCGTTTTCGAATGATGAAGTGCCCTGATTTCATCCCAGATCATCAATTTCCGGTTAGCCAAAAGTGCAATTGAATCTATATTCTGCAATTCATCTGAGCCGGGCATCGAATATTTTGCCAGTGAGTTTAGCTTTTCCTGAATGGAATCACCGAATTGATGAAAAGGACGCAAAAATGTTGGATCACTTGTCAGGCTGTACAAGCGGATGGTGTTTTCAACTTCATTTAGATCAGAAGCAATGTCCTTAATCAGAAGCAACTTAAGGTCGGGCCGGGCTCCTTTGTGAATGGTTGCGACAATATCCGACAGACTTTGATAAGCCAGATATCCTGAAATAACCACAGCCACAGCAATACAAAAGGTTAAAACAGTAACTTGTATTTCGATCCTTAATTTTTTCATCAGGATAATTTAGTAATACCTTGCTTCCCTCAGCCTTTCATAAACGGTTATGGCCATTAGCAGCATCAGGAATAAATACGAAAAGTCTTCTACTGGAATGTTCAAAATACGGATATTCAGAATGTGCGCTGAATTGTATTCCACCACAGGTAATGAAGTCAGGATTCCGTTGACAACCATAAACGGAAACAGCGAAACGAAATAGGCGAAATAAAACCCGGTAAAATGAGATCTGAATTTGTTCCGAAAGACCGTGTAGCCGAGATCTATAGCCGAAAACAGAAAAGTCAGGAAAGTATATTTCTGATGCCTGAATAAAAAGCTGATCAGCACAAAACCGACGATCAGGAAAAGACTGAGAATCCGGAAAGGTTCGGCATAATCGTACTTTCCAAAGTAAACTTTCAGTACTTCGTAAATAAATACGCAACAATACGGTACAACGATAAAGAACAGCCATTCTTCGATTGGCATACCAATCAGATCCAGGCCAATCGTGTATTCCGGATTAAAACTCCAAACCTTTGCCGCAGTAAACTGAATGTCCCAAACCCAGAAAATGGATGCAGTAAACAAAATTGCGGGAAGGATGTACTTCAGATTTTTATAATACTGAACCTTCTTATCGAAACTCAAAGCTAATGGAGCTGCTATGGAAGCGATCAGCAAGATCAGGTAAGTGTAATTCTTCAGTTCCATTATTTCTATTTTTAAACATTCACCGGCAAATCCGGCAAAAGCAAAGATATACCAAATTAACAGCTGATTAAGAAATATCGTATAAATGGAAAATAAAAAGGGTGCTTATTCCTGAAAATAAGCACCCTTGTTGCAGAAAATTAACTATTAGAAAATTTTGTACCCGATGCCGATGGCAAAGGTGAATGTGTCTTTTCCGTAGGTTTCTTTATAATTTCCAAAAGCAGCATCTGTAAATGATTTTGTTTCATCCTTGTAAGTGGTGAGCATTACACCAGCATCCAACACTAATTTTTTGGATAAATTATACTGAACCCCTCCACCAAATGTGTATGAGTCGTTGCTATAGCTAAAATCACTCTGGTATTGTTCGTTAACGCCTGTGTTTGAACTCAGGTAACCAGCACTTAATGCGATTTTGTCATTCAGTTTATATTCAAGACCCAAAGCCAATTCCACATAGTTTTTATCGATCGTACGGGCCTGTCCATATACATTTCCTCCCCAGTTTACATTTTTGTCGAAATACATAATGTATGAACCCGATACTTTTAAAGCCTTGGCTACTTTATAGTCTGCTCCAACTGAAAGAATTGCCGGAATGTCACTTCTGCTTTCCTGTCCGTCAGGGAAAAGACCTGTACCGTCAACTGTGGTTGAATTTGTCAATTTCAAAGTTGTTTGTACCTCGTATTTAAGTCCAATATTCAATTTGTCGAGTTTCACGTCGAATCCAATAATTGGGGTAATCCCAGCTCCGGTTTGTTTGGTATCCACTTCTTTATCACCTAATTTAGCGGAAGTTCCGGCTAAAACGGCGGCTGTTCCTGTTAGCTGAGCAGCTTGTCCCAGATAGGTTGTAGCGGCAGTTGCATAAGTTGCCTGAACAGTTGTCAAATTCGCTGCAGCAATCTGGGCAGGAGACATTCCGAGAAGAGCAAGTCCGCCTTCAACTTGAGCCCTTTGGTCTGCACTAATATAGCCGGCACCCTGCACCTGAGCGAGCGTAAAGCCTCCAGCACCAGCTGCGACCAAAGCCTGAGCCTGTGTTGCTATAGAACTAAGTCTGCCAGCTGCAGAGGTAGCTTGCCCAGCTATACCTATTAGGTTAGTTGAAGCTGCAGTTAACCATCCCGCAGCAGCTTCCGACTTGCCATTAACAATTAAGCTGATATCTTTAATACTTCCGTTATAGGTGTTCACTGAAGGCAAATATCTTGCTCCTCCATAAACCGAAAGTACCTTATTGATTTTGTATGTTGCACCAGCCTGAATTCCCCAGAATACAGAAGTGCCTTCAAAAGAAATGTTAACTCCATAATCGGTCACATCATAGCCCAATGCTTTCAGACCAGCTAATTTGGGAACAAGTGTTGAAATATCCTTTTCAAATGAAGGAAGTCCCGTGTCATATTTGGCACTTCCACCACCACCATTTGGACCAAAACCGGCAGAAAAAGCCCAGTTGTCGAGCTTGTAAACAGCAAATGCTGTTGGGAAGACCGGTGCAGCTACATCTCCGATGTACTTTGCATTATGCAGAAAGGAGAATTCACTGTTTACTGTTTTTGTTTGGGTAATTGATTGGTTGTGCAAACCGAAGTAAAATCCATTTTCAAGTTGGGTCAATCCTGCAGGATTAAAATACACAGCATCCAGATCAGTAGAGGCACTTCTGGAAAGCATACGCGCAAATTGAGCACTTTGGTTCGAGTTTGTTAAGATTCCACCAGCAAAGGCAGTAGTCATTAGCAAAAGTGCTAAGGGTAGCAGAACAAGATTTTTTTTCATTTTTTGGTTTTTTTAGATTTTAACAAAACAAAAATAGAAATATTATTCATGCAGAAAAATAATGTGCCTGTAAATCAACCGATTAAAATTTTTTTAACAAATGGCTCCAAAATTCGAATAAATAAAAAAACCCAACTGAAAACAATTGGGTTTAATGATTAAAGTCGAAATCGACGAGAATATTTTATCTGTATTTATTCCTTTACCTTGAACTTTACAGATGGATGACTTCACCATAGGCAGCTGCTGCTGCTTCCATAATGGCCTCGCTCATAGTAGGATGAGGATGTATTGATTTGATCAGCTCATGTCCGGTTATTTCCAATTTTTTGGCAACGACCAGTTCTGCAATCATTTCGGTTACGTTTCCTCCAATCATGTGAGCTCCGAGTAATTCACCATATTTGGCATCGAAAATCAGTTTTACAAAGCCATCTTTCTGTCCGGAAGCACTTGCTTTTCCACTTGCCGAGAAAGGAAATTTACCCACTTTTACTTCGTAACCGGCATCTTTCGCTTTTTGCTCGGTCATCCCAAGCGACGAAACTTCAGGATTGGTGTAGGTACAGCCCGGAATATTTGAATAATCAATCGGATGTGGATTTAATCCGGCAATCTTTTCAACGCAGACAATTCCTTCAGCCGATGCCACATGAGCCAAGGCTGGACCAGCAACAATATCGCCGATGGCAAAAACAGTTTCCACATTGGTCTGGTAAAACTCGTTGACTTTCACTTTTCCGTTTTCGAGTACGATTCCTAAATCGTCAATCCCGATATTTTCAAGGTTTGGTGCAATACCAACAGCCGAAAGCACAATTTCGGCCTCGATGATTTCTTCTCCCTTTTTGGTTTTCACGGTTACCTTACAAAGTTTTCCGCTTGTGTCAACTGATTCAACGGAAGCACTGGTGAAAACCTTCATTTTCATTTTCTTGAATGAACGTTCCAATGTTTTCGAAACTTCTTCATCCTCGTTTGGAACCACATTGGGCAAATATTCGACCAAGGTCACATCGGTTCCGATACTTTGGTAGAAATATGCGAATTCACTGCCTATTGCGCCGGACCCCACCACCACCATTGATTTGGGTTGTTTGGGCAGCGTCATGGCCTCGCGGTATCCGATAATTTTTTCGCCATCCTGTTCCAGATTGGGTAATTCACGGGAACGTGCCCCCGTAGCCAGGATGATGTATTTTGTTGAATGAAGTGTCCGCTTTCCGGTTTCGTCGGTTACTTCCACCGAATTTCGGTCAATGAGCCGGCCGAATCCGTTGATTACCTCAATTTTATTTTTGGTGAACAGGAAATTTATTCCTTTACTCATTCCTTCGGCTACACCACGACTTCGTTTAACCATGGCCTCAAAGTCAGGTTTTATCTCACCTGAAATAGAAACTCCATAATCAGCAGCATGTTTGGCATACTCCAGTGCCTGTGCACTTTTCAGCAGCGATTTGGTTGGGATACATCCCCAGTTCAGGCAAATTCCTCCCAGGTTTTCTTTCTCGATCACCCCAACATTTAAGCCTAATTGAGCAGCCCGGATTGCAGCGACATATCCGCCCGGTCCACTTCCTATAATTAATAAATCGTAACTCATAACTGATAGCTTCTTTAGATTTGAATCAAACAGCATAGTAACATACTGATACGAAGAAATGTTTTACTTTTTTTCGCAATAGTCAGGGCATTTGGCACAAAATCAATGCAAAAGGAAAGGCAACATGCTGAAGCCTTTCCTTTATTTTCAGGTTCTAATTTCGAACTAATTTGGAAATAGCTCTTTCAGTTTATTCTCCAGAGTTTCGCCCCTCAATCCTTTTGCAATTATCTTCCCATCCTTATCCAGCAGAAAAGTTTGTGGAATTGAATTTACGGCATACAAAAGAGCGACTGAACTTTCGCTGCCCTGAAGGTCGTACACATGAACCCAGGTGAGATTATCATCCTGAATAGCTTTTACCCAATCTTCCTTGGTCCGGTCGAGCGAAACGCCAATAATTTCGAACCCTTTGGCGCTATATTGCTGGTATAATCTAACATTGTTTGGATTTTCCTGACGGCAAGGTTTGCACCATGAAGCCCAAAAGTCAATCAAAACTACTTTTCCCCGCAACGATGACAATTGAACGGGTTTACCCGCCGGATCATTCAGTGTAAAATCAGGAGCAACCACCCCTGCTGCAGTCTTTTTCTGCTCTGAAACAATCTCTTTCAGTTTGACCACATATTCCGAGGTACTGATTTCAGCTGGATATTTACTGACAATCGAGTCTAATTCAGCCCCTTCGAGTTGTGAAGACAATTGAACAAGAGCGATATAGGCCGAAACTACCGACTTTGAATTTTCTTTCACGAAATTTTTGGTATAAACCAGATTATTGTCCATCATCGCCTGAAGATCAATTTTAGCTTTTTCGGCTTCACTGGTATTCCCGGTTTGCATTGCATTCTGATATTTCCCCTGAAGTGCTGTTCCATCCTTATTCAGCTTTTGCATTTCAGTAATAAATATCTGGAAAATATCCTGTGTCGGTGAACCTGTAATTTTGGTACTTCGAAGACTGTCCTTATTGGCTTTTACAACAATGTCAGCATTGTCGAGAAAGAATTGAGCGAAGTAATCCTTCTCATTCAGGCGAAAGAACCGGATGTCGGGTATAGGCATTTTACCTTTAAAGGCAAATTTACCACCTTCCAGAACAGCACTGTCAACGGTCTGTGGTTGTCCGGCAACCAGTTTTTGCAGGTAAACTTTACCTGTTTCAACTCCCGCAATTGATCCTTTGATCGAATACTCATCTTTTACCCTTTGGCACGAAAAAATGGCCAGGGCCAGAACTAAAACTGCTAATTGATTTTTCATGAATCTGATTATTTTATGTGGTTATTTTTATTATTCCTGATTTGTTTATAGAATTCGAGTAACTTTTTTGCTGCAGCAAACGAAGAAATTTCCTCCTTCAAAACTTTTCTTTCCGATTCTTCCATCAAGTCAATGATTTGTTCATCCTGATAAAAATCGTTCCGAAGGTATTCGTTGATGGTTTCATACATCCAGAATTTGGATTGCTCATTTCTGCGACGTTGAAAATAGAGGTTATTATTTACATGAATCAGGTATTCGTCAATAGTTTGCCAAATCTCGCTGATTCCGGTTTTCATGTAGGCTGAACAGGTCAGTACTTTGGGTTTCCATCCTGAATCGGATGCCGGGAACAAATGCAAAGCATTCATATATTGCACTCTGGCCAAACCAGCTTTTTCAATGTTGTTCCCGTCGGCCTTATTAATGGTTATGGCATCAGCCATTTCCATAATACCGCGCTTTATTCCCTGCAATTCGTCACCGGCTCCGGCCAGCATGAGCAAAAGAAAAAAATCGACCATAGAATGTACCGCTGTTTCACTTTGACCTACGCCAACCGTTTCAATAAAAATATGATTAAATCCGGCAGCTTCGCACAAGACAATTGTCTCACGTGTTTTCCGGGCCACTCCACCCAATGAACCGGCTGATGGAGAAGGACGGATATAGGCATTTGGATCAACCGAAAGGTCTTCCATACGTGTTTTGTCGCCCAAAATACTTCCTTTGGTTCGTTC
>CAIPKZ010000046.1 GCA_903865775.1 uncultured Prolixibacteraceae bacterium | reverse complement strand
GTTTCCAGAAACCAAAGTCCGAAGGACTTGAATATGAATAAGCTCCGGTAAAACCGGAGGAAACGGAATAAACTCTATTTAGAACCCCGAAGAGGGTTCAACTTCTCCTGCTTAATCAACTTCCCATTCAAAAATGCCTGCAGCATTCTTTTCCGGCAATTTGATTTCTATTTTCACTTCCTTTGTTTTTACAGGTTTGAAAGTGACTTCATTACCAATCCCTTTTTCTACTCCGAATGCTGAAGTGTTTTCAACCGGAATCCACTCACCGGCAGCATTTTTAGAATAAATTTTCCACGACTGCGGTACCCGACATCCACCCCATGGACCATCATCGAACCAGTAAACGGTTGAGCGCGAAACGGTTTTTTCTATGCCAAAGTCGTAGGCGATCCATTCGGTTGTTCCTTCTTTCGGCCACCAATGGTAATAAGGGATCGTATGATCGTTGGAGTTTTTTGGAAGCAATCCGTCATTAATTGCCGAAATCGATTTCACCTGATGTGAGGCACTGATTTTACTTTCAGAGGCAACTGTTGGTGGCATAGTTGGACGAACCGATCCCAAATCTATCGGCAGCCACACCGCCATTTCACCGCTTCCGCGATGAGCCCAGGCATAATATGGGATCATGTTTAACTTCACGTCTTTTGCAACTAATCTTCCATGTTCATCATAGCTTAGGGTTTGTGCACCGGTATGAAGCATGGTGATGCCATAGAGCAATTCAGGTTTGGCTTCGACTGTAAAAACCGGTTTTTTGTTCATCATCACACCCAAAACGCTGAAGTCGTTATCGGGCCATTCGGCACAATAAACGATCGGACCGCGTTCCACTGCTATTTTTCCCTTGTCAGCTTCTACTTTTGCGTTGGCTTTCACAGTACGAGGTTCCATATCAAAATGAATCTCCACTTTATCGCCTTTTACCCAGGTGCGGTTAATGCTGAAATAACCTTTATCCAGCGTGCTTTCAGCGGCCTGACCATTCACTTTGATGCTGTAGCCCAAGGTTTTTTTATCGGTGTAGCTGTATAGATTTCCGGGTACAACCGATCCCTGAACCCAACCGGGAACACGAATTTTCAGATTGAAATCAAGCTTACTTTTTGGAGTCACGTCCAACGCAATATCTCCGGTCCAGGGATAGGTAGTGGTTTGTTTCAAAACAACTGGCTTTCCGTTCACTTTGATGTCGGAACTGTTGGCCATGAACAAATTGACATACACATCGCTGTTATGGATAGCATAAACGTACCCGGGAACAGAAGGAATAAAGCGAGCGATATTGGAAGGGCAACAGGCACAACCAAACCAAGGCTGGCGTTGGTGCTGACCAATGGATTCGAGCGGGTTAGGGTAGAAGAAGCCACCACCATCCAGCGAAACTCCGGAAATCAATCCGTTGTAAAGCGTACGCTCCAGAACATCGTAATATTTGGCTTCGCCATGAAGCAGGAACAAGCGGTAATTCAGATAAACATTACCGATGGCTGCGCAGGTTTCGCAGTAGGCCGACATATTGGGCAATTCGTAATTGTCGCCAAAAGCTTCACCACCTCCTGTGGCACCAACACCACCGGTGATATATAGTTTCTTATTCACAATATTGTCCCAGATTCGGTCAATGGCATCAATGTAGCCTTTATCTCCGGTTAGCGCTGCAACATCCGCCATTCCTGAATACATGTATTCAGCACGAACTGCATGACCTACTGCTTCATCCTGTTCCAGAACGGGTTTGTGTGACTGACTATATTCTTCCTTGAAACTGGTATATCCTCGTTTGTCCAACAGAAATTTCGCAAAATCGAGGTATTTCTGTTCTCCGGTTACCACATATAATTTTGCAAAGGCCATTTCAGCAATCTGGTGTCCGGGAACAACAACGACCTGTCCCGGATTTGGCCCGATTTCGCGAATGGCACAGTCGGCATATTTTCTGGAAATATTCAAAAAAGTGGTCTTTCCGGTAGCCTGATAATGTGCAATGGCGCCTTCGACCATGTGACCCAAATTGTACAATTCATGGCTCAGATCCTCTTCCTTCTCCCAACGTTTGGTTCCTGACCATTCGTGCGGATGCTTGGGGTTCATCGTGCGTGTAGTATACAAATACCCGTCTGG
>CAIPKZ010000045.1 GCA_903865775.1 uncultured Prolixibacteraceae bacterium | reverse complement strand
AGGCACGACACTTTTTCGATGGTATATTTTCGTGAAGCATCAGTTTCTTGGTGTCCGGTTAGATTAAAATGGCGGCGGAAAGCATCGTAAACCTGCCCCGCACCTTTCACGTGACATGCCGTTCCGACACAAACCTTGATAATGTGTTCGCCAACGGGTTGCATCCTGAATTGCGAATAAAACGAAGCCACCCCAACAATCTGTTCAGGAGTGATTTCAGTTTTTTCGCAGACGTATTTCAGTGCTTCCTCCGGAAGGTAATTGTATGTATTTTGAATCGCCTGCAAAATCGGAATGACGGATTTCCCCTCCACACCTTTTTCAGCGATGATCTGATCTATGGTTTGTTGTATGTTCGTTTCGTTGTTCACTTGGTTTATTTTCTAATAATCAATTTTCTAAAAGCTCTGAAAGAGCCTAATTTGAATAACCGTGGGTAAAGCCCACGGTAGAGATGACCAAGAAGCCAGTCAGCCCCGAAGGGGGTTGAACATTCACTATGGAAAATACTTATCATCTACATCTATTCCGTGTTCTTTCAACAACCTTCTCAATTCATCTTCAAATGTCTCCCTTTTATGATGTTCTTGCTGATTTTTAATGTAATTCACTATCATTTCTTTATCTTTCCAAGCGTATGTTAAAGCAGCATAACCATCAGCCCACCCATCAAATGCTGGAAACTTTCCCGTTTGTTTTAACCAAATTGATGAGGACGTTTTCATATCTCGCATATAGTCTGCCAAGGCCATTTTAGGATGCAAATCACATAGAATATGCAAATGATCTTCCATGCCATTTATTCGGTAAAGGAAACAGTTTTTGTTTTGAATAAATCCTAATAGATAAGCATAAAGCTCTCTGGAATGTTCCGGAACCAACGTTTTTCGACTATCTTTTGTCCTAAAAACTAAATGATATAAAATCTGACGGTAACTCGACATGATCCTTTATTTGTTCAACCCCTTCGGGGCTGTGTTTCTATTCATTGTTTGTCCGTGGGCTTAACCCACGGTTATTGAGATTAAGCCACTTCGTGGCATTTAAGATTAGTTCGCCCCCAAACAATACAAATTATTCATTCCCCTCAAATACACCTTTCCATCCGAAAATACAGGCGAACAAACTGCTTTTTCACCCAATTCGGATGTCCCGATTAATTGATAATCTTTGGTTGCTTTCACAATATGTGTTTTGCCCGACATATCGGTGATGTAAACCTTTCCATCGGCATAAATTGGTGATGAATAAAAAGCATCACCATATTCCTGATCCCATAGTTTCTCACCGGTTTTGGCATCAATGCAGGCAAAAACACCATAGGTTGTAGCTATAAAAACCAAACCGTTAATTGCTAATGGGCTCGAAACTTCGGGCAAAAATTCGTCGGCTTCCCAAACAATTTCAGGAGTTGCACCAATTTTTATCCCAACCAGTTTGGCATATTCGTTGGCGGCGAACACCATTCCGTCGGCATAACCGGATGACGGGCCAACTTCTCCGGAAAGACAAGCAATGTTCCAAAGTTCCTTACCGGTTTGAGGATCATACCCATTTACATTCGGATTGGTGGTCAGGATCACTTCTGTGCGACTTCCGGTATTGACCAAAATCGGCGACGACCATGATATTTTTGAGTTCCGGGCAGTTTCCCAAGCCGTGGTTCCGGTTTGAGTATCCAAAGCCAGCAACTTACCGGAACGGTTGGTATCGTATTGAATCAGTAAATTGTCTTTGTAAATGATCAGCGAAGAACCATGTCCGTAGTGATTATCCGGAACGCCCAAATTGCGCGCCCACAAACGTTTCCCGTTCATATCGAGTGCAATCACATCGCCGGTTGCAAAAATGGCAAACACCGCACGTCCGTCAGTAGCCATGGTTGGAGCAGCCAGACCAGTGTCGGCAGTAACTTTCGGCATGCCTGAAGGCGAACCTTGTATATTGTCGGCTGCAGCTTCCCAAAGCAATTTTCCGGAGTTTTTATCGTAGCAATACACCATGCGCGCCTGCGCATCAGCGCCTGTTACAAACAACTGATCTCCCCAGATGATGGGTGAACTAAAACCTGACTTGGGCACTTTCACTTTCCATACTACATTTTTACCTCCGGCACCATTCCAGTCGGTTGGTGTATTTTTTTGTGATGCAACTCCAATTCCTTCAGCGCCACGGAAAAACGGATAGTTTGCTTTCAACTCAGACTGAGTAGGTAAACCTGCAGGTTTTGCTGCAACTTCTACGATAGCTGTTTCCGAAGGATTAGCCGGAGTAACAACGTCAGTAGTTACATTCTCATTGGTTACCGGAATAGCCGACTGCGTTGTTTGTTCTATAGGAGCAGCAACTTGCTCTGTGCTGGCCGTCGGAATTGTAGCTGGATCTTCAACAGCAACGATATTTTCGTTCACCATGTATTCTTTGAGCGAATTGGACGATAAAAATCCGGAGACCAAAGCCAGCACAACTAATCCGGAGCCAACATAAATAACCCACTTTTGCGCCACCAGTTTATCCAGCCCGGCAACCTCGTTAGCTTTGTCGATTTCATTCAGCTTCGATTTGGCCGACAACACAAAACGAATAGCCAATATTGAAATAATGATTCCAAGAAACATGAGGTAGCTGCCTGTACGAATTTGCCACTGACTTGTAAAATACGCTTTTCTGGCCATCAGGTCGAAGGCACGTATCTCAGCTTTCAGGGTTTCATCGCCTGGACTTTCGCTCAGCCGTTTGACCAAAGCCGGAATGGTTTTGTTGTCAATCGGTTTATTCAGTTTAGTCTGCACAAAATTGGCTATCAGCAAAACCGCCATAATCAGTGCGAATCCTGCAGCTATCCAGGCAATGCGTTGTGCCAGTTTAATTTTATCGTTTTTTGAGATGTCCATTATATTTTGAAAATAGATTTTCGATTTACTATTCTTATCAACTATCATGTTATTCCGTCCGAAACTGGTTCTCAACTTTTCTCAACAATTTCCCACGGACGGATTTTCATTTTTTTATCTTTCCCGGGGCTTCACCCCGGGCTACCAATATTTCGCTCCTAACGGAGCTAAAAACATATTATCACAAGCCCCAACCTGGAACTTAAAACCTGAAACTTGGAACTATTCTTTTTTCACCGGGCAATAATCCATACACCTGGCGCAACTCAGGCAATTGGTTTTGTTGGGTTCCCAGTCGGTACGTCTCCTGAAAGTTGATAAATTAATCAGGCTTGTTCCGATGACCAAGCCCATGAAACCACCCAGCAACCAGCCACCCAAATAGAACTGACGACGAATGGCATCGGCCTCCTGCACCAACTGTTCTGTCGATTTTCCGGAGCTCATAAATGTACGGACATCAATATTCTTAGCGTCATTCTTTACTTCAGGATGTTCAACAATTTGCTCTGCCAGATAAACGGTCTGATTGAATCTGGACAATGGAACATGCATCATCGAACCTGCAAATCCGCCAATACCAATCCACAAAGGTAAAAGCACAAAATAAGTCATCAACCGATTCACATTGCTACGGCGTTTCCCGGTTTCAGCAACAGGTTCGTCGATGGCACCAAACGGGCACGAGTTGGAACACAATTTACATTGGATACATGCTGCCGGTGTGATGGTCATGTGACGTGATGAAAATTTCGACATCCAACCCAGCAAAACACCATACGGACAGAAGAACCGGCAATACGGACGGGCGACAAATACGCCAACTGCCAGAAATAAGATTCCAAGAATTAACATGTTGTATGGCGCATCGAACCTGAAAAGTCCAACAAACGGATCGTACCGGCAGATGATAAATTCGGATTTGGTTGCCACATATAAAACAGCCAATCCGAGGTACAAATACGGAATCAGACCCAATACTTTTTGAATCCATTTGGGTAATTCGATGGGTCTGATTGCAACAATATCCTGAATGGCACCCAACGGACAGGCTCCGGCACAGAAAGTCCTTCCGAAGAAAAGTGAAAAAATTAACGGCAAAAGGAAAAACAGCAAGGCAGTAAGCGGAATGGCATAAGTTGGATCGATGATTCCGAGTACCACATTCTGGATTGAACCAATCGAACAGATGCAGCCTTCGCGGTAAAAACCGAAATACAACAGAGAAAATACCGATGTCCAGAAGACACCTTTCCGGGAGCGCTTTTTTAGGACAAACCAGGTAACTACCGACAGAACAACCAGTAAAATCAGTACATCCAGATATTCCAGAAAAATCATCCGGGGCGATGCCGCTGTGGTTTGAGGCTGCGTATAACCCGAGTCAAATTCAGGCTTTGGAAAGCGCTGTTTGGCATCGGCAGCAAAAGATTGAATCGTGCCGTAAAGCATCACCGAAATCAGTAAAAAATATTGTTTAATTAGTCTCATCATTTTTATAGCCTATTCGTTTGCGCTGCTTTTGTTCTGTTTCCTGAATATCTTTTTGCAAGAGGAAATTTATTGCATCGTACACGTCTTTAAATTGTTTGTCGTACTTGTTCTCAAGTTCCAGTAATTTCTCTGTCAAATCTTTATGGGTCAACGCATATTGTCGCATAAAAACGAAAGCCCGCATAATGGCAATATTCACTTCAATGGCTTTTTCTGAATTAAGGATACCACTCAACATCGCTACTCCCTGTTCGGTGAAGGCAAAAGGCAAATACCGTGTTCCTCCCCTGCTGTTTGAGGTGCTAAAATTGCACCTCAAAGTTTCCCATTCAGGATTATTAAGCTGAAACATAAAATCAGGCGGAAACCTTTTAATGTTCGACTTTACCGCCCTTTTGAGATATTTGGTTTCAGTCTCATAAAGTTCGGCAAGGTCAAAATCCAGCATGACCTTTTGGCTGCGGATTTCATATATCTTCGTTTGAATTTTCTCAAGTTGCATGGCTGACTATCCTTTCTTCAAATTATCCTTACTACTTCCGCCTTTAGTAAATCCGCCCTTAATCAAATAAGGAGTATTGGCCGGAACACGTTGAAAAGCATCGGCCGGACAAACCCTCGCGATGGAACAATCGTTGCAGTTTTTGCACAAATCGTGACGCACTTGCAAATGCAGCGAACCGTTTCCGAAAGAAGTACAACCGGCAACACATTTGGCACAACCGATGCACAAATCTTCATCGATGACATATTCGAAATATGGTTCTTCAATATACTGGCGTTTGATTGCCGCTGTCGGGCAAAGCTGATTCTCAGCGGCTGTAGTCCGGGCATTGGCATCAGGTTTCAGATAACCTCCACACAAATCGCAATAGCCACACAAATCGTAGGCATGTACACATTTTACGGCAGATGGAGTCATCACACACTCATTTGCACAGCGGCCACACTGCACACATTTAAACGGATCGATCTGCCAAACCAAATCTTTAGAAGTGGATTTCAGGAGCGAAACACCGGCAACACCACCAAGCGAAACAGCAAGTGCCATCTGCATTCCGCTTCGTAGAAACCGACGTCGTTCTATGCTTTTGGGTTCTATTTTATCGCTCATCTTCCTTGTATTTTTTAGCTT
>CAIPKZ010000044.1 GCA_903865775.1 uncultured Prolixibacteraceae bacterium | reverse complement strand
TCGGTATATCATCGATTTTTTTAGTTGGCCTAAGATCGTTGCTACTTCATTCGTTACGCTTTTGATTTATCAGGCTTTCTCTTTATTCATCAACTATTTCCGGTTTGTAAATTCTGTAGTTCTTGCTGATTTTATTTTAGTTGCAGCTTTTTCTTATTTTATTTATCCAAGGAGATATAAGATTGATCTAAACGTAAATAAAGAGTTTCTGCTTCTTCAGCATCTGAAATCGGGTCGAAATTACTTTATGAGTGTAGGAAGACTTCCTGCCACAATTTTAATGACTCTTTTCTTTTTCAATAAAGATTCTCAATTCACATTCATTGATTACCCGGCATTCAAGATCATGGTTGCACTTTTAATTTCACTCTCAGTCATTTTCATTGTTGCCACAGGTTTCTATGTTCCCAAAAGAGTCAAAGCTGACTTCATTCGTGAATTTCCCCAATTTGTAAAATCCTGAAGTCATGGAAACGAGAAAACTCACGGAAGAAGAAACAGAACGACTTTTCCAATTTTGCCGGAAACACTATGTGAATCAATACGATTTGCAGATTGAACTGGTCGATCATATCGCATCTTCGATTGAAGAACAATGGGAAAGCGATCCCAAATTGCCTTTTCAGGAAGCGCTGAATAAAACCTTTGGCAAATTTGGAATATTCGGGTTCAGCAAAATTAAAGACCGGAAGGAAAAAGAACTCCGGCGAAAATACAGCCGACTGCTTTTTCAGTACCTGATTGACTTTTACAAATGGCCAAAGGCACTGCTAACTTTTGCCCTGACCATCATTCTGTTTATGATTTTCCGCCTGACGAATAATGTTCAGGTAGTTACGGTCGTCATATCACTTGCTGTTTGCATTTTCGTGATTGGTTACCACGTTTACTTTTTCGAGAAGTTTTTCGAGGTAAAAACTTCTCCTAAAAAGTCCTTTTTGATTCTCGACTATATGAAAAGCAGACAAATCATGGTATCGGGCATGTATCAATTAAGCTGGCTTATTGGTAAGATTATCAGTGATCTGGACAATATCAACCATCCTGAAATTGAATTTGCTCTCGCATTTTTTCTGGTAGGATTTATCCTGTTGCTCTATATCTATTTCTCTGTCGTGCCACAAAAAATCAGGGAGCATTTTACCGAACAATTTCCTCAATTTGTAATATCCTGAACTGTAACAAAACATAACATCAGCATACAAATACCTCAAACAAAAGTCAATCTATGAATTCTAACCTCTTTTCTCTCGCCTGGCGCGAAACCACCCGGTCGGCCTATTGGGGCAAAAGCATTGCAACCAATATCGGATTAGGTTTTCTGGCAGTTTACTTTGCGGTAAGCTTTCTGCTTCTGGGTTTAGCCATTCCGGAAATATTGACTAAAAAATTCTCGGAAGCTGAGGCGGTCAGCAAGTTGAACAGTATTTTACTGGCTTATTTCGCCATCGACCTGATCATGCGTCAACTGCTGCAAAAGTTACCAACGGTCAGTTTCAAGCCCTTGCTCCTTCAAAACATCCGTCGTCCGCAGATTGCGAATTACCTGATGGTTCGATCCGTTCTCAACTTCTTTAATCTGCTGCCATTCTTTCTATTTCTTCCGGTAACCATCCTGCTGGTCGGAAATTCACATTCAGGATTGGCAACCACAAGCTGGTTCTTGTCGGTTTTTATTCTGGTTTTCAGCAATCATTTTCTGGCTATTTACCTGAAATGGCGGTTCAACGAAGCCGAATACGGGTTCTTCATCTTGCTTGCCGGACTTGCGGGACTTTTTGCAATCAATCATTTCGGAATTGTCGATTTGTCGGGAGGATTGGGCAAATTGCTCGACCTGATCCTGATTTATCCGGCGCTTGCCATTGTGCTGATCATTCTTCCGGTTTTGATCTATTTTCTAAATGTCCGGTTTCTGCTAAGCCGCATGTTTGTGAACCTTGTTTCTGAGAAACAAAAGGCCGAAAAAGTCAGCGATTATTCATGGTTAAACAATCTGGGTGAAACCGGCCGGTTTATCGCACTCGATCTGCGACTGATCTGGCGGAATAAACGTCCACGTTCGACAGCCATGATGACCCTGATTATGTTTTTATATGGATTTATGATTTATCGGGATCAACCAGGAAAAGAGCTGCCTGAATTTGTATTCATAATGGGCGGAATTATCCTGGTGGGCATGTTTTCGATTTCGTACGGACAATTTTTCCCGGCCTGGCACAGCAATTATTTTTCGATGCTCATGTGTCAGCGCCTGAAAATGAAACAGTTTTTACTTTCGTTTTATATGCTGGTGACCGTGGTTTCGGTAGCCTGCTATTTCATCACCTTGCCTTATGCGCTGATGCACACGAAAGTCATCTACACGCATTTGGCCATGCTACTATATAATCTTGGAATCAATATTCCGATCATCTTTTTCATCGGACTTTACAGCAAAAAACGCCTCGATTTAAACGGGTCGTCGGTGATGAATTATCAGGGAGTCGGCGCCTCGCAATGGCTGGGCGGACTTCCGCTCATGATAGGTCCTATCGGTTTGTTTTATTTGTTTCAGTTGGGTTTTGGCACCGTTGGCGGATATATCGGACTTGGTTTGATGGGACTCATCGGAATCCTTTTCCATTCGGTGATCATCGAATATTTCGCCAAACTTTACCTCAAGAAAAAGCACGAACTCATTAAAAACTATAAAAACTCCTGAAAATGATACAGATACAAGACCTCATCAAAGCCTACAATAAAGAAATTGTACTGAATATTCCTGAACTGAATATTGAAAAAGGCGAAATTTTCGGACTGGTCGGAAACAATGGCGCCGGAAAAACGACCATGTTCAACCTGGTGCTCGACCTGATTACGGCCAGCAAAGGCCAGGTGATCAGCAAAGGAATTAACGTACGCGAATCGGAAGATTGGAAAGATTTTACCGGCGCATTCATCGACGAAACCTTTTTGATTGGCTACCTCACCGCCGAAGAATATTTCGGGTTTATCGCCGGTCTCCGGAAGATGAGCAAGACAGAAACTGCTGATTTCATCGCCGGGTTTGCCGACTTCTTCAACGGTGAAATTACAGGTAAAAAGAAATTCATTCGCGATTTCTCGAAAGGAAACCAGAAAAAAGTGGGCATCGTGGCCGCTCTGATGGGCAAACCCGAGGTGATTGTACTGGACGAACCTTTTGCCAACCTCGACCCAAGTTCACAATACAAACTCCGCAAGCTGATCAAGGATTTCGCCGCACAAAACGGAACCACTTTCCTGATTTCGGACCACACGCTCGAAAACATTGCCGATGTTTCCACCCGGCTGATTATCCTCGAAAAAGGTAAAATTGTTCGCGACGTTCCGAAAACGGAAACCACTCTTCAGGAAATTGAAGCCTTCTTTAGGCCAGTAGTTGAGGCGGATATATATTAGCAAAACAATACCTATGGATTTCTCTCGGGAACAACACATTGCCTACGATAAATCAGCCGTATTATGCAGCCGTTCAGAAAAATGCACTTCAGAAATTCTGGAGAAACTAAAGCTCTATGGACTTTCGGTTGAGGAATCCCTTCCGGTTATCAAACAATTAAAAGAAGAGAAATACCTCGACGACGAACGATTTGCCCGTGCTTACGTGAAAGACAAATTCAGGTTTAATCATTGGGGAAAACAGAAAATCGAATTCATGCTTCGGGCAAAAAAAATAAGTCAGGAGATTCTTGAACTGGCTTTTGAAGAGATCGTTGAGGACGATTATTCTGAAGGTCTCCTGAAACTGATTTCAGATAAGGCCATTTCGGTTAAAGCCAAAGACAAATACGACAAGCGCAACAAGCTCATGCGTTTCGCACTCAGCAGGGGATTCGAGTCGAATAAGGTTTATGCAATTTTCAAGGAATTGGGGATATAGCCACTAATAATGATTTCAACCATCTGAACATATTCAATAGTTAAAACTTCTCTTTCGTCCCGGCTGAAAATTAATCCGGCAATTTTAGTGGGGTGCCGAAACTTCATGAGAATGCATAATTTTATCAGTATAAGCCAAAAGTACGGCTGAAATTAAGAACACTAAATGAATACCAATTTGCAACAAGGCATCTTGCAATGGGATATTATGAATATCAACAAACGTTTTTAAAAGATGCACTCCGGAAATACTTACAAGTGAAATAATAAGCTTGATTTTCAATGTGCTGGCATTGATTTTCGTTAACCAATCCGGTTTATCGGTGTGGCTGTCAAACTCAATTTTACTTACAAAAGTCCAATAACCTCCAATAAATACAACAACCAATAAATTAATTACCATTGATATATCGATCAGACCCAGAACAGATAGCATAATCGTATTTTCGTTTAAAACAGAGAAATTCGTGATAAGATGCCACAATTGCACCATAAACTTGATACAATAGAGCACTGATGCCACAATAAGTCCCAAATAAACTGGCATTTGTAACCAACGGCTAAAGAAAATAAATTGCTCTATGTATTTCTCAATAGTTCTCATATTCATTCAGTTTTAAAAAAGCGTAAATAGTAATGAAATATCATTAACACCTTCTCAAACAATTTGTTCTCAAAATATAAATGTCAAACCAGAAATTATTTTTATTAATTCGGAATTGATTCTGATTCTTTTGCTCGCTTTACATGGACATACGTTGATGCCCACAGGAAACAAAAAAAAAGGTCAGCATTCTCACACTGGCCTTTTTCAATATGCGGGTAAAATAGATCAGAACGAATCAACCTCCCGGTAAGCCTTAATGAAAGCCATCTCACCTTCTTTGCCTTTGATGCTCTTGCCATGTTCGCAGCACAAAACACCATCGTAGCCTTTGCTGTGAATGTGTTTAAATACATTCTTATAATTGATTTCGCCAGTCGTAGGTTCATTTCTGCCCGGATTATCGCCAATGTGGAATGCTGCAATACTATCCCAGGATTTGTCGATGTTCGGGATAAGGTTGCCTTCGGTAATTTGCTGATGATACAAATCGTCGACAAGTTTGCAGGATGGATGGTTAACTGACTCACATATCATATGGGCCTGTGGAATTTTAGTCAGGAATAAACCCGGATGATTGGTCCATGCGTTGAGCGGTTCCAGAACAAGCACCAATCCGCTTTTTTCAACCACCTCACAGCACATTTTCATGTTATCAATTACGTTAGCGGTCTGGTAGTCCCATTCCATACTTTCATCAAAACGGCCCGGAACCACCAATGCCCATTTGGCTCCTGTGCGTTTGGCGCATTCAACGCCTTCTTCCATTGTTTTTCTGAGCATATCTTTTATCGCAGGATCCTGAGATACCATCGATTTCACCGCAAAATCGGCATACAACACGAATGGCCCCAAATCCATATTCCGGCGAGCCAGTTCTGCAGCAATTTTTTCCTGAATGGCTGGCTCTTTTTTCATCAGCCCATTGTCGAAGATTGCACGAAAGCCTTGATCACTGATAAATTTAATTTGATCGAACAAATCGTCGCCGGCATGTTCCTTAAAGGTCCCAAAGCCTGGTGCATACTTTAGTTTAAACTGAGACTCGCTGGCATCTTTTGCTTCAGAAGCCAATGTTTTGACAGAACCTGCAAGTCCGAATGCAGCAATGGTTCCTGCTGTATTTCTTAAAAACGAACGTCTTTCCATAATGGTTGAGTTTAGATTAATTACCCGAAGATATGAATCTACATTGCTTTACGCAAATGCACCTAAAAATTTCACCATTCTGGTCTGGTAGGTTTTAGTTGAATAATATGATATCATCTGAAAAAGTTTTCTAATTTTATCCATCCAAAAATGGGAAACTTAATATATAACCAACTAAATTATATCCATATGATGAATCGTAAATTGCGCATGGGAATGGTTGGTGGTGGCAGCGATGCCTTCATCGGAGCCATACACCGGCTGGCAGCTTTTATGGACGGGCAGATCGAACTGGTTTGCGGCTGTTTCAGTATCAATCCTGAAATTTCATTTTCCTCCGGAAAATCGTATTACCTTCCTGAAAACCGGGTGTATAAAACCTATCAGGAAATGTTTGAAAACGAAATCAAGTTGCCCGAAGGCGACCGGATGGACTTTGTGACCATTGTCACCCCAAACTTCGCCCATTTTGGCCCGGCCATGATGGCGCTCGAAAACGGGTTCAACGTAGTCATTGACAAACCTATTACTTTCACACTCGACGAAGCCCTTCAACTTCAGTCCAAATTGCAGGAAACCGGATTATTGCTTGCATTAACCCATACTTATTCAGGTTATCCGGCGGTGAAACAAGCCAAACAAATGGTTGCTGAAGGCCAGTTGGGGAAAATCCGCAAAATCTTAGTTGAATATCCGCAAGGATGGCTGTCATCAAAACTCGAAGACACCGGAAATCCTCAGGCATCCTGGAGAACTGATCCGAAACGTTCTGGAAAAGCCGGTGCAATGGGCGATATTGGAACACATGCTCATCATCTGGCTGAATACATTACCGGTTTGAGAACTACTTCGCTGTGTGCTGAACTGAATGTTTTTGTTCCCGGACGTTTACTCGATGACGATGGAGCTGTTTTACTTCGCTTCGACAACGGTGCAAAAGGGGTTTTGGTTGCTACACAAATTGCAGCCGGCGAAGAAAATGCGATCAGAATACGTGTTTATGGCGACAAAGGCGGACTGGAATGGGCACAGATGGAGCCCAATACGTTGATAGCCAAATGGACCGGCAGACCTACCGAAATTTTACGTGTTGGCACTTCGATGGGAGCCGCAGCCAACGCCAATACCCGCACTCCGGGAGGCCATCCGGAAGGCTATCTGGAAGCATTTGCCAATATCTACCGTAATTTCTCGTTTACACTTCGGGCCAAAATGAATGGTGAAGAACCAAAGCCGGAATGGCTCGATTATCCGGGCGTTGAGGACGGTATCCGCGGAATGCAGTTCATCGATGCAGTAGTTGAAGCCGGATACAACGATGATGTAAAATGGGTAAAATTTGAATAAAGGCCCCCTCTGACTCCCCCAGTGGGGGAGAATATCTTGCTGGTGATTTATATTCATTAGCTAATAAAACAGAACATTTGAAATAAACAAAATTGTATAACAATTGCCTTTTCAAACTCCCTCTCCCTTGGAGAGGGCTGGGGGAGAGGCTTCTAAAAACAAAAATATCATGGGCAGACCAGTAACTTTATTTACCGGACAATGGGCCGACCTTCCCTTTGAAACAATATGCGAAAAAGCTGTGGAGTTTGGCTACGATGGCCTTGAACTTTGCACTTGGGGCGATCACATGGAAATCGATAAAGCCGATCAGGCATATTGCGATGCACGCAAAGAAACGCTTGACAAATACGATCTCCAACTTTTTTCTATTTCAACTCATCTGGTTAGTCAATGTGTATGTGACCTGATTGACGAACGTCACAAAGGCATTTTACCTGATTATATCTGGGGTGATGGCGATCCTGAAGGAGTTCGTCAGCGTGCTGCAGCCGAAGTGATCAAAACCGGAAAAGTGGCAAAAATGCTTGGGTTAGATGTTGTCAACGGTTTTACCGGAAGTTCAATCTGGCACATGTTGTATGCATTTCCACCGGTCAATCAGGATATGCTGAATAAAGGCTACGAAGATTTTGCGAAGCGTTGGATTCCGATTCTGGACGAATACCAGAAAATGGGTGTCAAATTCGCACTCGAAGTCCATCCTTCAGAAATTGCTTTTGATATCGCAACCGCCCGCCGTGCGCTGAAAGCGGTGAACTATCACCCTGCTTTTGGATTCAATTTTGATCCAAGTCACCTGGGTTACCAGGGCGTTGACTATGTGAAATTCATCTATGAATTTTCCGATCGTATTTTTCATGTTCACATGAAAGATGCCTACTGGAGCGAACATCCAATGGAAATTGGAGTTTTCGGCGGACATACTGATTTTGGAGATAACCGACGTTACTGGAACTTCCGGAGTTTAGGCCGTGGAAAAATCGATTTCGAAAACATCATTCGCGCTCTGAACGATATCAAATATCGGGGACCGCTTTCGGTTGAATGGGAAGACAGCGGCATGAACCGCGAAGCCGGAGCTGCTGAAGCAAGCGATTTTGTTCGCTACAGCGATTTCGATCCTTCAGATGTAGCATTCGACGATGCCATGCAAAAATAAAAAAATCGGATAAACGCAAAGGCACAAAGGCGCAAAAATAATTTCTTAGCGTCTTTGTGTCATTGCGTTTAAACATTAATAACCAATAATCCATGAGTTCGAACAGAAGACAATTTCTGAAAAGTACAACAACAGCTGCAGTTGGGCTGAGCCTTGCTTCAACATTGCCAATTCCGATGAGTGCATGTTCAGGTGCCAACGAAAAACTTCGTTGCGGCTTAATCGGTGCTAATGGAATGGGATTTGCCGATTTGACAGCCTTCCTCAATCAAAAAAACACCGAGTGTGTGGCCATTTGTGATGTTGACAGCAATGTACTCAACCGGCGGGCTGCAGATACTGAAAAAATGCAGGGATTTAAACCCAAATTATATACCGATTACCGTAAACTACTCGAAAACAAAGATGTGGATGTAGTCCTCATCGGCACTCCCGACCACTGGCATTGTTTGCCTATGATTGAAGCCTGTCAGGCCGGAAAAGATGTTTATTGTGAAAAACCGTTGGGAAATTCCATCGGGGAAATCAACATCATGGAACGGACGGCCAACAAATATAAAACCGTGGTTCAGGTGGGTATGTGGCAACGCAGCGATCCGCACTGGAGAGCGGCTGTGGACTTTGTTCAATCCGGAAAACTTGGTAAAGTTCGCACCGTGAGAACCTGGGCTTACCAGGGATGGATGGAACCTGTTCCTGTACAACCCGATGGCGAAGCTCCTGCAGGAGTTGATTACGATTTCTGGCTCGGACCAGCTAAAAAACGTCCGTTTAATCCCAACCGTTTCCATTTTAATTTCAGATGGTTTTACGATTATGCCGGAGGTTTGATGACCGACTGGGGCGTTCATATTATTGACTACGGTTTATTCGGAATGGGAGACAAAGCGCCGAAATCAGTGATGGCCATGGGAGGCAAGATGGCTTATCCGCTGGATGCTGCTGAAACTCCGGACACCTTGCAGGCACTTTATGAATTTGATGGACATACTCTGCTTTGGGATCACGGAACAGGAATTGATGGAGGTTATTACGGACGCGATCATGGTGTTGCATATGTAGGAAACAACGGGACCCTGGTTGTCGACCGTGAAGGCTGGGAAGTCATTCCTGAAAAAAAGAAAAATAAAGACCTGATGGAACGTGTCGAATTGCAAAAAGGCAACGGCAAAGGACTTGAACTTCACATGGCAAATTTCATTGACGGCGTGAAAACCCGTAACCGCAACCTGAATGCCAGTATTGAAATTGCTGCCAACACGGCACGTGTCGCTCATTTGGGAAACATTGCCATGCGCACTGGTCGCCGTTTATACTGGGATGCTGAAACCAGTAAATTTATTAACGATGACGAAGCCAATAAGTTTCTGATTCCTGAATACCGCGCACCGTGGGTGTTACCAAAAATTTAAATCGACCATTTTAAGATATGAAAACCCGGTTAATCGCCGGGTTTTTTGTTGAATTTAATGTCGCCTTGTTCATTTCGACAGTGCTTCTACTTGGCAACTCCGTTCCATCTTTTATACAAAGAGCATTCGGTATAAATTCGGTTGACATCTTCCGAAGGATTTGTAAGCCGGCTTGCCTATTGGGCTAAAGATCAAACAGAATGGCACTAACAGCTTATCTTTCAGACAAAGACACAATTTAACCCTGAATTAATATTCGTTAACTTATTTATGTTTAGATTTGCGCCATAAATATAAAGGCCAAATGGAAGACCATTTATTAAGAGGCCTTTCCAAAATGATAAAATGTTATTTGAGAATTTAGATTTGATTGAGCCCATCCTGAGGGCTTTAAAAACAGAAGGTTACGAAAAACCAACCCCAATTCAGGAACAAGCAATACCCATTATACTTCAGCGAAAAGATTTACTTGGTTGTGCACAAACAGGAACCGGAAAAACGGCAGCTTTTGCTATTCCGATCATCCAGATTCTTTACGACACCCACTTGCCTGCCAAAGGAAAGCGCAAGATTAAGTCACTGATTGTAACCCCTACCCGCGAACTGGCTATCCAGATTGGCGAAAGTTTTACTGCCTACGGGCGCTACGCCGGACTAAAACATACCGTTATTTTTGGTGGTGTGGGCGAACGTCCTCAGACTGACGCTCTGCGTCAGGGAATTGATATTCTGATTGCCACTCCGGGCCGTTTGCTCGATCTGATGAATCAGGGTTACGTCGATTTGCGAAACATCGAATTGTTTGTACTCGACGAAGCCGACCGCATGCTCGACATGGGATTTATCCATGATGTAAAACGCATCATTGCTGAATTACCCCGCGAACGCCAGTCACTTTTCTTTTCGGCTACCATGCCTGCCGACATTGTAAAACTGTCGCAAACTATCCTGAGGAATCCGCTCAAGGTTGAAATTACTCCGGAAGTAACTACTGCAGAAAAAGTAGAGCAATGGATGTACATGGTGGATTATGCTGACAAACGAAGTCTCCTGGTACACGTTCTGCGGAATCCGGAAATCGTTTCGGCTTTGATTTTCACCCGGACCAAACACGGAGCTGACAAAGTGGTCATGTTACTTCAGAAAAACGGACTTCAGGCACAGGCCATTCATGGAAACAAATCGCAGAATGCCCGTCAAAAGGCCCTTTCGGATTTTAAAGCCGGGAAAATTCGTGTTTTGGTTGCTACCGATATTGCAGCCAGAGGCATCGATATTGATGATTTAACGCATGTGATAAATTTCGAAATCCCGAATATTCCTGAAACTTACGTTCATCGCATTGGCCGGACAGGACGGGCCGGACAAAGCGGCATTGCACTTTCGTTTTGCGATAATACCGAAATTACTTTTCTGCGCGATATTCAACGTCTGATATCACAATCAATTCCTGTAATTAATGATCATCCGTATGCGATGACTGATTTTACTCCGGTTAAAGCTCCTGCAAAGGAAGTACGCAAACCGATCCGCCGCGAACACAATGGACAAGCTGTCAGGGAAACATCAGGCAACCGTGAGGTCAGGCCAAATAATCACCCATCAGCTCAGACTGAACAGAAACCCAAAAGGACTTTCTGGAGCAGAAGGCCTTAAATTTTAATAAAAATATTTCACAGGGTTAATTCGTCAATTGACGAATTAACCTCGTGCTTTTACAGATCGGTCTTTCAGACCTTTTAGATTATTAATCGGAAGAAAGAACAGGGGCAACGCCCCGATAGGTAGCAGCATAGGACGAAATGAAATGGAGTCCTTTGACATCAAAACATTACCAAAAACCTCACCACAAGTGGGGTTTTCCTTTTTCCGGTGAACCTTTTATTGCGATGGTTGTCTTTACTGAAACATCAAACCTTTCATTCAGGATATGGAATTGTTTAACGAAAACAACAAGCTTGCGGCGGTCATCCATAAAGATCATTCGCTATTGCCGGTAATTAACCGTCTGGGAATTAAACTGGGTTTTGGTGACCGGACCATCCGAAATATATGCGAGGAAAAGGGCATCGACCTCAACTTCTTTATTGAAACCATCAATGTTTTTCATCACGAAGCTTATTTTCCTGAAAAACGCCTGCTCGATTTTCAGGTTTCGATGGTGATTGATTACCTGGCAAAAACCCATCAGTATTACATCGATTTTTTGATTCCTGAGAATGACCGTTTGATTGAACTATTCCTTTCGGGCAATCCGGACGAAAGTACCGAGAACAATTTGGTCCGTAAATTTTATGCAAAATTCAAGGAAGAGTTTGTTATTCACATCAATTTTGAAGAAAGGGTGATGTTCCCATACATACTTGAACTGAATTCGGTCATCGAAAATCCGCTGACACGGCCAAATTTCAGGCAAAAATATCCTGATTATTCCATTTCTGGATTCGAGAAAGAACATTCGGCGATGGATGATAAAATGGATGACCTCAAAAATATTATCATCAGATACCTTCCTCCAAATTACGATCAAAACTGGGGCAATGCCTTTTTATC
>CAIPKZ010000043.1 GCA_903865775.1 uncultured Prolixibacteraceae bacterium | reverse complement strand
GATCAACAAAATTCATGAAAATGGTTTTAATTGCGACGGCATTATTCTTAATGCTGGAGGATATACACACACCTCTGTTGCAATCCGTGATGCGGTTTCAGGAATAAAGACACCTGTTATTGAAGTACATATCTCCAATATCCTGACAAGAGAAAGCTTCAGGCATGAATCGCTGATAGGTCCTGTATGTTTAGGAAGTATCATGGGATTCGGCCTCGATTCGTATCGACTTGGAATTGAATCAATTATTGAACATTCTAAATCCTGAGTGACTTAAAATTCCCCATGAACAATTGATGGGTCAAAGATGGAATATTTGCCTAATTTTGTTCTTAATTACATTAAAACATACGACCTATGAAGTACACGAAAATAGTAGCAACTATTTCGGATAAGCGTTGTGACGTAGAATTTATCCGTCAGTTGTTCGATGCAGGGATGAACGTGGTCAGGTTAAACACAGCTCACATTTCTACAGAGAATGCAATTGCAATGATTAATAATGTCCGTGAGGTTTCTGATTCCATCGCCATTCTTGTTGACACCAAAGGACCTGAAATCAGAACGAAAAACATCGGTGAACCAATCGAAGTTAAAGCTGGTGACCATATCAAGGTAAAAGGCGGTGACGGCCAGTCAAATCAAGAAATCATCTATGTTAGCTATCTGAATATTCATAAGGAAGTTCCTGTCGGAAATCAAATCCTGATTGACGATGGCGATCTTTCGCTTGAGGTTGTCGAACAGGCTGATGATTATTTGGTCTGCAGGGTTGGAAACAGCGGACAAATCAAAAACAAGAAAAGTATCAATACGCCAGGTGTCAGTCCAAACCTTCCGTCAATAAGCGAAAAAGACATCGAATTTATCGAATTTGCCACTCAAAACGACATTGACTTTATTGCTCATTCTTTTGTCAGAAATAAAAACGATGTTTTGGCTGTTCAGGCAATTCTGGACAAATTTGACAGTCACATTAAAATCATTGCCAAAATCGAAAACCTGGATGGAGTTAACAATGTGGATGAAATTCTCCAGCATGCCTATGGCATCATGGTTGCACGCGGAGACCTTGGAATTGAAATCCCAGCTGAAAAAATCCCAGGCATTCAGCGCAAACTGATTAGAAAAGCAGTTCAGCAGAAAAAACCAGTGATTGTTGCCACTCAGATGCTGCATTCAATGATAGACAATCCCCGTCCTACGCGTGCCGAAGTAAGCGATGTTGCGACTGCAATATACGACAGGACTGATGCGATTATGCTTTCAGGAGAAACTGCTTATGGTAATTATCCGATTGAATCGGTAAAAGTAATGTCAAAAATTGCTCTCGAAGTGGAGGCCAGCAAAGACCGTCGAAATGATCTGCCGGTTCCGCGTCTTGACAATGAAACCTCTGCCTTCCTTGCTGAAGCTGCAGTATTAGCCTCGAAAGAATTGAAAGTAAATGCGATTGTTACAGATACACTTACCGGAAAAATCGCCCGGTATATTGCAGCTTTCAGAGGAGCAATACCGGTTTTCGCCAAATGTCACAACGGAAGGGTAAAGCGAGAATTAGCCTTGTCGTATGGCGTTTTTCCAAGCGAAATTAAATCGAAGAAAAACAAGCATAAGCTGATAGAGACTTCACTTCTGGATTTGGTGGAGAGAAATATGATTACTGAAAAAGATACAGTGGTTTACGTTGGCGGAAATTTCGGCGTTGGCGGGGGCACTTCATTTATCGAAATCGCTTCGGTTGAACGATTGGCGCACGTAAAAACGGAAACTAAATGAACTAAATAACCCAAATAAAAAGGGTGTCCATCGGGCACCCTTTTTAATTATCTCATATCCACAACTTCAATTCCCTTATATTGTTTGGGGTCAAAAACAAAATCCAGATCTTTATATACGCCGTCCGTCTTAAATTCACTGACTAAAACATTGTATTTATTGCCATCTTTCCCGGTCATGTTTGCGCCTCTAATCAACATCTTTTGCTTGTCAATCATGATCTTTATTTTCTGCATTTCACCTGTCGGCTTTTGCGGTGCCAAATCGATATTATAAACCGGAACGCCTCCTTCAACCGACTCTCCGGCATATGAATAATTAAAACCTTTTTCATAAATGGTAAAAATCTTTGCCGGATCCATGAGATCCTCGGTTGATTCATCAAGATTGGCAATACTTACCTCGTTCGAATTTACCATATAAGTCCAGATTGTTTTGCCATCACAGGTTACCTGCAATCCCATCTGAGGAATGCTCAACTTGTATTTCTTATTCTTCAGGATAATTGAACCAACGCTTTTCTCCTGAATTTTCTCAACTGCATTATTCATTTCGAATGAAAATTTCGCTTCAAGCGACGCCAGTGATTGTGTTGTTTTGGTAACTTTTTCTAATATTTCTTTCGCTTTGGCATCCTGCTGGGCAAATCCGATTGCCGTGAAAATCGAAAGAATTGCAATTAATACTAATCGTTTCATTTTATATTTTTGTTTTTGTTCTATTTTAATCTATTCAATAATTGTTCCAAAGAATATTCATCCTGAAGCAATACCTGACGGGATTTACTTCCTTCGCTTGGTCCCACGATTCCGGAAGCCTCTAATTGATCCATGATTCGACCGGCGCGGTTATACCCAATCGAAAATTTACGTTGTATCATCGAAGTTGACCCAATCTGATTGCTTACAATCAAACGTGCAGCATCGTCAAACATTTCATCACGGTTACTCAAGTCAGCGCCGTTTCCAGCATTGTCATTTTCTCCGACATAATCTGGCAACAGAAAAGCAGTCGGATAACCTCTTTGGTCGGCAATGAATTCACAAATCCGTTCCACTTCAGGAGTATCAACAAAAGCGCACTGCACGCGGGTCATGCTACTTCCTGTCGAAACCAACATGTCGCCTTTACCGATCAGCTGATTGGCACCAGGAGTATCCAGAATGGTCCTGGAATCGATCATAGATGCAACTTTAAAGGCAATTCGGGTCGGGAAGTTTGCTTTGATTGTACCGGTAATGATGTTGATTGAAGGCCGCTGGGTAGCGATAATCATGTGAATGCCTACAGCACGGGCCAACTGGGCAATACGTGCAATTGGAAGTTCAATCTCTTTTCCTGCCGTCATAATCAAATCGGCAAATTCATCGACAATTACCACGATGTATGGCAGATACCGGTGTCCTTTTTCCGGATTCAGGCGGCGGCCAATAAATTTGGTATTGTATTCAATGATATTCCGGACATGTGCTTTTTTTAATAAATCATAACGGCTGTCCATCTCAACATTCACCGAATTCAAGGTATTCTTTACTTTCTGAATATCGGTAATAATTGCATCTTCCTCATCGGGCATTTTGGCCAGAAAATGCTTTTCGAGCGAAGAATACAAGTTTAGTTCTACCTTTTTGGGATCGACCAAAACAAATTTCAGCTGTGAAGGATGTTTCTTATAAAGCAATGATGTAATTACTGCATTCAGACCAACCGATTTTCCCTGACCGGTAGCACCGGCTACCAAAATGTGCGGCATTTTTGCCAAATCCATCATGAAAGTTTCGTTCGAAATCGTCTTTCCAACAGCAATAGGAAGCTCTGCAGTGGATTCCTGAAATTTCTTGGAGCCAATGATCGAACGCATCGAAACAATTTCAGGTTTCTGATTTGGAACCTCAATACCGATGGTTCCTCTTCCGGGAATTGGAGCAATGATGCGGATTCCCAAAGCAGAAAGGCTCAGTGCAATATCGTCTTCGAGGTTTTTGATTTTTGCAATCCGGATTCCGGGTGCAGGAACAATCTCATACAACGTAATGGTTGGTCCGATGGTCGCCCTGATTTTGGTGATTTCAATTTTATAATGGCGAAGAGTCTCCACGATTTTGTTCTTGTTGGAGATTAATTCCTCGTTACTTACTTCAGCATTTCCGGAAGCATGATCGTCGAGCAGATCGAGCGTAGGATATTTGTAGCCTGACAAATCAAGCGTTGGATCATAATCAGGCATTCCCGAAACAGTCTCTTCGGTTTCATCCTCGTTTACCGGATGATGAATCTGAAGTACAGGTTCGCGGCTGGCTGGCTTTTCAGGTTTTGCTTCCTGACCGAAAATCATATCCTCGATACT
>CAIPKZ010000042.1 GCA_903865775.1 uncultured Prolixibacteraceae bacterium | reverse complement strand
GTTCCGGCTTCCGGTTAAAGGTATTGAAACTTATTAATTTTGTTATTTTTGAGAAGACGGAAACAGACATCCGGAAAAGTATTTTCCTGTCAGCAAGAAGTATTTTTCCGGGTTTATATTTATTACAGAAATCGGTTTGAAAATGAACATGAAAATCTATTATCAAAAATACCGGCGCCTGATCAACATTTTAATCTTGGCGTTCACTTTTATCTTTTTATTGCAGGTTGTTTATTATTTATACGATCAATACGAAACCAAACGGATTATAAAAGAATTAGCCAAACAGGGCGAAGTTAAGGTGCCGGAACCTGTCCTGTTATTTAACCTTCCGATGGATTCGTTTAATATTGTTCCGGGTCAGATCCGTTCAGGACAGAATCTTTCTGATATCCTGTTGACGAAGGGTATTCCAATGACCAAAATCGATGAGATTTCTAAAAAGTCGATTCTGACTTTTGATCTCCGGAAAATGAAGATCAACAATCCCTTCTATTTTTTCATGAGTAAAAATCAGCCTGCGAAAGTCGAATACTTTATTTATGAAATCAACCCTGTCGACTACGTGGTTTACGATTTAAGCGACAGTCTGCGCATTTACAGGGAGAAAAAGCCAATCGTTACCCAGATCAAAACGGCAAGCGGCGTGATTACTTCATCACTTTGGAATACGCTTGAGGCGCAGGCACTCGACCCCAATTTAGCCTTGTCCTTGAACGATATTTACCAATGGAGTATTGACTTCTACGGCCTGCAGAAAGGGGACAAATTCAGGGTTGTTTTTGAAGAAAATTTCGTTTACGGAAAATCAATTGGCATTGGTCGCATTTTTGCCGCCCAATTTTTACATTCCAAAGAAAATTTCTATGCTTTCCGTTTTACTCAGGACAACGAGGACAGCTATTTTGACGACAAGGGTAAAAGCCTGAAAAAAGCATTTTTGAAAGCGCCTCTTAAATTCAACCGGATCAGTTCACAGTTTTCAAATTCAAGATTTCATCCGGTGCTGAAAATTTACAGGCCCCATCATGGTATTGATTATGCTGCACCCACAGGCACACCAGTAGTTTCGATCGGAGATGGTGCTGTGGTAGCAAAAGCCTATCAGGCTGCCGGGGGTGGCAACTACCTGAAGATTAAACACAATTCGGCTTATACAACCAGCTACATGCACCTTAGCAAATACGCTGATGGAATTTCAAGTGGAGTAAGGGTTAGGCAGGGACAGGTTGTCGGTTATGTTGGATCAACAGGTTTGGCATCAGGTCCGCATCTCGATTTCCGTGTATTTTTAAATGGAGATCCGGTCAATCCGTTAAAAGTCAAATCGCCACCAACCGAACCAATCATGGAGAAAAACATGAAATCCTATACCATTCACTGCGATTCAATGATGACCAAACTCGTGGCGATTAAGAATTTTTAACCTTAGAAAATAGTCAATAGACATTAGGAAATAGTCAATAGACATTAGGAAATAGGAAAACATTTGATCAGATTATTTCCTTTTTCCTGATTTCTTTTTCCCAATGTCTATTGGCTTTTTCCTAATGACTTCGTAGTTTGTAAACCAAATCCCACAGAACAATACCGGCGCTCACTGAAATGTTAAAAGAATGTTTGGTTCCGTACTGCGGAATTTCGATGGCTCCGTCACAGCTATTCACTACCGATTGCTGAACTCCTTTGACTTCATTTCCAAATACAAGAGCCAGTTTCTGATCTTTTGCAGGAATAAAATCAGGAAGTGAGATGCTGTTTTCAACCTGTTCAACGGCAAAAACACGATACCCGTTTTCTTTTAGTTGAGCAACAGCAAATTCAGTTTCCTCGAAATATTCCCAGGGAACCGATTTCTCGGCATCCAAAGCAGTTTTATGAATGTCTTTGTTTGGTGGGGTCGCAGTAATTCCGCATAAAATTACCTTTTCAATCAGCAAAGCATCGGAAGTGCGAAATACTGAACCGATGTTATTGCAACTCCTGACATTGTCCAACACGACCGTGATCGGAGTTTTGTCGGTCACTTTATATTCATCAACCGAAAGGCGGTCGAGTTCTGAATTCTTTAATTTACGCATGTTATTAATTTCAATACTTCGTTAAAAACTCAGTTATTTATCTGACTTACAGTAAAATAACTGATTATTTATTAGTATGAAACCGCAGAGATTTGTGTCTTTAAAGTATTAATTACCAGTTAATTACTTTAATTATGGCCACCCCCGCGATTTATGATCTGTACTCAAAAATTGTTCTTGATGCTTTGTCTGTTTCTGAAATAAAGCTCAATAAATGCAGACGAGATTTTATGATTGAGAATTTCATGTTATACCTGAGTATTCCTTCACGGATTAATTATCTCCACTTAGGCCGATAAAGTCGTTTTGGCGAACAACACTTCCACTGCCAATTCGAGGAACAGTTCGACTTCATTGGCATTAATAAGTCCTTATTGATGCCTTGGATTGGTGACTTATTCATTTCTTAAGTGAAGATGTCCAAAAGTTGTGAAGTCAAATTTAAATTCCACTTCAAGTTGGCGTTTATGCAAAGGTAATTTTTTCTTTTACTGAATTCTCATTATGCAAATTCCAAGCTGACAAGAGTGCATTGGGCGATATCCATAGCGGCTTCAAAGCTGGTTGAGTATAGGCGGTTTAAACGTTTTCTTATCCTGCAAGAGTCAAATGAGCAAAAGGCATTGTTCTTGCCAAAATATCTTCATCCAAATTTAATTATCTTCCAGTAATGCACTTGCGATTCTAATCTAAAAAAGCACCTTTCCTGTTTCGACGTCGTAAAAAGCACCAACAATCTTGATTTTGCCAGAATCGACCAACTCCTTAATTATTTCACTTTGATTGAGTATATCCTGAATGGTGAGTTTAACATTATTTTTTGCTGTTATTTCAGTAACTTCAGCCTGATCTCTAACTTGCGGAATTGCTGGTTTAATTTGATTAACCAGTTGAGTTAAATGACCAGATTCTATGTTTTTTAAAGCACCCGAAACGGCCCCACAATGACTGTGTCCCATCACAACAATTAATTTGGAGCCCGCATGTTCTACTGCATATTCCATACTTCCTATAACATTTTCATCTTCAATGTTTCCTGCAATACGTATTGCAAAAATATTACCAATTCCCTGGTCAAAAATAATTTCGGGCGGGACTCTCGAGTCCATGCAAGATAGAATAACTGAATGCGGAGTTTGCTTTTTCTTGCTCGATTCAATCTGCTCCTGGTAATTTGTCTTAACTAATTGATTCAATACAAACCGATTGTTCCCGCTTGTTAGTTCAGAAATGGCCTCATCAGGAGTGGAAATTGGTTTCTTTTCGATAGCTTGGATTTTTGTCGTGCCTTCGTTTTTTTGCTTATTCTGGGCACAAGAAAAAGTAAGAAATGATATGGTTATCAACAACAATAAACTTTTAAAGCTGCTCATGTATTTATTCTTTTATTAATTTTTCCTACTCTTAAGGTTTTTCAGAATTCACCCCTTTGAAATGGTTGGTCATTTTTCTTTAGCCTGGGCAAAACGTTTTGAAGCAATAAAAAGTTCGCGATTTCGAAGAAAAAAAATGCCTGCCACCAAGGAACTTGATACAAAGCACAATTTTTATTTTAAAGACTGAACCGCAAAATTTCAGTAGTTGCTGTTTTGCGGTTGGCTTTATTTCATTTACTATGTTGGTTGTAAACTTGCCAACTATTATCGCTTTTACACTATTCAATAGGCTCCCATAGTTCAATCTTGTTGCCTTCTGTGTCCATAATATGAATAAATTTTCCAAAGTCGTAAGTTACAATGCTGTCAAGTATATTTACTCCGTTTTCTTTGAGTTTGCTCACAAGTCCTTCAATATTCTGAACTTGGTAGTTAATCATAAAATCCTTTTTGGATGGGGAAAAATATTCATCTCCTTTTTCGAAAGGTTTCCATTGAAGAGAATTTATCTCGTCAGGTCTGTTAAAGTTCCTGGATTCAAAACTCGAAGAACCCCAATCATTTATTTCAATCCCTAAATTTTTGACGTACCATTCTTTGGTTTCCTTCAGATTGTCTGACGAAAAGAAAATTCCACCAATTCCAGTTACCTTAGGGGTTTTGTCGTTAGTTGAAACTGTGTTTGTCGTTTCTTTTTTTTGTTCTTCCATTTTTCTTTGTTTTTGTAATTTTCTATCAGCATGTTAATTAAGGCATCTCTCCCGATGCATACACCCATTTGCCATTTTCCCGTTCAAAGAGCGATTTTTCGTGAATTTGCTGAAGTCTTCCATTTTCAAGGTAAAGCGCTTTGAACTCCACATAACCAACATTGTCGCCAGCCTCCCCAGCCTGAGTATGAAGAATAGTCAGTCCCATCCAGCTCACCGACTTCGCCCACTCTTCAATGCTTTTGCGTTCTTTAATCGGCCGTGTTTTTGCTGAATGGCTGATCATCAGGTAATCAACATTGGCTTTAGTAAAAGCGGTGTATCGCGAACGCATGAGTTGCTGCGCAGTTTCGGCAACCCTCTTTCCGGAGATGATGGGTTGGCAGCAGGACGGGTAGGAGAGTCCCGAACCGCATGGACATTGGTCTTGCATGATTTTGACAGTTTAACAGAAATACTATCCCGAAGGGAAATACTTTAAACACGAAGACACAAAGTCACATACCTGTTGTTTTCATTTATTTAAACTTCGTGACTTCGTATCTTCGTGTTTGGTTTGACTATTGAGATTTTTTGGACATTCACAAATGTGTCTGTTTTATCAGGCTTTCCAGCGTGTATTCTTCCATTTGTTCTGTTCCTCGGTGTTGAGGAATGTCCATGCCACAATCCGGCTGATTTTATTTCCCTGTCCCATCGGGATCGTTTCCATACCATAGGCTCCGGCTTCTTCGAGTGCGCGGTAAACGCTGCGGAGGTTCGATTCTTTCGAAATCATAGTGGAAAAGCAAAAACAGTTTCCGGCGTATTTCTTGCTTTGCTGAATCAGGTTCCGGACGAATTTTTCTTCGCCGCCATCGCACCAGAGTTCATGATTCTGGCCGCCAAAATTCAGGATCGGTTCCGGTTTTTTGTCCAGATTCAAATGGTGTATTTTCCGGAGTGTACCAGCCTGTGCTTCTTTTTCCGAAGCATGAAACGGAGGATTGCAGATTGACAGATCGATCAGTTCGTCTTTCCGAATAATTCCATAGAAAAAATCTTTCGCATTGCTCTGCAGTTTGCATTCCACTTTTCCCTGCAAAGCGGGATTGCTTTCAATAATCCGGTTCGCCGATTCAATAGCAACCCGGTCGATATCGGAGGCAATAAACGACCAGTTGTATTCCTGAATTCCGATGATAGGATAGATGCAACTGGCGCCAACACCGATATCGAAACATTTGATTTCAGGCCCGGTCGGGATTTTTCCGTAGTTGTTGCGGCATAAGAAATCGGCAATATGATGAATGTAATCGGCCCTTCCGGGAATCGGCGGACACAAATAGCCTGCCGGAACATCCCAGTTGCTGATGCCGTAATGATGCAGCAAAATGGCTTTGTTCAGCGCTTTCACTGCATGCGGATCGGCAAAGTCCACCGATTCGTCGCCGTACAGGTTCGGCTTGACATAGGAAGCCAATTCCGGAAAACTTCCGACTAATTGTTTGAAATCGTAGCGTTCCCGGTTTTTGTTCCGTGGATGGATCTTGGATTTTTCTTTGGGTAGTTCTCTTTTATTCTGAAGCATGGATTGGGATGATTATACTCAGGCAAAATTAGACTAATTCCCGGTTTTTACCTTAACATTTGAATGGTCTCATTATTTTTGATTTGTATGGTACTCACCGGCATAGTCAATCGCACACATCGAAAGGTAACTGGGATGTTTCCCGTTGGCCACACCTGCAAAATGAAAGCACGGATTCAGTATATTTTTACGGTGCCCCCGATCCGGAACTCCATCGTCGATAAGCAAAGCAATAACAATTTGCCGGGCCTCGAAACTACCGTAGGTGATGTCTTCAGCC
>CAIPKZ010000041.1 GCA_903865775.1 uncultured Prolixibacteraceae bacterium | reverse complement strand
GTGGTTGGTACTTCGTTGACAGAAAATTAGCATTTTGAAAGGCAGTTCTTCGTGGAAAGTTTATCGAGCAACTCCCGTCCTGCGTGTAACTACGGAACGCTATTGTGCGACAAATATTATTTGAATAAAAATGTATATTTATTGATATTCAATAAAATTCATTTATCTTTACGGCATAATTTTAACTTTAAACAGCATGTCAAAAAGAAACAACTTCGTATTTAAAGCCCTGCATATTGTTGCCTGGGTTATCTTCGTTGGCTTGTGCATTGAAGCCAGTGCCTTGATAGTCAATTTTGTTTTCAGTCTCTTCAAACCTGAAATTGTCCAAAACCTTTATCAGAAGTTGGACTTAAGCCAGATGTATAATACTAACATATGGGTGTATTCTGGTATGTACGGTTTTATCCTGACAATCTCTATTTTAAAGGCATATCTGTTCTATGTGGTCATAATGCTTTTACACAAACTTGATTTGTTAAAACCATTCAACAGCTATGTGGCCGAACAGATTAAAAAAATCAGTTACATCACTCTGGGAATAGGGATCTTTAGTCTCATAGCCCGTGAAATATCACAAAATATGACGCATTATGGAATTGAAATCGACAAGCTTAATCAATTCTGGGAAGACGGCAGTGCATTTTTATTAATGGCGGCCGTAATCTATGTCATTGCGAATATTTTTTCAAGAGGAGTTGAAATCCAAAACGAAATCGATTTAACTGTATAATCCATGCCAATCATTGTAAACTTAGATGTAATGATGGCAAAGCGAAAGATGTCGCTTAATGAGCTATCAGACAAAGTTGAATTAACTTTGTCTAATCTTTCAATCTTAAAGACAGGCAAAGCAAAAGCAATTCGTTTTAGCACTTTAGATGCAATTTGTAAAGTTTTAGAGTGCCAACCCGGAGATATTTTGGAATACGTTAATGACGATGATACAAGAATAACGATCCGCTAACAGCAAAATACCAGGAAAGTCCGGTTTTCGGCTGAATCAGTTGGTGCTTCGTTAGCAGGATCTGGCGGATGGAAAGAAGCACCTCCAAAGAAGTTCATCAGGTAATCTCCACCCTGCCAGTATTTGCAGAACGATGTAATAAGCTTTTTTAGCAAGCGGCGAATTTACTTTTTCCAGATATTGTCTGACATAAATACGATTCTATTATGAGAAATTTATCAAGTGTGTTATGGGTATTCGCCATGATCATGTTGGCTAATTCTTGTGAGAAAGCATCATTAGAACCTGAAACAATTGATCATTCTAAGGATTTCCTGAAAGAATTAAAGATTGACAGGTCAGACAGGTCCTCTGCCGAATTTATTCGTGGAGAGTTTGATGGAAAATTGATTTATTTCACATTTAAATCGGATAATGACAGAGGCTGGAATACTCAATTTGTAAATCAGTCGCTTGAATTAGACCAAATTAGCATAGTTCGTGCAGATCAAACGAATTCAGTATCAATTGCATTTTACTTTCAACAGGCCAATATTTTCAACCGCAAATTGCCATACTTTGTTCCTGCCGGAGAGGGTGAATTTGCTGAGCTGGTATTAATGAATCTAAGAAACACAGGAAGTTTCATACAAGGTTCTGCTCAGGATGATTTCACCTTTTGGCAAACCACTTCTAATGCCCTCAAAATCCAAATATCAAGTGTTGCAGACTATACGTTGGAAGGAACCTTTGAAGGCTATATCAGATCGAATACTGGCTCAACTATTTTAGTTAAAAATGGACGCTTCCGGATTAAAATAAATGTAGTCGATATTAATGATCAATAATAAATCAGATGCAGATCAAGCTACCCGGCAAGGCAAATGCCCGTTATTTCTACAACTAATTTTTTAAAGGAAAACAGCAAGCCGAAAATAATTTCCGATCTACTGTTTTTATACTGAAAACTGATACCACCGGCTATTTTTCAAAAGCTTTTAAGTTTTCAAAGTTGCAATCCAAACTGTTTCAGGGATCAGAAATACTCTGGCAACTGCGTGTCCGTTGCTAAACCAAAAGGTTTTGCCGATTCTACCCTGTAATTTATAACAGCCAATTTACCGTATATATTCTGCAATTTTTTATCAGTTATTTTATTAGTCGTTTTGTTACTTTATCGTAATTTAACGGCACAATTAACCGAGGCATTACTAAAACTATAATATGACTGAAAAAATGAACAATCGCCGCGACTTTCTAAAGAAGTCGTTGGTCGCTGCCGCCGGAATTACAATCATTCCGAGGTACGTTATGGGTGGAAACGGATTCCTTGCCCCAAGTGATCAATTGACCAAGGCCATTATCGGAGTTGGCGGAATGGGACAAGGTCACATTGTTTACGAAGGCACGAAACTGCTTGCTATTTGCGACGCAGACAAAGATCATTTATCATCTACACTGAAAAAAGTAGGTCCCGATGTGAAAGGATATTCCGATTTTAGGGAATTATTGCTTCGCCCGGACATCGATATTGTACACATTGCCACTCCGCCGCACTGGCACGGAATCATGTCGGTGATGGCTGCTGAGGCCGGCAAAGATGTATGGTGCGAAAAGCCTATGACACGAACCATAGGCGAAGGAAAACGGGTTGTTGAAGCGATCAATGCCACTGGAAAAATGTTCCGCCTGAATACCTGGTTCCGGTTCAAGGATAATTTCTATGGATTGGGAACACCGGTAAAACCTTTGAAAAAAGTCATCGACAGCGGTGTTTTGGGTTGGCCTTTGAAAGTAACCATTAGCGGAGTAACCGGTTTCGACTGGAAATTCTACTGGGTCGGTCGTACAAACCTCAAACCACAGTCGGTTCCTGAAGCACTCGACTACAACATGTGGCTTGGACCAGCTCCCGAAAAGCCATACAATCCTCACCGTGTTCACCAGACCTTCCGCGGATACTGGGATTACGATAGCGGCGGCCTGGGCGATATGGGCCAGCACTACATCGATCCGGTACAGTACATGCTCGGAAAAGACAATACCAGTCCGGTAAAAGTAGAAGTGGATGCACCACAGCAGGATTATGACGCTGCCGGAACCTGGAGACGAATTACATTTACCTATGCCGATGGATGCCAGATCATTCTGGATGGTGAAAACCGGGATCAGAATGCTGCCTACATTGAAGGTCCAAATGGCAAAATCTACAAAGGATTTAAGTCGGACATTCCAAACCTGAAATCTCTTATTGACACGCTTCCCGATCCTGAGCCACAAATTGCCCTGTTCAGCGAATCGGTCAAAACCCGGCAGAAATTTGCCCTGAATGAAATGAACGGATACCGCTCTGCCACCATTGTAAATATGGGTGGAATTGCCTTGCGCCTGGGACGAACCCTTGAATTTGATCCGGTTAGCCAGACTTTCATCAACGACGATGAGGCCAACAATTTGATCAATCAGCCCATGCGCGGAGAATGGAAGATATAACGAAGTGCGAGTTACACGTTAGCTCTGAAGGAGCTGAATCTGAATAACCCGGGGCGAAGTGAGGAACGAACGAAACCCCGGGACACAAGAGAAGTGAGACTGCCGTCCGTGAGAAAATGTTCTTCAGAGTTAAACCTGATTTCGGACGGAATGGGAAAACATTCAACAACAAGAATTCAAAAACAAACCACATGATAAAAATATCAAAACAAATATTGACCGTTATTCTGGCTCTTTTCCTGATTGCTCCGGCTTTTGCTCAGGATAACCGCCTGCTTGGAACCAAAGTAGCCGATATTCTGGCACAGTTTCCTGCACAAAACTTAGAGTATTCCGCTAAGTTGATGGTTCAAATGGTGGAAACCGGTGCTCCCGGAATTGCTAAATTCTGCGATTTGGTTGTTCCTCCCGGAACGGGCAACGACACACAGGCCCGAATGGCGCTGGAAAGTCTGGCGCAATTTGCCGGTGCACCAAGTCACACAAGTGCCAGACAACTGGTCGAAAATAGTCTTCTTTCTGCGCTCGAAAAAGCAACAGACCAAGAAGTGAAAGTATTTTTTATCGGGAGATTGTACTATTGCGGTGGTTCGGCATCTGTTGCAGGTCTTGAAAAATACCTGAATTCAGCCGATTTGTACGGACCGGCTGTGGCAACACTCACCGGCATTGGAAGTGCCGAAGCCGGAGCAATTATCCTGGAAAATATTCAGGATAAAAAAGACCTTCAGCTTGATGCGATGATTAAAACGCTCGGCGCAATCAACTATCCGCTGGCCGAACCTGAGCTGATCAAACTGGCTCAAACAGCCAAAGGGGAAACTTTGAAACAGACTCTTGCTGCTTTGGCAGAAATTGGAGGAAAATCTTCGGTCGCCACGTTCGAGACTGCGGCAAAAGCGGCCAAATTCCAACCCGACGCAGCTGAGACCATGGTTTCTTACCTTCAATATGCCAACCGTTTGGCCGAACAGCGCTGGAATTATCTGAGCAATCCGTTGTGCGAGGCTGTTATGAAAAACTGCAAAGAGGAAAATCAATTAATCTACCGGTCATCTGCTCTTGCTGTTTCCGGTTTTGGTACCAACGACCTGTTCCTGAAAGAAATCAAAAATACGAATAAAGTTTACCGGAACTCAGTTCTGAATAATGCATCCGTACAACTGAACTCCGGAAATGTGAGTTCATGGATTGCGGTGATGAAAAAAGCACCGGCCGAAACTCAGGCCGAAATCATTCATTTTCTGGCTCATCTTTCGGACGAAGTCGTACTTCAGAAAGCAATTCTTCCCGGATTATCTTCCGGAGATGAAATGATAAAAACTGAAGCTATCCGGTCACTGGCTGTGAATCAGGGAGCCAAGGCTGTCCCGGTTTTAGCGGATCAACTGAAAAAAGCTAAAATCAACAATGAAATTACTGAAATTGAAAAAGCCTTACTCACTTCCTGTTCCTTAAAAGAATGTGGCGTTCTCATTGGTCAGCTGAATGAAATGAACGATGCCGGCAAAGTGGTCCTGATTAATGTGCTTGGAAGTCGTCGGGCCACCGAAACTTATTCGCAGATGATCCTCTTTTGCAAATCAGAAAATCAGGAGATTAGAACAGCAGCGTTTGCTTCATTACAAAACCTGGCGAAAGCCGAAAATGCCACTGAACTTATTGCTTTACTGAAACTGACCAGTGACAAAAGCTCAGTGGAAAGCATTCAGAATGCCCTGATTGCAATCTATTCCGGAACAACCAAACCCGATGCAGGATTGGTACTAAATGAAATTCAGAGCAGCAGTCAAAAAGATAAACTAATTCCGGTGCTGTCTTCACTCAGCGATCCAAATGCATTGAAAACGGTGGTGGGTTTGCTGAAAAATGGCAATCCGGCAGAGCGTGAATCGGCATTTGTTTCACTTTCGAACTGGAAAGATGTTTCTGCGGCACCGCATTTATTTACGGTTTTTGCCAATCCTGAAATGAAGTCTTTCCGGGAGAATGCACAAAAAGCGTATCTCCGGATAACCCGTGAGTCAAGTTTGCCTGACGATCAGAAATTACTGATGATCGAAAAGCTCATGCCTGTTTGTGCTACCACTGAAGAAAGAGTCAAAGTTCTCGATGCCGCTGAAAATGTAAAAACCTTTTTATCGCTGGTTTTTGTTTCCTCATACCTCGACGACAAAGAGCTGGGTGCAGATGCTGCTTCATCAGCTAAAGTTTTGGCATTACCTTCTTCAGGAAAGAAAAACGGGCTGACCGGGGAATTTGTTGCCGGAGTGCTAACTAAAGTAATGGGCAAAATGACTGGCCAGGATAGCCAGTATGATGTGATCGACGTTCGCGAATACCTCGAAAAAATGCCAAAAGAAACTGGTTTTGTAAGCATTTTCAGCGGTAAGAATCTGGATGGCTGGCATGGTCTGGTGAAAAATCCGGTTGAGCGTGCCAAAATGAAACCGGATGTATTTGCCAAAGCCCAGGCTGAGGCTGACCTGAAAATGCTGAACAACTGGTCGGTAAAAGATGGCTGCATTGTTTTCAACGGTTCGGGCGACAACTTGTGTACAAAGAAAATGTATGGCGATTTCGAAATGCTGGTTGACTGGAAAATCAGTAAAAACGGCGACAGCGGGATCTACCTTCGTGGAACGCCTCAGGTGCAGATCTGGGATACATCGCGCGTTGATGTAGGTGCACAGGTGGGTTCGGGCGGTTTATACAACAACCAGAAAAACCCAAGCAAACCGCTGGTTTTAGCCGATAATGCCATCGGTGACTGGAATACTTTCCGCATTAAAATGGTTGGCGAACGGGTAACTATATTCCTGAACGGCATTTTGGTGGTCGATAACGTGGTATTGGAAAATTACTGGGATCGGGCAATTCCGATTTTTGCGAAAGATGCCATCGAATTGCAGGCTCACGGAACTGATCTGGCTTTCCGAAACCTGTTTGTAAAAGAACTGAATGGAGGAGAAAGTGAGTTGAATGCTCAGGAAGAAACCGACGGTTTTAAATTGCTGTTCAATGGAAAGAACCTCGACGGCTGGGTAGGAAACAATGTGGATTATGTGGCTGAAAATGGGATTTTGATGGGAAAACTTCAAAATGGTGATCATGGCAACCTGTTCACTGAAAAGGAATACTCCAATTTCGTTTTCCGTTTCGAATTTCAACTGACTCCCGGAGCCAATAACGGACTTGGAATTCATGCCCCGCTACAGGGCGATGCAGCATACATGGGCAAAGAAATTCAGATTCTGGATAATACTGCAGCTATTTACAATGATTTGCAGCCCTGGCAATATCATGGTTCGGTATACGGAATTATTCCGGCCAAACGGGAATTCCTGAAACCGGTTGGTGAATGGAACATAGAAGAAGTTGCTGTAAAAGGTGATGTTATAAAAGTTACCCTGAACGGAACAGTCATTCTGGATGGAAACATGAAAGAAGCCAGCAAGAACGGAACCTTGGATCACAAAGACCATCCGGGTTTGTTGCGCCACACCGGCCACATCGGCTTCCTCGGACATGGCTCCGATTTGAATTTCAGAAATATCAGGATAAAGGAGTTGTAAAAAGAGGTCTGAATCGCTGATTAAACAGAATGAGGGATTTCACTGATTTTTGATTTTACTGATCAGGATGGTAGAAGAATATAAATATCAGGAGATTACGCATTAAATAATTGGCTGTGCGATGGAAGTTCACAAATTCCTGGGGAATGGTTTTCAGGCCTGCCTGCCATAAGGCAGTTCGGCCTGCAGGCAGGAAGTCATTTTTCAACGGGCATTAGCTTATGAACTTTCCAAGGCCGGATTAGAATTTGATCGTGAAATTGAACAGGACATTTTCTACAAAGAATTGAAAGATCCGATTGGCACAAGGAGAGCAGATTTTGTTGTCGCGAATAAAGTTTTAGTTGAGTTGAAAGCCAAGACTCTTCTGGAAGAAGTTCATTGGGCTCAAACCCTGAATTATCTAAAGGCCTATCGCCTGGAAGTTGGTCTTTTAATAAATTTTGGAGCGAAGAGTTTGGAATGGAAAAGGTTCATTCTGACACCAAAATGATCGTCTGAATTACAGATTTTACAGATTAAATGATTTCGCAGAATTCGAAGGAGGTTATTTTGCTTTATACCTCAATCTTTAAATATTTAAATCAGTGAAATCGAATAATCAGTTCAATCAGTGATTCTGACAATTTTTTAACCGTATATTATGAAAAAGCTATTTCTTATTTTCCTGATCTTATTTTCGGTTGTGTTGCCGGGTTTTACGCAACCAATCACTTCTGCCGAAATTGATCAGTTGGTTGAACGGACCATGAAGACCTTTCAGGTTCCCGGAATGGCCGTTGCCATAGTAAAAGATGGCAAGGTGACACATTCCAAAGGCTATGGCATAAGTTCGATGAAAACCGGCCAAAAGGTTGACGAAAATACCTTGTTTGGCATTGCTTCGAACAGCAAGGCATTCACCGCTGCAACGCTTGCTATTTTGGTTGACACAAAAAAGTTATCGTGGAACGATAAGGTAATTAAGTATATTCCTGAATTCAGAATGTATAATTCGTATGTGACAGAGGATTTTACAATCAAAGATTTGCTGACTCATCGCAGCGGGCTGGGACTTGGCGCCGGCGATCTGATGATTTGGCCCGATTCGACTGATTTTACCATTAAGGATATCATATACAATCTAAGGTTTTTGAAGCAGACTTCACCCTTCCGAACCAAATTCGATTACGATAACCTGCTTTATATGGTAGCAGGAGAAGTTGTTACACGGGTTTCAGGAACAATCTGGGAACAGTTCGTTGAGGAACAAATATTGAAACCGCTGGCCATGTCGCGTTCGGCAGCTTCCTACGGTCGTTTGAAAGATAAATCGAATGTGATTGATGGTCATGCTATGGCCGACAATAATCTTCAGGCGATTAATCGGCACAGCATGGCAATCGGACATTGTGCTGCCGGAGGAATATATTCAAGCATTGCTGACATGAGCAAATGGATGATCGCACAACTTGACAAGGGCAAATATGTCGATCAGCATGAAAAACAACTATTCAGCGAATCGGCACAAAACGAAATGTGGAGTCCGCAAACCAATCTTCCGGTGCGGACAGATAAGTACAACAGTCATTTCAGTGCCTATGGATTGGGTTGGTTTCTCACCGATGTGAAAGGGAATAAACAGGTTAGCCATACCGGAGGACTGGAAGGAATGGTCACGCAGGTCACTTTATTTCCGGAATTAAAACTTGGGATCGTGGTACTTACTAATCAGGAAGAAGGAGCTGCATTCAGTTCAGTAACCAACACGATAAAAGACAGTTATCTTGGACTTCCACCTGAAGACTGGGTGCTTCGCTACGATACAATTAATGCAAAAAACTTAAAGGAATCCGGTGAACTGACCAGTAAAATTCAAGACGAAATAAATAAAAGCCTGAAGTCCGGAAATTCGGGAATCGATCAGGCAATTTATGAAGGCCAGTTTCAGGACGATTGGCTTGGGAAAGTAAAAATTGATCAGGTTAATGGTAAACTCTGGTTTCATGCCACCCGTTCGCCTCAGATGCGAGGCGAAATGAGTTTTTATAAGGGCAACACTTTTGTTGTAAAATGGGCTAACAGGAGCATGAATGCTGATGCCTTTGTTGTTTTCAATCTTGATACTGAAGGAAAAGCCATTGGATTTCAAATGAAAGCGATTTCTCCTCTAACTGATTTCAGTTACGACTTTCAGGATCTGAATTTTACCCGATCTGAAAAATAATGAACTCCAATTTGAGCATGGCTCCTGTGTTTTTTGATAGCCCTGCCAGTTTCAGACGCTGGCTCGAAGCCAATCATCAAACCGAAAAAGAATTGCTGGTTGGCTATTATAAGGTGAGCACCAAAAAACCCAG
>CAIPKZ010000040.1 GCA_903865775.1 uncultured Prolixibacteraceae bacterium | reverse complement strand
TTGAATATCAATTTCCTCTATTTGAGTTTCACAAGGGAAAACAATTCCCTAAACACCCGTGTATTCACTTCAGCATCCGTAAAAACCTCCAGCAAAGCGGCCTGCTGTTGCTCTGGCGAATAGAACTCATCCAATGCCTGCGTCAGTTCGGCTTCATTTTCGGCTTTGAAATAATCCAATCCGAACGCTTTGGCCAGAACTTCTGCCTTGTGCGTGTTTCCGGTGAAAAAATGTTCTTCAAAAGCCGGTGAATCGGATGGACCTTTGATCATACTGAAAATATTTCCTCCGCCGTTGTGAATCACAATGATTCGAAGATTGGCTCCAATGTATTTGTTCCAAAGGGCATTCGAATCGTAAAAGAACGATAGATCGCCCAGAATGATGGTATTGAGTTTATCCGAATCGCTTGCAAAACCTCCGGCAGTGGATAGACATCCATCGATTCCAGCAGTACCACGATTGCTGAAATACATCGCATTTTCTACCCGTTGGTGAATCAGGGCATACCGCACCGGAGAACTGTTGCCCAAATGAATAACTGTATTTTCAGGTATTTTTTGTCCGATTAAGTCAAAGGCTTTCAAATCGCAAAACTCTATGTTCTCTATAAATTCATCACGAAGCTGATTAACTTTGCCTTCTGAGCTTTTCCATTGCTGCAACCAGGTTTTATCAGTCAATTGGGTTTGCGCAGAAAGCGCTCCAAAAAAGTCAGCCGCATCGGTTTTGACAACTTTGGTCAACGACTGGTAAGTATCAAAATGTTCTCCACCCAAACTCAGGTGCCAATGCTGCAAAGGTTTGTTCTTCCGTAGAAATTGTTTCAGCGATTTGGAGACGAACTGACCACCAAAAGTGATCAGCAAATCCGGCTGGAAATCTTCCGGATTTTCATCCTGAATAGCGGCCATCAGCATATCGATGCTTCCACAAAACTCCGGATCAGAAAGGTTCGACAAATGCTCGTGTAAAACCACGGCACCGGTTTTGGAAACCAGTTCAGTAAGTGCATTTTCCAATCCCGGATTGGGATTCAGTTGTCCGGCCAGTATCAGTATCTTTTTTGATTGTCGGATTGTTTCAAGCATCTGGACCAGTTCATTTTCAGCCAGTCCAAATTGGGTTTCAATTTGCTCAATTTCTTTCACTTTGGGAAGCTGCACTTCGACCAATTGATGCAATGGTTCTTCCAGCGGTATATTAATGTGAACCGGAGCTTGTGTTCCGGATACAGCAAGATTCAGGCATTCGTTAATTTGCCGGGCTGCAAACCAAAGTTCCTTTTCTGATTCTCCCAAGGGTAAACTCACACCTTTTTTGGTAAAATTCTGGTAGATATTTTCCTGGCGGATACACTGGCTTTCGGCCTGGTCAATCCAGTAATCCGGACGATCGGCTGTGATCACAATCAGCGGAATATTCTGGTAAAAGGCTTCAGCAACTGCGGGAGTATAATTCAGCGCAGCGGTTCCGGAAGTGCAAACCAAAGCCACGGGATTTTGTCGGGCAAGTGAAAGTCCGAGTGCAAAATAGGCTGCACTGCGTTCGTCAACAATGTTCCGGCAGTTAAATTCCGGAATTCCGGAAAAAGTATTGATCATCGGTGCATTGCGGCTTCCCGGTGAAATGACGATATCGGTGATCCCCTTTTTCAGGAGCAGAGCGGCTAATTGCTGAATGTGCTTTTTATCGCTTATCATGAGTGTGTCTTACATTTTACCATTTTTGAAGGCAATTGTCATTCCGTCCGAAATTTGATTTTTGTGATGAAAACCATTTTGGCGCGGACGGTTTTCTTGCTATTCTCATTATTCCACAGGGCGTTGCCCTGGGCTATTAACTGTCGCCCTTTCAGGGCTATAACCCAGCTAATTCCTGTGCCCAAAACCTTCCCCCATTGGGGGAATAAGAAGGGGGCTTTCCGGCTCAATCACTGAAAGTAACGTCTTCGCCTTTTGGTTGGTTTCTTCCCATTCTTTTTCAGGTACCGAATGCGAAGTTATTCCTCCTCCGGCGTACAAAATATATTCCTTGGAAGTAATTTCCATGCAACGTAAATTCACAAAAAGTGCGACTTGCTGATTCAATCGCCACGTACCTAAATAACCGGTATAATATTTACGCTCATGAACTTCATTTTTCAGGATAAACTCAGCAGCCAAATCCTTTGGCAATCCGCAAACAGCAGGGGTTGGATGCAAATCGGAAATAAAATTTCCCATACTTTCCGCTATTTTTTCGGCTGGAAAAAAGAATGAGGTTTTCAGATGAGCTACCTTACCGCTTTCCATGGTTTCAGGCCCAATAGTTTTATACTGATGAATATCGAAATTGAAAAACACATCGAGCATATACCTCGACACAAAAGCCTGTTCTTCAATATCTTTTGTACTCCAGAAATATTCTTCGTTACCCGGTTTCCGAACCTGTGTACCGGCCAGTGAAACAGTTTCAAAGCGATTTCCGTCCGACTTAATCAAAACTTCAGGAGTTGCGCCCATCCAGATTCCGGCAACCGGCAGATTTACAAGATAGGTAAACGCATTGGGAGTCTGATCGTGCAACTCAAGAAACGTTCCGCCCAGCGAAACATCTGTTCTTTTCACAGGAATCTGCCTCGAAATAATCACCTTGGAAAGGGCTCCTTCGCAAATGGACGAAATGGTTTCCGCAATGAGTTCCAGGTATTCTTCCTTCGTTTGAATGCCACAGATTTGCCCTTCTTCATTCTTGCTAAAAGGCTCAAACAGATTGATATCCTGTTCAATTCCGGAGGTAAAATCTTCAAAATACACTTTTGGCTTCAACAGGATGACTGGGCTTTTCACGGTAATGCGGTATGGTGCAAACACAAAACCTGCTTCGCCATTCAAGCGGTCGAACTGATCAAAATACATCACATCCGATGCGTCACCAATAATCAGCCCCAGTTGTGATTCTTTCGGATTGAACCAGGAAGCAAAAGCAATTTGCTTCTGAATGAGTTGATCAAGAAAAGCCGAAACAACTGAGTTATTTTCCATTCCGTTTGACAATCATGTTGGTAACCCTTCCGGTTGAAATCAGTTTTCCGGCTTCATTCTTAATTTCCACATTCCAAACGTGTGTTTGGTTGCCCTGGTGCACAATGTCGGCCCGGGCATAAACCATTCCGTCGGTAGCGCTTCCGGTATGGTTGGCGCTTACCTGAATTCCGAAAACATCAAATTCCTGAATATCAACCGTCAGCATAGAACCAAGTCCAGCAACTGTTTCGGCCATTGCAAGATTGGCCCCGCCATGAAGATATCCTCCCGGACGCGATGTCCGATGATCGACAGGCATGCTGGCTTCAACCCAACCTTCGCCCAAAGCCGTAAAACAGATTCCGAGACAATCGACCAGCGAATTTTGGGCAAACTGGTTGATAATTGCCAGCGGAGTATCAATGGTAAGTTTAGGAAATGTCATCCGTATAAAAATTAAAAGCGTGAAATTAGAAAAATGCAATGAAGCAGCCAATTTTATTCTGAAAATTGACTGTCATTAACAATTTTACCACTGGCTGAACGGATTAAAGAATTAAGTCAGCTTTAACAAATCATCAAATCCATGGATTAAATTAAGCGTTATTCTGATTTGTTCAAATTATAATACATTTTTGTCTTTTATTATTTAAGTCAGGAACAAATTAAGCCTGACTATTATCCATCGAAGCACAAAATTTTAATTGATGAAGAATATCGTTTGCCCCATATCCGATCAGCGAGTGAATGAACAAGTTACACGATTTAATGCCATGTTTGCCATTGGAATCCTTGTCATGGCCTTTGTTTTTAATTCAGTCATTCTGTTTGTTTTTCTGATGGCTGATTTCTTTATTCGGGCTTTTACTACTATCAAATTCAGTCCAATCAGTTTTTTAAGTCATTCTTTAAACAATACGCTCAGTTTGCCGGTCAAATTGATCGACAAAGCTCCTAAGATTTTTGCTGCCCGGCTTGGATTTTTAATGACAACCGCCATTTCAGGTTTATACATTTTTGATCTGAAAACTGCGTCCATCGTCATTTCCGGAATTCTTATCATTTGTGCGAGTCTTGAATTTTTGTTCGCCGTTTGTGCCGGATGTATTATTTACACCTATTTGATTCTACCTTTCTATAAAAAATAGTTTATAAATTATCTTGTCTTTAAAGCTGTTTCAATTTAGCCTGAAACAGCTTTTTTTGTGCACTCGCGAAACTTAAACTGGCATGAACTTGTTCTTAATCGGATGGATAGCAGGAAACCGAAACGGCAGAAAGGGAGTAGGTAGTTTTTCTAATACACGAACACTTTGAAAACGACAAAAATTCTATTCATTCTATTATTGGCCGTATCATTCACATCCGTCTTTGGACAGGTGGAACCGGTGAATCAAAAAGGCATACAGGAATCCGGAGTTTCTGTAAAAAGTAATGTTCCAAAACAAACTCAGGGTGCCACTTTTGGTGAGCGGAAAGGCTGGGACGGATCGGTAAAAGGGAACAAAATTGAAATTGTTTCCGTGGAAGATGGAGTAATTGTCATTTTCCCAAATAACATAACTTATAAAATTAAACCAGCCAATGGAAGTATCGTGCATTTGGATGCCGGGATGTCGGCTCAAAACCGGCCTGGCACTCCAATTGGTGGGATAATTGTCAAAGGCGGAAAAAATCCGGGGGGACAAATGCGGGGCATCGACAAAAAAGATGTCCGTTTCTATGAATTGCCTGCCGATTGGACCGATGGAAATTACACTTTACAGATTTCATACGAACCTGAAAATGCTGACGCAACAAATAGTGATGCCACACTGGCAAATAATGCAAGAGGCAAAACCAAAGGAAAGATCGTAAAGGCTGGCGGCAACTTCATTCTCGAAAAACAGGGTGCAAGTTATGTCGTATCATCAGTTTCCAGTTTAAGTGGTGCCGGCGGAGGTGCGGCAGCTGCTTCGTATGCAAAAACAAGTTTTTAATTTAACCACCAAATAAACCATATCATGAAAAAGACTTCAATATCATTTATAGTTATCCTTAGTTCTGTCATTTTCTCATTTGGACAGACAGATAAATCTGTCAACAACATCAATGGCAGCATGCCCAACCGCATTTCGATGAATGTAACTGTACCCAAACAAACACAGGGAGCAACATTTGGAGAAAAAGTACAATCCGGCATTTCCAATGGAGCTTGTTTTATTTTGTTTCCGAACAACCAGGCTTTTGGTGTAAACTCAGGCGGAAATAAAGTGACGCTGTTAGGTAGTTCTGAAACTTCAAAAGTAAATGCTGGTTTGCACGCAGCCGGAGGCGCATTGGCACAGGGAGCCTCACTACTTGGTGGTGCATTACCGGGCGGGGCAGTTATTTCTGCCGCAGTTTCAAGTGTTGGTGGCGGACAAGTATTCTGGCAAGTCCGCGATGCAGGAACTGAATTCAAAATGCCTTCTACCCTGAAGGATGGAGAATATGAATTAACCGTAAATATGGATGCCGGCTCAAAAGACGCAGCAAAAATCGAGCTTGTTTTCGGAATACTGGTTGAAAAAGGTACCTACAAGGTGGTTGCAGCCCGAACAAAACATG
>CAIPKZ010000039.1 GCA_903865775.1 uncultured Prolixibacteraceae bacterium | reverse complement strand
TGCTATACAATCGTCCTGATGAATCAGGTTTACAGGAATATTTGCTACAGGCTGGAGTGATCTCATGAGGAACCTTGCCGGATTGCGGTCAGCACCAATCAAACCACCAAACCGGAGTACGGTGGTTTTAAATTCCGAATGATTCATGAGCAGATTCTCTGCCAGCAGGCAGGCTTTTCCGCTTTCTTTATCAGGCAAAGGTTGAACATCTTCATTTGCTGACTGAAAATGATCAGGATACACAGAAGTTGAAGATATGAAAATCACTTTTCGAATTCCATACTTCAGGATAAACGGGATAATTTGCCCGATTTGCGCCGGAAAAATACGTTCAATTCCTTCCACCCTACGTGGAGGAATGGAAATGATCAGCACTTCAGCGTCGAAAAATTCAGGATTATCGATGATTGCCCCTGAATCGTTTAAAACTATCCGGTAAGGCGAAATTCCTGCATCAGTGAGCTTATCGAATTTTTCCGTAGAAGTTACCGAACCTTTTACTGCAAATCCACTGGCAAGCAATTGCTTTCCAAGTGGCATCCCCAGCCATCCGCATCCTAAAATTGAAACAGTTCCTGATTTCATAACAGAATGATTTACTTTTTAGTTTCTTTCATCCAACTCGCTATTGAATACTGAACAAACGACAATTCATCCGATTCAGCCAGCAGAATGACCTTGTTTGTAAAATAGCGCCAGGCTGCTTGTGCAGTCGAATTTTCGTTTGCCATGATAAGCGATACGGGAGGCGGAAAATTACCCGCAGTCCTGAAACTTTCAATTCCGGCCGGACTGAAAAAGAGAAATGCATCGAAATCTTCAGTATCCAATTTTTCAGCTGAAGTAAGCATATCTGCCTCTGTATAACTAATTTCCTGATCGAAAAGCCATTGATGGGTTGACTTTGACATTTTCTGACCTATGAATAATAAAGGAGTTTTCATGTTGTACTTGTTTAATGTTTAAAATCAATCCCTTTTAATGTTGCTTTCACATAGTGCTTTCGGATGACGAAATCACCAAATTTCTCTTCCGGAATGCGGTTTTCAGCATAATCTGCAAGGATTGGTGTTAATTCAGCAAGGATTTCATCTTCGGTTAATGTTTCTTTGTAAAGTGTATTCAGGCGTGTCCCAATAAAATTTCCGCCCAGGTAGAGGTTGTAATGTCCTTCAGATTTTCCCACAAAACCGATTTCAGCCAAATACGGACGACCGCATCCGTTCGGGCAACCAGTCATTCGGATAACGATTTCCTCTTTGAACAAGTCATTCACGTTCAGAATTGACTCAATTTTTGAAATCAGTGACGGCAAATATCGTTCAGCTTCAGCAAAGGCCAATCCGCAGGTATTCAGAGCCACACAGGCGATTGAGTTCTGCCTGAGTCCTGAAATTTCGCCCGGCAAAACGCCATGCTTTTTCAGCAAAAGGTTCACCTTCTTTTTTTCAAAATCCGAAACATTGGCAATAATCAGGTTTTGATTTCCGGTAAGAATGAATTGTCCCTGAATGTTTTGAGCTATTTCGCGCAAAGCCAATTTGAGGTTAAAACCGTTTCGGTCAGCAACACGTCCACCTTCCACAAAAAGAGTCAGGCTCCATTTCGAATCCTTGCCTTTTTTCCAGCCCAGGCGATCGCCATTCCGGGTAAAAACATAAGGTTTCGGCTCCTGAAGTTCAAAGCCAAGATATTTGTGAAGCTCATTCTTAAACCAATCAATTCCGTGATCATCGATGGTGTATTTCATCCGTGAACGCTTTCGGTTTTGACGGTTGCCATGATCGCGCTGAACCATCAGTATTTTTTCAGAGACATCCAGCACCTGTTCCGGCGTACAAAAACCAATCACTTCAGCCAGTCGCGGATAAGCTTCCGGAATTCCAAAAGTTGATCCCATTCCGCCGCCAACAGCTACATTATAACCTATGATCTTGTTATTTTCGACAATGGCGATAAATCCCAGATCCTGCGAAAAGACATCCGAATCGTTGTAAGGAGGAATTGCAATTGTTATTTTAAATTTCCGGGGAAGATAACGGTCTCCATACAACGGTTCAACATCCTTTTTGCTGTCGGCAATTAACTTCTGGTCGAGCCATATTTCGTGATAGGCTGTAGTCGAGGGCAGCAAATGTTCACTAATCAGACGCGACAACTCATAGACTTCGGCATGAAGTTCAGATTCTGCAGGATTCGGGTGGCACATCACATTTCGGTTCACATCGCCGCATGCTGCAATGGTATCCATTAAACCGGCATTGATTCCCTGAATCGTCTTTTTCAGGTTCGTTTTGATGACCCCATGCAGCTGAAAGGCCTGACGGGTAGTCAATTTCAATGTATGGTTGGCATATTGATCCGATAAATCGTCCATTTGTACCCATTGTTTGGGAGTCACTACCCCACCCGGAATCCGGACCCGAATCAGGAAAGAATATGCAGGCTCCAGTTTCTGGCGCTTGCGTTCCTTTTCCAGATCACGGTCGAATTGCTGATACATGCCATGAAACTTGGAGATTTGGGTATCAGCAAAGGCAATCGATCCAGTAATCGGATCAGCAAGGCTTTCGACCAGCGTTCCCCGCAGAAAATTGCTTTCGTATTTTATCCTTTCGAGTTCCGAAAGTTCGTTCCAGTTAATTTCTATGGTCATGGTAAAGAGCTATATTTCGATTATTCGTTTTAATTGATGGTCATTGATTGTCATTTAATTGTCATTCATTGGTTTGATACTATAAATGACGCGAAGCAACTGACAATAAATGACTGTAATCTTCGACTGAACCTACTACGGTCTAATACACATCGGTTTGAAACCGCTTCTCTTTTTTCAACATTTTCATGTATTCCAGAGCTTTTTCCTCGCTCATGCCGCCTTCCGTCTCAAAAATCCTGAGCAAGGTCTTTTGAACATCGCGTGCCATTTGTTTCATGTCGCCACAAAGATAAATATTAGCGCCTTTACCGAGCCAGTTAAATACTTCCTTCTGTTGTTCTATGAGCCGATGCTGAATGTAGATTTTTTCTTCCTGATCGCGCGAAAAGGCAACGTCAAATTTTTCCAGAAATCCCTCCTTCAGCAGTTTTTGCCATTCGGTCTGGTACAGAAAATCGGAATGAAAACGGCGTTCTCCAAAGAAAAGCCATGTTTTTCCTTTCTGATTATTGGCTTCGCGATGCTGCAGAAATGCGCGGTATGGGGCAATTCCGGTGCCTGCTCCAATCAAAATAACCGGAGTCTGTTCGTCTTCAGGAAGTTTAAATGCAGGATTTTTCTCAATAAATACTGACACTTGCGAATCGAGATCAATCCGGTCGGCCAAAAAAGTTGAACAAGCACCTGACCGTTCTCTTCCTTTGTGCGAATAGCGCACCGCCGAGACAGTAATATGTACCTCGTCGCCAACAGCAGCCTGGCTCGAAGAAATGGAATATAACCTTGCAGGAAAACTTCTCAGGATATTAGTCAAATTCTGAGCTGAAAATTCGAAAGGAAAATCTTCCAGAAGGTCAAGCAGATCATGTCCGTATAAATAATGGTCAAGCTGTATTTCGTCTTCAATAATTCGCAGAAGTACAGCATTTCCTGTTATTTCATGGTATTTCTGAATAACATCCCGGTTGATCACTGTAATTTCCAGATGGTCAGTCAATGCTTCCCTGAATGTGTAATCAATATTCTTAAGTATTACTGTTTCTGAACCTTCAGAATTTAAACGGGATAAAACAGCATCGACCAACCGGGGAGGATTATTTGCCAGAATACCTACTGAATCGCCCGGTTCATAAGTAATTCCGGAGCCTTCGAGCGATAATTCAACGTGGTAAACTTCCTTGTCCGAATCGCGACCTGTAATTTTCACCTTATCCAAAACATTGGCACGAAATGGATTTTTCCTTGAATAATTTTCTCCGGATGTTATTGTCTCAGCAGCTAATTGTGCTGAAGTCACTTTTGATTCTGAAAAAACAGCAGCAAACTGATTCATCCAGGTTTCGGCTTCGTCTTCGAATTCCACATCCAGTTTCAGAACCGGAAGTATTGACCTGGCCCCCGAAATAGCCAATGCCTGATCGATGTCGATTCCGGTTTTGCAAAAAAGCTTGTAACTTTTATCGCCCAATGCGATAACTGAATATTTCAGTCCAGGTAATTTTGGTGAACGTTTCCCGGTGATAAATTCGTAAAAATCTTCGGCCATAGCAGGCGGTTCACCTTCGCCGTGGGTACTGACAATAAAAACCAAATTTGTTTCGGAAGCCAATTGCCGGGTTTTGTAATTATCCAACGCAACCGACTGAACCTCAACGCCAAGATAGCTGAGTTTTTTTGAAAGTTTATCTGCAAGGGTTTTGCTTCGTCCGGTATGGGTTCCGTAAAGAATTTTCAAGTGTTTCCCGCTGCTTAACTGGCTTATATTGCTGTTCGACTGTATTCCAGCAGGCGATGCAAGTAATCCCTGAAAATAGCCGCTCAACCAAACAATCTGCTCACGATTTATTCCGTCAGTCAGGCTTTTCAGTGCTTTCAGTTGTTGGTCGTTTAAAGGACTTAATGGTATGGTCATGATTTTGTTGTGTTTTTTTGATTTACGAGAAATTCCTGAATCTGATTGCGAAGACGAATGGCTTCCTGAACATTCTCAGCATTTGAACCAACTGCAACAGTAATATTTCCATCCTGATAAATTGCCGGCGAAACAAACTGGCAAAGGGCAGGATTATCATGGATATTGACCAAGACACCGGCTTCTCTCCCATCAGCAGCAATTTGCCTGTCGAGATCCACATTGTTTGTGCAAGAATATAGCATCAGATAATCCTTCAGATCACTCTTCTCATAACTCTTTCGAAAGCAAACAACACCTGTGGCAATAACTTCATCAATCACATTTTCGGCAACCACTTCAAGCAAAG
>CAIPKZ010000038.1 GCA_903865775.1 uncultured Prolixibacteraceae bacterium | reverse complement strand
GTTCCCTTTGGGATTGAAGGTTTCTGTGCCATAGTTGTTTGTTTCTGAAGCCGCAAAATTAAGGAAATTCGCCATAAACCAGCAGGCTTGAAAATATTTTAAACGCGAAGACGCCAGGACGCGAAGAAATGAATAAAAATTACTCCTTCATAAACTTTGCGCCTTCGTGTCTTTGCGTTTAAAGATTCTCGTTTTTATCCATGTGATACTGATCCGTCAATATTTTGAGATACTCGTCACATCCAAAATCGCCTTCCTTCGGTGCCCAACTGGCAAAGTTTTTATCCGAAAGCTGCAGATATGGTCCGTCTTTCACTTCATATACAACCGAACCAGGCTCCAGTGCAATCAAAGTATGCCACACTCCCACAGGAATTTCAACGGCATGATTACCCTTATTCGGATCGAGTAAAACAAATTCTGTTGGATTTCCGGAAGCATCGAAAAATACCACCACCAAACTTCCGCGAAGCACAATGAAAACTTCCCGTTTGTCAGGGTTTTCATGTTTGTGCGGTTGGAGATAAGTGCCAGGCTCCAGTGCATTCAGCATCCGGTTAATCGGATCAGCCAGATCGTCATGAAAGTTGTGATTGAGCCTTTTGCGCGGAATGACTGCAGCCTTTTGACTGAGCTCATCGAGTAATTTTGAAGAAACTATTTTAAGCATGAATATTTGATTTTGTTTAATGTAATCTGCATTTTCCAAAGCGTGACAATTCGTCACGGGTTACAACTGCTTGGTATCGGCAACATCAGTTTTGTAGAACTTCCCATCTGAGGATTCCATTTTCAGTTGGTTACAATTTGTAACCAACTATAGGATTTCCTTGTTTTTATTTTCAGGCAAATAGTTTTCACTGGATACTACCTTCTTGCCTGATTTGATTTCAAGCTGTTTTCGGGCATCTCCGGCAATTTTTCCGCCGGCTTTTGCTGCCCGTTTGTTTTGCTCAAATCCTTGCGTATCGGTATTTACAGCTATTTCCTTGGTCGATGCTTCGCCCAACATAGAGAAAATCAACTCGAGATCGGTCATGTGATCGCGAAGGTTTTGACTTTTTAAACCTTTTACTTCTTTGTATTCTGAAGGTGTCAAACCAAAAGTCGCTTTCGAAATCTCTGCTGTTAAAATAGCATATTCAATTTTCTCCTTCACTCCCCGATTTTTCCATTCTTCGGTTAGCTCTTCACGAATGGCAATGCTACGCATCCGCTTTTCAATCCAATCATCCGAATATCCTTTTAGTTTGTACAACTCCCTTGTTCGCTGTGTCGCCAGTTCCGGATTTTCAATCTCATCCAAACGGTCGGAACCAACCTGAGCCAGCCATTGCTTAAATGGCTCGGCCTTTGGCGATGGAATAGATTGGATGATTCGCAAAAGGCCTTTTGCATCTGCACAATTCAACTTTTGTTTTCCACCAATAGTGTCAATTGAAAGGGGGGTGACAAATTGTCCCCACCCTTTGGAAAGTTCCTCGTCACGCTTACGCATTTTCTTGATGTAATCGCTGGAATTAGGAGTGTCAGTCAATACCTGTATAACGTCTGCTACAACGAAATACCATTTCTGGTCGGCTTCATTCCAAACCGACCGTATTTGCTTGCTTTCGAAAAGTTTAATGTTGCTCATGATTCGATTATCTTATGGGAACTTCCAACGAAGATTTGCGTTTCAGATACGAATTCCTGGTCAACAAAACACAAGAACCCGACTTTTGTAGCTGTAGTTGCTGTTATTGGGTATTGTTTATTCCTTTGTCATTAATATGTTTTGTCAAGTCCTCAAGTTTCAAAACCTTGTCATATTGGCTTTTTACTTTTCCGAGTTTACAGTCCTCTGTGATAAGTTTTAAGAAGTCACTGAAGTCGGAATTCTCATTTGCAAGCCGATTTACAGTGTCCCAATCAATTTCCTGGTTTATACTTGAAGGAAATACAATTTCACTTTCAAAAACATTTTCTGGATTTAATTTAATAATACCAATACCAAAAGCATTGTTAAGTCGCCTGACTTCGTCTTTAAATGTGGGGTCATCGTCAATGTTCAGAGCAACCAAATAACCTTCGTTAGCCCAACTCGAATTTGAGACCGCCTGAAAGAAAGATTGTCTGAGGTTGCCAAAGTTCAATGATATTTTTATTTCAAAAGAAAATAGTTTAATTGAAGTAATTGAAAGATGGTTTTGAATTTCTAATGTCTCAGGTTTGTAGTCTCTAAACGGGAAATAAACACCAACAAGGTCTGGATGCAACCACTCGTTTTGTCCTTTTGTCGCTTTTGATGAATTTTCGTGATAAATTGTCTTTAGATTTGCTTTAAAATGTGTATCTCCATATGCGTAAGCGACTAATACAGAGTGCAAATCACGTTCATTGAATTTTTTTATTTCAACTTTCTCTTTTTTCGCAACCTCGGTGTCTTTTTGCTTTTGGACTTTTTGAATATCAATTTTGTCCGCAAGTTTTCTAAGAAAAAATTGTGCTGGTCTTTCACTCGTCTGAATAATCATCGAAGAGTCGCCATTATTATTGATGTCGGTATAACAATAAGCTGCAATTGTCGCCCAAGGAGTTTTACCTGTGGTCATATAGTCGCCAATTGTTCCAAGTTCCTTTGCCTTGTCCCAAATCTCCTTTGCAGAAAGTGGAGTTGCTACTTTCTCAATCGTGCGTTCGATGATGTTCCAAAATGTTGTCTTTGCCATATCCTTCTTGCTGTTGTTTCTCAATTCAGTGCCCCTTAATATAAAGTTTTATACCTTTCAAGTGAAGTGTATTTCTACAATATCTGCCAAGTCTGATTTTTCCGTTTAATTGAAAATTTCTGATTTGTATAAAACTGGTTACCAAATTTAATCCATTCACTTCACTAAACAAAACCACTTTACAAAAAGTTATAAACATTCAGGAAATAGTAAAGTGTCTGAAAATAAGAAAGTCCGGAGCGATTACACGCCCCGGACTTTGTACTTTATTCGTCAACTGACGGGGTGACTTGGTGTCACCCCGTCAGTAAAAATTATACCAGCTTTTTATATTTCACCCGCTGCGGAACGGTATCACCCATTCGTTTTTTGCGGTTTTCTTCGTAATCGGTAAATCCGCCTTCGAAGAATACCACTTTCGAATCGCCCTCAAAAGCCAGAATGTGCGTAGCGATGCGGTCGAGGAACCAGCGGTCGTGCGAAATCACCACAGCACAACCGGCAAAATTATCCAATCCTTCTTCCAACGCCCGCAAAGTATTGATGTCAATATCGTTGGTTGGCTCATCAAGTAGAAGTACGTTTCCTTCTTCCTTCAAGGCCAATGCCAGATGCAAACGATTTTTTTCACCTCCGGAAAGGTAGCCGCATTTCTTTTCCTGATCGGCGCCTCCAAAGTTGAACCTGGAAACGTAGGCACGGGCATTCAACTGTTTGCCTCCCACCGAAATTAAATCACTTCCTCCGGTAATTACCTGGAATACTGTTTTCTCAGGATCAATTGCTTTGTGCGTTTGATCAACATAGGCAAGCTTCACCGTATCACCCACTTCAAAATTTCCTTTATCGGCATGTTCCAAACCCATGATCAGTTTAAACAGTGTAGTTTTACCGGCTCCGTTTGGTCCGATTACACCAACTATGCCGTTCGGTGGTAAAATAAAGTTGAGATCTTCAAACAACAACCGGTCACCGTAGCCTTTGGCAACTTCAGTAGCAGAAATTACCCGTTCACCCAGACGTGGTCCATTCGGGATAAATATTTCGAGCTTTTCTTCCTTCTGTCTGACATCTTC
>CAIPKZ010000037.1 GCA_903865775.1 uncultured Prolixibacteraceae bacterium | reverse complement strand
GATGCCGGATTCAAAGGGTATTTTGTAGTCCGATTCAATAAGGCATTTGACAATTACGGCTGCTATTATCAAATGGAAAATCACAAAAAAGAAATTGAAATTTCGGCAAAATCAGATATTGGTGCTTATGCGACATTTAATATTAATCTGAAAGAGGTCATTCTGGCAAAGGCTGGAACATCGTTTACCAGCATTGAAGCTGCCCGGGCCAATCTTGATGCTGAAATACCAAGCTGGGATTTTGAAAAGACAAAAGCTGAAACCGAAAAAATCTGGAACGAATCCTTATCAGTCATTCAATTAAAAGGCGGAAAAGCCGAAGATTACACCAAATTCTATACAGCACTTTATCGTTCGATGCTTTTCCCAAGAACATTTAGTGATGTTGATGGCTCCTATCCTGCATTCGATGGCAAAAAACCAAATAGAAAAGTGGAACAAGGTCATGTCTATTTCGACGATTTCTCACTGAACAACCAGAGAAAAGCTCAACTGTCGCTCGTCAGTCTTGTGGCTCCTGATAAATACGAAGACATTCTGAACTCAGCGAAACTGAAAACCGAACAAGGTGGATGGAACTCCGATACCATCCTGACTGACATTTCCGTTCCCTATCATTACAACAATTCTGACAATCCGGTTGAACGGCAAACTAAAGTTAAATCGATTCTGAAAAATGATTATACCTGCTTTGATGGTGGAATTCCCGGAAACGACAATTCAGGCCTTAAGTCGGCATGGTATGTATTCTCGGCCATGGGTTTTTATCCCGCTTCCACCGAATCAGGCGAGTATCAGCTATCATCACCAATTTTCAGCGAAGTGGAATTAAATCTGAATCCAAAATATTATCCGGGAGGAATATTCAGGATTAGCCTCGACAATGAAGACTCCTACAAAACATTTAACAAGGTTGAGTTGAATGGAAAAGATGTTCCATTTGTACTGAAAGAAAAAGATATTCAGGAAGGTGGAAAACTGAAATTCTCGAATACGGCAAAATAAAATTGTAGAATAGTCGGAGTGCGACTATTAGTCGCGCCCCGACTCTGGCAAACCGACCAATTCATCTTTTAATCGAAAAGTCCGGAATTTTAGTTGAAATTCCGGACTTTTCATAATAGACTTCAACTTGTTTACTGAAGCACAAAATTGATTGGAACCGTAAACTGAACTGCAACGTCCTTCCCGGATTGTTTCCCGGGTGTCCATTTTGGCATAGCATTTACAACACGCAATGCTTCAGCATCGATAAGCGGATCAACTCCCCGTACAACTTTCGCATTGGAAACTGAACCATCTTTCGCAACCACAAAACTCACGTAAACTTTACCTTGAGTTCCTTTTTTAATTGCTTCCGGAGGATATTTAACCGATTTACCAAGGAAATTACGCAATTCAGATTCACCACCCGGGAATTCTGGCATTTGCTCAACAACAGTATAAACCTCACCAATTTCAGGCACAATTGAAACATTTGATTCAGTTTTGGCTTCCTTATCAGTGCTATTTAATCCTGAAATTAATTGTTTCAGTTTTTCAATTCCGATTGAATCACCACTAACCTGCAAGTTGTGTCCTTCATAAACAATTGAAACTGTTTTTTCAGGTGCTTCAACTTTCATTTTTGCCGATTGTTTTTGCTCACATGCAAATACGGCAACTAAACTGGCTGCCAAGACAAATCCAATAAGGACTTTAATATTGGCAATTTTTCCGGATTTTATTTTTGAAATCATTTGAATACGATTTTTTACTAACGAATAATTAAAGTTGTTGGCCAGAACAATTTGATCACCAACATACTGATTGATTAGGATCTGCTTGTACCACGAAGGCGCAGTTCCATGTGAGATCACTGCCTGGTCGGCCAGAAACTCGTGATTCTCGCGCAGTGCACGTCTGAACATCCAAAAGAAAGGATTAAACCACTGGAATACAGCGATAATTTCAAGAGCCAATACATCAAACGTATGGCCCTGACGGATATGCTGTCTTTCGTGCTCGAGCATTTTTTCCCATCCATGGATATTCTGAAGGTTTTCACTTATAAAAATGTAATTCAGAAAGGAAAACGGACTAAGTTCCCGATCGAGAAAAACCAGTTTGACTTTCCCTTCAGTCACAATCCTGTTGAGCACGATCAACCGGTTGATCTGAAAAATCTGAAACAGAAGTTTCCCGGCGAAAAACACAACACCCACTAAATAAAAGTATCCTATCAGGCTGTAAGTTAAAACAAAACGTTCAGCTGCCTGCGAAAGTGAAGTACTGTAAATGGTTACCGAACTCAGTAAATTAATGTACGGAGTAACAGTAACTTCACCGAGCATGGTGGCTTTTGAAACATAAAACGGAATGTGCAGCAGAGGTAATAGCGCAGAGAAACCAATAGAAATCAGCAAAAACCAGCGGTTGACACTAAAAAAAGTTTCTCTTCGTAAAAACAGAAAATAGACCAGGGCAAAAAGGCTCAGGCTGATTCCCGATTCTACCAGGTAATTGATAAAATTAAACATTAGGTGTTTGATTTTCAGGTTCCAAATCTTTTCCGGCTTCCTTGATGATTTCTTCAAGTTGTGAGAGGCTCATTTTGTCTTCTTTGGCAAAAAACGAAACCATTTCCTGAAATGAGTTACTGAAATATCCATTCAGAAAATTCCTGAAATACGATTTCGTGTAATCGGTCTTGCTGACCAATGGAAAATACTGATGTGTTTTTCCATAGGCATAATGGTCAACAAATCCTTTCTTTTCCAAAATCCGAATGATGGTAGAAACCGTATTGTACGCAGGTTTTGGCTCCGGAAGCTTATCGACAATTTCTTTTACGAAAGCTTTTTCCAGAATCCACAATTCCTGCATGATTTGCTCTTCAGCCTTGGTTAATTCTTTCATTTCTTTCATTACGCAAACAGTTTAATTTCAGTTTCAAATTTAAAAAAAGTTTGCCAAAAACTAATTCATTAGTTCGTCAACTAATTGTTTAGTTATTAAAGACAAAAAAAAGAGAACTGCGTTCAACCTGACAGGAAAATCGGAGTGATCAAATCCAACTTTCCAGATTTCAGTTGATTGGATATCCGAAACAAATATACAACTAATATTTTAGTTCTCCAACTAATTCTTTAGTTATGTGCAAAATATTTTTAAAAAGGCCATCAGAATTTATTCCAACGGCCTTTTAATATTTAAAATATCTCTGATTTACAACTTTTTGCAAATTGCTGCCCAGCCGCCGCCTTTTGCCAGGTCAATTTTCAAATTATCGGCTTTAGTTACCTGTTTTACAACCCGTTTGTAATCGTTACAGCTCTTATCTGCGTTTAGACCATCCTGCATAATTTCAATTTCATAGGTTCCTTCACCCAGAAACGACAAATCGACATTGAGCGAGCGGGCTGTCCAGTCGGTCATGGCTCCCAAATACCAGTCGTTGTCCTTATGCCGGGCTGTCAGAATATAGTCTCCAACTTTGGCATCCAGAATCTTGGTATCGTCCCAAACAGTAGGCATTTTGCTGATAAACGAAGTAGATTCCGTTTCCTTGTAATAGTTTGACGGACTATCATTTAGCATCTGAAGTGGAGCATCGTAGCAAACAAACATGGCCAGCTGATGACACCGGGTTCCCATGCTCATTGGATGCGAGAAACTGATCGAATAATCCTTCTCATTTTTGTTGATCATGGCTCCGGGAGTATAATCCATCGGTCCGGCCAGCATTCGTGTGAAGCAGAGCGTCACATCATGTTCCGGAGTAATATCCTTGCTCCATTTGCAGTTTTCCATACCTTTTACCCCTTCGTGATTGATGATATTGGGGTAAGCCCTTGCCATTCCTGAAGGTTTGAATGCTCCGTGAAAATCAATCAGCAATTTCCGGTCGGCACAGGCTTTTGCTGAACGTTCGTAAAAATTCACCATGTATTGTTCTGAACGGGCCATGAAATCAACCTTGATTCCTTTGGCGCCCCATTTCGAATACAAATCCAGAATGGTATTCATATCGGCATCGAGTGCATTCCACAGGCACCACAGAATAATATCCACATTTTTCGATTTTCCGTAAGCAATCAATTCCTGAAGGTTCAGAGTAGAATTTGCTTCTTTAATGTTCGTGGTTGATTTGGTCCAGCCTTCATCCAGGATGATGTATGGAATCTTGTTCTTTGAAGCAAAATCAATGTAATATTTGTAGGTTTTGGTATCCAATCCGGCTTTGAAATCAACTCCGTAAATGTTGTTTTCGTTCCACCAGTCCCAGGCAACCAAACCCGGTTTAATCCAGCTGGTTTCAGTCAGTTGATTTTCTCTTGAAAGCAAAAAAACCATTTGATTTTCAACCAAACGGGCATCTTCGGTACTGATCATGAATACACGCCATGGAAAATTACGCGTTCCGCTGGTTTTGGCTATGTAATCAGCCTCCTGAATGTTCTTAATTCCGCGGTCACCTTGTGGATCCGATTTCAGGATAACATGTGGAAATTTGCTTTTGAAAGCAGCTTTTCCGGTAGCTTCCATAAATAAGCAGGGATAGTCGAACAAGTCAGCCTCGGTAATTCCGATCTTAATGTTGTTGTCTGCTTTGACCAAAGTTGGAAGAGATGAGAATTTTCCGGCTGAAAGTTCACTTAATTTTTTGTCCAGATAAGTCCTTTCATAATGCGAATAAACGGTTTCTTCTTCCGGAAAAAGAACTCCGAAATCTCCGGTAAAATTCAATCCAACTTCTTCGTTTTTTACTGTAATTTCTTCCTTCATGCTCGTTTCAAAACGATAGGATATACCATTGTCGAATACGCGAAAACTAACCGCATAATTGGGTTTAAAAACCAGTCTGAGTTGATTGTAGTTATTCTGAATGGTTTTGGATTTGACCGCAACTACCGTTTGAACATATTCAGAAACGGATGTCATTTTTTCGGAAACTACTTTGGGATTTGCACCAAGCAGAGCGGTTCCCAAATCAAGACTCATCGAATTGTTGTTAAAAATGGAATGATTGTCGACAGAAGCTGACCACCTGATTTGGGAGTCAGCAGAAACAGTTACCGAAATCTGACCGTTTGGAGAAGCGATTTTATAGTCTTTTGAAAATGCGCTAAAAACCAGAATAAAGAATACCAGAGAAAGAATTAATTTCATGATTTAGTTATTTAATTAGTTGGTGCAAGGTAATAATGAATTCGAAATACTTGAAAAACAATCATACAATTCAATCACTTAAGAAATCATTTAAGAAAGAATGAATCTGCATCGTTCAAAACCGGAAAATCTGACCTGAATTTCATCAGTTCTGAATACGAAACTTGAGCGGAAACAATACCTTCTGAATATTCCTCAATTGTTGAAAGAACGTTCCCTTTCGAATCAATAACTTGTGAATTTCCGGAATAGCCGATGGAATTTCCGTCAGTCCCCACTCTGTTGGCCCCAACCACATACGACTGATTTTCGATTGCCCGGGCTTTCAGCAAAGTATTCCAGACTTCGGTCCTTGACTGCGGCCAATTGGCAGAATAGACCAAAATATCGTATTCGTTTCGGTTGCGGGCCCAAACCGGAAACCGAAGGTCGTAGCAAATCAACGGACAGATGCGCCAGCCTTTGTATGTCAGAATTATGCGATCAGTTCCAGGCTCAAAATGACTTTCCTCGTTTCCCATGGTAAACAGGTGGCGCTTGTTGTAAAAATGCACTTCTCCGGAAGGTTCAGTAAAAACCAGCCGGTTGAAATAGTATCCGTTTTCCTGAATGATCAGGCTTCCGCAAAGAGCAATCTGATATTCATGACTGCGGATTTTCATCCATTGAATGGTTTCTCCATCCATCGGTTCAGCCAATTCCGAAACATTCATGGAAAAGCCGGTTGAAAACATTTCAGGAAGGAAAATTAGATCTGTTTTTTCGTCGGTCTTCTTTAGCCATTCATCAATTTTCAACCGATTGGCTGATGGGTCTTCCCATACCAAATCGAGCTGAAATATGGCAACTTGTATGGTTTCATGTGTCATAGTGCGGGTCATTAAATTGTCATTGATTGTCATTCTATTGTCATTCGTAGTCAAGGTCTCAAATCAAATGGAGTGACAACAAATGACGTGAAACCAATGACCATCAATGACTTTATTTTACTTTTTAATATCCGATATAAAATTTTCTGATATTGGTTGCATGGCAATATTCTTCCAAAAGCCTCTCAGCCAGCTGCACTGCCGCATCCAACAGATTATCGCCTCCAAAATCGATCAGAATCATTAAAAACCGATTGGTTTGCGAAGTAACTTCGGTACGCTGCGAATCACTTGTTGGTGTTCCAAAAGCGCCCAGATCATCCCGGAAAACAGGTAGGTTTTCAATATTCAATTCGCCTCTTCCAATTCCTGAATAAGGTTCATCAACTTTCCCAATCCCGAAACTGACATCACCCTGAATGCAGTCTGCATCATAACCGCCAATTGAAAATCCACTGGTAATGGAAACCAGGTTCAACTGATCGACTACATTGTTGATGTGATACAATCCTTTTCCTGAGACCACCCTTCGTAACAGGGCCTCTGCAGATAAGCGATACCGCGCTGGATCTTTTCCACAGGCCCGATAGGCTTTTCGGGATTCTTCAATGGCTGGAGTTTTACTGACATACTCAATTAGCAGAGTCCGACTAATTTGCTCAATCCGGTCATTAATCTCTGTAATCAAACCTTCCTGAGATTCTGAAACAATTACATCAGATTCAATACAAACTAATCTCAACCTTGGACAGCGATTTTTAAGTTCAGGGCTGATTGAAATTTGGGTCATCCGAAATGGTTTACAGAATTGATTATTCGAGTTGCTATTCAACAAAATTAGGAAATTAGCCAGCATTACCAAAGAACAAGTTTTTTAGTAAGCCGAGAACCATTTATACGAACATTGATCAGATAAATGCCTTTGGAATAGCCTGACAAATCAATGTCAAACTTGTTGGTATTCAAACTGACACCGTATTTTTCAGAAAACAATCTCCGGCCATCAAGAGAAGAAATATCGACAAATGCAGTTCCGGCATCAGGATTGGATATTACGATACTTATGACCCCATTCGACGGGTTCGGAAATATTTCCAGAGAATTGCTTATCAAATCGATCACCAGTTTCCCGTAGGCATTGACATCTCCGTCAACCTGCAGCCAGTATTGTTTTCCGGGAACAAGTGCCAGATTTTCAATCAAGGCTGTTTTGTCGGAAACCGAACGGTTATCATTGGCCGCCAGAATGGAATAGTGGCTGGAATTTCCAAATAAAATCGAACCGAACGACGCCGCTTCGTAAACTGCGATCTGATCGTCAAACCCGCTGGTATTGATGCTTGTTAATCCATTGGACGGTGCATTGAAAGTGAACCAGACGGAATTATTCAATACGCTGTAATTTCCTTCAGGATTAGGACACCAGCTGTTTTCATCCACGCATGATGACGATGGATGCGGTTCATTTTTCTCAACTGTTGCGCACTGATTGGAATAGCCGGTATTACGTCCCAAATGCAGCCTGGCCGCGTTGGCAATATGATCATTGGGCTGAATGATGACATGAAGCAAAATGCTGTCAGTAGCACTACAGGTGCCATTTGTACCGACAATGTTGACCCATGTGTCAAATGATTTGGTATAATAGCCAGAAGGATTCAAGGTCATAAAAAGGGTGTCGGAACTGGATCGGGTTTCTATCATTTGCGATTTTTCCATTTGAAAACGATAGTTAACTGCCCCTTTGGCAACCAACGGAAACTCATTCAAATCGCAACCACAAACCTCATTATCACTACTTATTTTCTGAAACTTAACATCCAGCTTACTTTTGGCGCGAATGTAATTTAGAGCTGTCATTTCATCGCGCCCGAATTGGTTTGAAGTAAACAAGGAAACCGAGTAATTGCCATCATTCAGAAACATGATTTGCGGATTTTGAGAAGTGCTGTCGGTTCCATTGGCAAAACGGTAGGATGCTGGTTCAATTTTCCAAAGCCAGCTGGACGGATTAAATGTACTTTCGTCATAAAACGAAACCGCGCAATTGGAGCACACCTCCTGTATTTCGGCACGAAAATTTGCCGTTGGCCTCAATTTCCAGATTCCGTCCAAAGTTTTAGTCGTATTGTCCGGATCGAGCCAATGAGCCAACTGCTCATCTTCCGATGAATTATAATTCCAGGATTCCGAAAACTTCCCGAAAAGCATCACCGAGTTTGTACCTCCGTGAAGTTGTCCGATAATCCGCTTGTCCTGATTGAAAAGTGGACCTCCGGAAGAACCCGTTTCAGGGTAGCCCTGATCAAACCGAACTTTCCAATGCGTATTTGCCAGAGTTGTCGAAACTCCAAAAGCCCACTTAACTTTCTCGGGGTAACTGGTAATTGGAAGACTGTCGATGGCTATGCATTTGGGCGATCCGACCGGATGATGAATACAAACTCCGGAAGTTGAGTTGAGCCCTTCGGCGTCCCATCCGGCGTAGTACGGATTGTATTCTTCAGGCGGATATTCATTTAGAAGCAAAAGCGAAAAATCGGAATACTTGCTTCCAGACAAATATTTTGCACCCGATATTGTCTGACTTTTAATTGCGTCGTTTGAAAAACAGCTTGAATTCTCGAAGTTAAAATAGGTAACCAGCGTATTGGCGACTTCCTGGGAAGCAATGCAATGATTGGCTGTGAGAAAATATGGAGTTTCGTCAACTTTGACATTATTCAGCAGTGCTCCGGAACAAAAGTAGGCATAAAAGGCATCATTAAAAGTCATCAGGCAAACACTGCTTTTCTGTCTTTTCCAATCATCACCTTCGGGGCAATTGACACCGATACGGACCACTTCGTCGTTTTGAAAATTGATATACGACTGCGATACTGAACCCAGAACCAATTCACCCGGGAACTCCGGATTATAGGGTTCAAAATATTCAATGACCAGGTTATTTCCGGGAAACTCCGCAACCGGCAACTGATGGCCCGGATTATTGTTTTTTGAAGTAAAGGCACCTCTCACCAGAGTTCGGGAAGAATCGTATAGAAATACTTTTGCATTGGGTGGAAGATGGTATGTTTTGAAAAATATTCCGATCGAATAAGCATCTTCTGACCTGATCTCGTATTGCCAGACGATACCTTTGCCCGGAATTTCAGTTCGTACTCCGGATTCTTTGATGTTGATATCCTTCTGCTGAACAACTCCGTACCGGTTTTCAATCCCCAGTTCCTGATCTTCTCTCATCATTTTCTGAACATGCACTGAATCCAGTTTTAATGTCGGAATCAAAACAGCCTGTTTTTGAACCAAAAGAAAACTTTCAGGAATCCCATGCTCACTGATCTGGGCGTTTGCTTCGAATGAACCGCGGAGAATTCCGATAGTCAGGAAAATCAGGTAACAACAATTGAAGAAAGGTCTCATGCGAATTGTTTTTATCATTCCTGAATGACATTCAAACAACAAATACATGACAGTATCCAAGCCATTAACCCCTACGAGTGGAATTTGTTTTTCAAATACAAAATCCAGACTTCAATTGTTTTACGAAAAAAACAGAAAAAGGTATTTTTGAGTTATCCCGGAATTTAAAAGAAAACTTCGGTCCGGATATTCTCAGCTGGAAGTCCATTCTTTTCGAGAATGGTGGTGACTTCTTCAATCATATCGGAATTTCCGCAGAGATAGCAGATCGTTTCAACAGAAACTGGATTCTGATTTAAATAAAGGCTGACCCTTCCAAAGAAATCACCATCGGCACTCCGGGAAGTACACAACACGAAATGCTGCGGATCGAATGTTTCCCGACCATATGCTTCGTTTGCAAAATGAACCCCATGCAACACCTTGTAGTTCAACTCAGGAAATGATTTCACATAGGAATGGAACGGCGAAATACCTGTTCCTGAAGCAATAAATAAACTTGGCTTTCCCATTTTCGAATGTTCGTTCAGTATGAAATAGCCTTTTGGACCTTCCACATCCAACTCAGAACCAGGGTTCAAATGGCGCAGGTAGCGCGAAAAATCACCTGCCGGAATTTCGCGTACTAAAAAATCAAGGTATTCATCGGCAATTCCGCTATAGATCGAATATTCCCGGCCTTTGTTCTGATCCGGAATCCGGATAACCACATATTGACCGGGCTCAAATTGAAAATCCTTCCGGTCGAGCCGGATTATAAAAGTTTCAGGAGTTAAATTGATAACATCCAGAACGGTATGTTTTGTTCGTTTCATTAAAATTGTTTCAAAAAAATCATTCAATTGTCATTTATAGTCATTCAATTGTCATTAGGAAAGAGGCATTGGTAATTTTTGGCTGCCAAGTTTCACGTTAATTTGATATTTTCAAGTCCCGGTCACCCCGAATTTATTTCGGGGTCTCATTCTATCTGAGGATGCCGATCCCAGGTCTCGGGATGTCATGACGTTGCATCAAGATTTTGTTGAAATGATACAAGTAGAAACCTTATCTATTCTTACCATGAATGACGTGAAACAAATGACCATAAATGACTTTTCAATATCGGGTAAAATTTTATGGATGGCTTGCTGTTTATCCCTGAACATGCCGCTCCGCATGGTAAGACGACCGAACCAAAGGACTACTTTCGACATACGAAAATCCTTTTTTCAGGCCTTCCCTCCGGTACATTTCGAAGGTTTCGGGTTTGATATACTCCTGAACCGGCAATAAATTCGAATCGGGCTGAAGATACTGTCCAATAGTTACGACTTTGCAGCCTGCCGCACGAAGGTCATCCATCGACTGAAGGACTTCTTCTTCAGTTTCTCCCAAACCGACCATGATCCCTGATTTGGAAACAATACCCGCTCCGGAAATGATTGAAATCACCTGCAAGCTCCGGTCGTAACGGGCCGTGCTGCGCACCTTGGGCGTTAAGCGGCGAACGGTTTCCATGTTGTGCGAAATCACGTCAGGTGCGGCATCGATCACCTTTTGCAGGTGTTCCGAATTGG
>CAIPKZ010000036.1 GCA_903865775.1 uncultured Prolixibacteraceae bacterium | reverse complement strand
GGTCATGGCTGTTTTATCATTCGGAATACCGGCATGAATGGCTACCTGTCGGGCCATATTTTGGCCCTGACCAGCCTGCAAAACATTGCCCATTAAAACTTCATCCACTTCTTCACCATTCAGCTTATTTCGCGCCAAAAGGTTTTTAACTACAGTCGTTCCCAGTTCCGTGGCGGAAAGCGAGGAGATTGTTCCTCCAAAGTTTCCGATTGCTGTGCGGACCGCATCAATGATAAATACTTCGTTCATGGTTATTTCGGTTTTATTGACAATATCTCTTCAGTTTATATTTTTAACCGCTGAGTTTAAAGAGAAGTCGCAGAGAGTAAATCAAATGGTCAATAGTAAATTGTATAATTGTAATTTCCCAAATATTATCTCATCATCTTCTCAACCATCTTTTTTGCAATGAATGAACCAACATGCTCCGGATAGGTGCCACGGCCAAAACCGGCATCAAAACCCAATTCGAGTGCCAGTTTGTTGCTGATGCGCGGTCCGCCGGCAAGTACGATGAACCTCGAACGCAGACCATCTGCTTCAAGCAGTTCGATGAAGTTGGTGAGGTTATGAATATGCACATCTTTTTGTGTAACCACCTGCGAAACCAGGATGGCATCAGCATTTTTCTCCACGGCCAGACGGATTAAATCTTCATTCAGGATTTGTGCGCCAAGGTTATAGGCATCAATCATCGGATACCGTTCCAATCCGTAGTGTTGTTCCCAGCCTTTCATGTTTAGGATGGCATCAATTCCAACGGTGTGCGCATCGGTCCCGGTACAGGCACCAATCACTGCAATCTTTCGCTGGATGTGTTCCTTGATGTAACTGTTTACCCCGTAAAAATCCATCGGCTTTTCAATTTCTTCAACCACGATTTTGTCGTAATCAATCGCCATTGAGGTCTTTCCGTAAACCACGAAAAAAGTAAAATCGTCGGAAAGCGGATGAGCGTTCACTACTTCGACTTCAGTGAATCCGAGTTTTTTGGTATATTGAATGGCCGCTTCAATGGCTTTGGCTCCATTTGACACCGGCAAGGTAAACGAAAGCTGAACAGCTCCATCGTTCAAAGTATCTCCATAAGGTTTGATGAGTTGCATAGTTCCTCCGTTCTAATTAATCTTCAGTTCACGCTCTAAAAATGAATACATGGGATTGTAATATCCATCGGTCTTTTCATAGACGCCGTCCAGTCCTTTCCCGCCATTTTTGGGACGGGCAACCTCGGCAAACAGGCGTTGTTCAATTGCGTTGAACAATCCTTTTTCGCTGATCTGTTCAAGAAAAGAAATGGACTGATCCAATACGTCTTTGGCCCGGGTCTGCATGATGCCATCCTTCCGGAATTCAATATCATCAGCAAAATCGGCCATGCTGTTCAATACATATCTGGCATTGGCGACACCCAAATACCTGTCCTGCATGAAAGGCGTGTGAATGGCTTCTGTCAGCATTCCCAGCAGCAGAATTCCCTGATTGGTTGACTTGGCTATGAAGTTGAAAAGCGTATTCATGGCATATCCTTTGAAAATGTCGCCGGTCATGTATTTGGTTGGCGGCATGTATTTTAAAGGTGCTTCAGGAAAAATCTCTCGGGCCATTTGTGCCTGAGCCATCTCAAACAGAAATCCATTTTTCATTTCGGGATTCATCTCAAAAGCATGACCCAAACCCATTAACCGCGCCGGCATGCCCGACTCATAGGCAAACTGCTCATTGATAAACTGTGAGGCAGTTACGGTGTACGCTTTTTCGAAGGCATCCGAAGTCGTCAGATAGTTGTCTTCGCCGGTATTGATCACGATTTCGGCAAAAGAATTGACCATTCTCGAAAACTTCTGATCCACAAAAGTGCGGTACATGTTGATGTCGCGAAAAAGTATGCCGTACATCGAATCATTCAGCATCATATCCAGGCGCTCCAAGGCACCCATGACGGCAATTTCGGGCATGCAAAGTCCGGAGCAGTAATTGACCAAACGAATGTATTTGCCAATTTTCTCACCAACTTCATCCAGGGCTTTGCGCATGATTTTGAAGTTCTCCTGAGTCGCATAGGTGCCTCCGAATCCTTCGGTGGTTGGGCCAAAAGGAACGTAGTCGAGCAGACTTTGTCCGGTGGTGCGTATCACTGCGATCACATCTGCGCCCTGAATGGCAGCGCCTTGTGCCTGTTTTACATCTTCGTAGATGTTTCCGGTAGCTACGATTAAATAGAGCAGCGGTGTGCTTTGACTGCTGTTGAACTGAGTCAGTTTTTCGTTCCGGAACCTTACATTTTCCTTGACGCGTGAAGAAAACGATTGAACCAATTCGGCGGCTTTCTTTTCAATCTGAGTTGATTCAGCCCATTCGAGTGTCGAAATATCCAGACCATTGGCAATTTCGCTATTTAATGCAGACGGCGTGAGACCTTTTTTCAGAAGAGCGTTGATGTAAAACTTAGCTGCGCCTTCACCAACCCGATCTTTCAATTGCTGAATAATGAGATTGGGAACCGGAACTTCGTTGGCATCAATGCCATCTGCGCCAAGCATTCGCAAGGTGGTCCGCTCAACCGAAACGGTGGTATGTCCGGAAATATAATCCTGAACGGGTTGCGTTATCTTTTTCGAGATTTCGCGGGCATAGTCAATCTTTTCGGGATCGAGATCCAATTTTGATCTATTCATTTTTTCCTCCTAAAATGTTCCTGGCGCGGTTAATTAATTCGTTGTTTAAGCCAAGTGATTCGGCAATCTGAAGTGCGTCATAACAGGGCAAATCTGCAGTGTCTTTCACAATGCTGTAATCGTTATGCTGATTTAGTAATCTGATGCGATCGGTTATATCAAGGTTTTCGCTTCGCGAGTATTCCTCTTCAAATGCTTCGTAGTCGAGTCCTTTCATCCGGTAAACCGATGCCTGTCCACTTAACGGCAAATGAGTGAAATGAGTTGACAAAAAGGCATTCACCGTATTTTTTTCTGAGAATGTTTCCAGCAGAGCGGCAGTCAATGCTTCGGCTTCAATGGAATTGGTGGTTCGCGCAAATTCATCGATCAGTATTAAAACCGGTTCGTCAAGTGTATTCAAAACAGTACTGAGCTGAAAAACTTCCTTCCCAAAACTGCTCAATCCTTCAATTTCTTTGGACTTGTGTTCGATTCCGATGAATTGAATGTGCTTAAATACCCGCGATCGAAACCGTTTTGCCGGGACCCAAAAACCCGTCTGGCTGATCAGTTGAAGGAATCCGATGGTCTGCAGCAAAACCGTTTTTCCTCCCATATTGGAACCCTTGATTACAATCGTTTGGTTATCGAATGTCGCATTGAGCGGCTGGTAGCGAAGTCCTTTTTCAGCACATTGCTTTTCCAGCGGAAGAAAATGCCCATCCGTAACTTCAATTTGAACGGCTTCTTCCGTCAGGATCGGTGAAGTTAATTCCATGCTCTGCACCATCTGCGCTTTAGCCAGATTGACATCAATGTTCTGAATGGTATCAATCGCCTGTTCAATTTCTGCGATCTGTTTTTTTACTTCAGCCGAAAGAAAAAGAAGTACTTCGTGCTCAAGTTCTGTTTCTGTAATGATAAGGTTCTCCCGTACTTCTGATTTCTTAAAAAAGAGCTCAGGCATAACAGGTTTTACCAATACCGAAGAATTATCAAAAGGTTCTTTATAGATCAGGTTAGGTTCAAAACGGAATGCTGTCATTTCAGGAACCACCAAAAAATCGAGGTTTGTAAAGTTGAGGCCGTATTTGTCCTGAAGGAATGAAAAAGTTTCGCTCCGGATCGCCTGAATTTCTTTGTCAACCGCTTCAATCTTCGACCGAATTTCCATTAGTCTGGGATTGTAATCGCCTGAAATATAAAAAGTATCGATTTCGTTTTCACCTTTTGAAAGCAGTGAAAGCAGTTCATCGAGCTCAAAACCGGCTCCAAGAATCTTCTTTAATTCCGGAGAAAGCAGTGTGCTGATTGACTTGTAATTGCCGAGAAACCGCTTTAACAAAAAGAGGTCGGTTGTGTCGAATGTTTCTTTTTCAAAGGTGTTCAGAGGCGAAATCCGCTTTAAAAAGAACTCAATCTGATTCGTTTTTTCAGGATATTCTGCAATAAAATCGAAGGTTTTGGCAATCAAGTCATAAACTTCCTGAAGGTCGGCAGCCCGATCATAAACTACCCGCCGGTTTTTGAACCGTTTGCCAAAAACGGTCAGCGGCCTGAAATTTTCGTAGAATTCTCCGAAACGTGTGAATTGAAAAAGTTCTTCAGTAACGATCATGACGGAATTTGTTGGTACGGATTAAAGAGCACATCGATGGAAAAGCCAATTTTGTTCAAATGATCTTTGCATTGTTGCTGACTGATATCTTTCAGGTTTAAAACGCAAAACAACATGGGAAACCGGTTTCTAAAGCTGATTTTTCGTGTCTGAAGCAAATTCAGCAAACTTCTTAAAGGTAAAAATATCTTTGTGAAATCGCTAATAACAAGCGAATTGCATGATACAGGAATCTCTCTTAATCGGGATTCGGTCAGCGCGCCTTGTATTTCTTCGGCATTAGTCGTTAGTTTATCCCAGACCGGAATCTCATTCAGCACTGTAAGTCGTTTTAATTCTTGCATCAGCTCATTCACATTTCGGCTGTCAACTGTGGCTACAAATACATACACCGGATTGACCGCACTTGCCAGCTGGGTAATCCGGTTGATGGCGCCGTCAATCAAAACCGTATTGATTTGGTGCTTTGTTTTAATCACCTCAAGGATCGAAGCAAGACTGTCATTATCTTCCGGCCCGATGAGTTCAACCGGAGTCTGTCGGGTTGCTTTTCCCATCACAATCTGACCTGCGGTGGTATGAAACGGAAAAGCTTCAAGCAACTGAAATCCTTTGTTTTGAAGCGATTTGCTGGTCGAAACAACAAAATCACCCTCAACAGCCACAATTTGCGGCTTTCTTTGACTGGTAATCCGGTCGAAATCTTCACCGTCGACACCTATACTGGTGTAAACAAACGGATTCCCGCTTACCCGAAGTATCGGCAACAGGAAATTGAGGAAAGTCGTTTTACCGGCATTCTTCGCATTTCCAGCAATAAAGGTGGTTTTATCCTGAAGATTTTGCAGCAGGTACGGCCTGATATGTTCGTTGTTAAGGATCAAGTTAAGGTCTTTTTAAAACGAATAAACTGTTGAAATTTTATATTTTGTTTTTGTTACCTCAATTTCAAGTAAAAAAGAACGTGCCGTAGGCACCAAATGTGGGTAGAAAGCTAAACAGAACCTAGAATGTCTCGTCCCTTCCGGGACGAAATTTGTCAATTCATTTGTTTTCTACCCACATATAATCCCTGACGGGATTTAGAAATTAAATTTAGACAGCTTCTGAATGTTTTATTATAAGTGTTTCCCGTTACTGCGCCTGGAACGACTCAGATCGTCGGACTGCAACATGATCCGATCTCCATTTAGCAAGGTAGCGATTCCATCTTTTGCCAGAAGGTTTTTGTCTGCGCAAAATTCGCAGTTTTCCTTTTTGTGCCCTTCATAATGCATTGGTTGCGAGTAAGCAGTAATCACGCCTTCAAAATTACGGAGTATCACTTTATCGTTGGTTTGCGAAATCAGGTAATCGGGCATGACCGGAATTTTACCACCTCCGCCTGGAGCATCTACCACAAAAGTCGGAACTGCAAGTCCCGAAGTATGTCCACGCAGGTTCTCAATAATTTCAATTCCTTTCGAAACCGGTGTCCTGAAATGCGAAATCCCAATGGATAAGTCGCACTGGTAGATGTAATATGGACGGACACGAATCAGCATCATCTTGTGCGAAAGCTTTTTCATAATGTTCGGGCAATCGTTTACGCCTTTCAGCAAAACCGATTGGTTACCAATGTTTACTCCCGCATTGGCCAGTTTTTCGCAGGCAATTTTTGTTTCCTCCGTAATTTCTTTGGGATGATTAAAGTGCGTATTGACATAAACGGGATGATGCTTTTTGATGACTTCGCACAAATTGTCGGTAATGCGTTGGGGCAGTACCACGGGCATACGGGTTCCCAGACGAATAATCTCCACGTGTTCAATCTTCCGGAGTTCGCCCAAAATATAGTCAATCCGTTCATCGCTCAGAACTAAAGGATCTCCGCCGGAAATAATCACATCGCGTATCATGGGATTGCTGCGGATATACTCAAAGGCTTGTTCCAGATGATCCTGTCTCATCGGACTGTCGGTTTCGCCTACCACTCTTCGGCGTGTACAATGCCTGCAGTACATCGAGCATTGGTGGGTTACCAGCAATAAAACACGATCGGGATAGCGATGGGTTAATCCGGGAACAGGTGAATCAACGTCTTCGTGCAGC
>CAIPKZ010000035.1 GCA_903865775.1 uncultured Prolixibacteraceae bacterium | reverse complement strand
GTCCTCGTTGGTTTGCACTCTGTTTTCTTCGGGATTCCAAAACCCGTTTTTAAACTTTAATCCGAGGCCTTTCAGGAGATTCAATTGTGCATCTTCCCATGAACGTTCCCGCATAAATTTGTTGAACAGGTAGTTGCCGTTTTTCTTTTCAAAATTAACGGCTGTAGCCGAAGGCGAATCGGCCTGGTAAAACGTGTCGTCGTATCTGAATTTAATTGATAGTACCGGTTGCAGGCTCAGATCCTGTTCGAGCGAAATGATCGTTTTTCGCGATGGATAGCTCATCCTGATTTCGAATCCTATCGCTTCAACTTCCGATTCTTTGATGGTATTCAGGATGAAAGTCTGGTAATATTTGTCTTCAACTTGTGGTGGAATCGACACCACTTCTTTGGTCAGAAATGGAGTTATCCGTTTGCCTGAAAGCTGTTCGAACACGAAAAGCCTGTTTTGCAATACAAAACTGCACGGAATGGTACTGATCATCCGGATGTTTTTCCGCAGCAGATCAATAGTTTTTCCTTCATGACTAATTCTTAATTTGTATTTCGTGCCGGTCTCGTCACGGTTAAAGTAAAAGATGCTTTCAGAAAAACTTCGGTTGACCCGGATTTCATCCTCGTCATACAAGTGGGCGTATTTGACTTGTTTATAGAAAAGTCTGGTCTGACCTTTCATCAGCAATAGAATACAGCGGTAAATGTATTTTTCGATGTACGGACTGATGTGATTCTGAAACAGATCGGCATCCAGATTCTGTAAAAGATTGACCTTGTCAGTTTTCCGTGTGAATTTTTTGACCAGCATTTCGTCGCTGTAATTCTCAATGAGTTTGAGCAATTCCAGTTCCGATTCATCTAATATGACTTCTCCGGATTTGTAATCGCGCAATTTTACCGTTTTCAGAACAGTAAAATAGTTTCGTTCCTGCTCAATTAAAAGAGGGACGAAAATGCTGCCAACAGCCCGGTGTTCGGTTAACGCGATGATAAATTCCTGAGCCAATTTGATATTTATTATAATTCTTAAACTTCTGAAACCATTTTTTTGACGGAGCTTTCTGACAAATACAAAAGGTTAAAGATAGGAGTTTTTAGGAGCAATCAATTCGGTTTTTTTAGACCAGATGACATTTATTTTCAGGCAAAGAATAATCCAGAGTTTCCTAACGCATACTTAAGAATACTTCTAAATAAACTCCACCTGCCAAAAAAGAAGTGCTTTGTGGATTTATATTCTGATCACATTGCTACTTTTGCCGATCATTCCAAAAACTGTTAATTAAAACTGTTGCAATGAACCAGATAGTAGAGAAGGTTCTTTTTTCTGAAAAAGTAGCCAAATTTGTTGTTGATGCTCCCCGAATTGCCAAGTCGCGCAAACCGGGGCATTTTGTGATATTGCGGGTCGATGAAAAGGGAGAACGTATTCCTTTAACTATAGCTGGTGCTGACCCGGTTAAGGGAACTATTGATCTGGTGGTGCAGAAAATGGGAGTAAGTTCATCCAAACTGTTTGACCTGACCGTTGGAGATTCTATTCTCGATATGGTTGGTCCGCTTGGAAAAGCAACACATATTCACAATCCCGGAACAATTTTAGCTTGTGGTGGTGGTGTTGGTGTTGCACCGATGTTGCCGATTGTTGAAGCTTTCAAAAAAGCCGGAAACCGCGTTATATCGATTCTTGCTGCCCGTAACAAAGACCTGATCATCCTGGAAGACGAAATCCGGAAATGGTCGGATGAGGTGATCATTATGACCGATGACGGATCATATGGAACCAAAGGTTTGGTTACAACCGGAGCTGAAATGGTTATTCAACGTGAAACGGTCAATGAATGTATTGCTATTGGCCCTGCCGTGATGATGAAATTTACCTCGCTTCTTACCAAAAAATATGAGATACCTACTCAGGCAAGTTTGAATGCAATCATGGTGGATGGTACCGGAATGTGTGGTGCCTGCCGTGTGAGTGTTGGCGGTCGTACCCTTTTTACCTGCATCGACGGACCGGAATTTGACGCCCATCAGATCGATTTTGATGAGTTGATAGTGCGTTTGGGCGGATATGCCACTGAAGAAAAATTGGCCAACGAAAGGTATCAGTAATTCAATAAACTTTAAGAAATGTCGACAACTAAAGAATATCTTCAAACAGAGCGCGAAAAAGAATGGCGTACTGAACTGAGAAAGAAAATGCCCAACAAGGATCGCACGGCCAGAATCAGGACCCGGATGCCTGAACTTGATCCATTTGTGCGTATCCGTTATCAGGACAGGGAAGTAAACACTGGTCTGACGGCAGATCAGGCACAATCCGAGGCTTCGAGATGTTTGGATTGCCCCAGTCCAACCTGTATCGACGGATGTCCGGTCAGCATCAATATTCCCAAATTTGTCAAATATATTGAGTTGGGAAGTTTTCTGGAAGCAGCAAAAACGCTGAAAGAAACTTCTGCATTACCAGCAGTTTGTGGTCGGGTATGCCCACAAGAAAAACAGTGCGAAGCCACTTGTTTTTATACCCAGAAAATGAAAAAGGATCCGGTGGCTATTGGTCACCTGGAAAGATTTGCCGCTGACTATGAGCGCGAAAGCGGATTTATGTCGGTACCTGAAGTTGCTCCTGCTAACGGAATTAAAGTGGCAGCCATTGGTTCCGGGCCAGCTTCGCTGTCATTTGCCGGCGACATGGTAAAGTTGGGTTATGATGTGACGGTTTTCGAAGCTTTGCACGAAATTGGCGGAGTTTTAAAATATGGAATTCCGGAATTCCGGCTTCCAAACAAAATTGTGGATGTTGAATTGGACAGCCTTCAGAAAATGGGTGTCAAATTTGTACGAAATTTTATCGTTGGAAAAACGGCCAGTTTCGATGATCTGAAAGAAGAAGGATTTGAAGCTTTTTTTGTCGCCAGTGGTGCCGGTTTGCCGCGTTTCATGAATATTCCGGGAGAAAACTACAATGGAATTCTCTCATCCAATGAATACCTTACCCGGGTAAATCTGATGAATGCAGCAAACGATTTGTTTGATACCCCGATAATTAAAGGTAAAAATGTAGCCGTCATCGGTGGAGGAAATACCGCCATGGATTCGGTTCGTACAGCAAAACGTTTAGGTGCCGAGCGTGCGATGATCATTTATCGGCGGTCGCGTGAAGAAATGCCTGCGCGGATCGAAGAAGTTCATCATGCTGAAGAAGAAGGCATTGAATTTATGAACCTTTGCAATCCGATTGAATATTATGCCAATGAAAAAGGTATGGTAAACGGGATGCGGATACAGCGGATGACGCTCGGCGAACCTGATGCTTCAGGGCGTCGCAGGCCAATCGTGCTGGAGGGATCGGAATATGATATTCCGGTGGATCTCGTGGTTGTTGCCGTGGGAGTTTCGCCAAATCCACTAATTCCTTCGGAAGTGAAGGAACTGAAAGTTAGTAAATGGGGAACCATCGAAGTGAACGAAGAAAACATGCAAAGTTCAATTCCTGAAATTTTTGCGGGCGGCGATATTGTGAGAGGTGGAGCGACTGTGATTTTAGCAATGGGCGATGGCCGGAAAGCTGCTGCCGGAATGGATCAATACATTCAGGAAAAACGATAGCCAATTGACCATTTGTTCATTGACTATTTACTATTTTTGCTTAATTGGCTTAATTGTAAATTGTAAATAATTAAATTGTAAATCCTTTTTTATGGCAAATATATCAACCCGCTTTTTTGGACTCGATTTAAAAAGTCCGGTAATAGCCGCAAGCAGCAGCATGACCGGTCATTCAGAACAAGTTCTGAAACTGACCGAAGCCGGTGCCGGAGCAATTGTCCTGAAATCAATTTTTGAAGAAGAAATATATCATGAATTGCAGGAAGAACTGAGTTTGCGGTCGGATATGCATTCGGACCCCGAATACCTTGATTATTTTGATTATGTGATCAAAGATGAGAACATACGAAAATATCTCCAATTAATTTCTGATGTAAAATCCAGAACCTCTGTGCCGGTTGTTGCGAGCATCAACTGCATCAGTTCGAGCGATTGGGTTTTGTTTGCCCGGAAAATTGAAGAAGCCGGTGCCGATGCCTTGGAATTAAATATGTTCGTTAATCCGACTGACGTTAATAAGTCGAGCGAGAATAACGAAGAATTCTATTTTGAAACGATCAGTAAAGTTCTTCAGGTGGTCAAAATACCGGTATCAGTGAAGATCAGTCATTATTTCTCGAATCTTGCCGGAATTGTTCAGAAATTGTCGCAAACAGGAATTGTTGGAATAACCATTTTTAACCGGTTTTACAGTCCGGATATCGATATTGAAAATCTAAACGTTGTTACTACCGATGTACTAAGTTCACCCCACGATTTTATTCTGCCTTTGCGATGGACCGGTATTTTATCTGGAATAATGTCTTGTGAATTAGCAGCTTCAACAGGAATTCATTCTTCAGAAACTGCTATTAAATTTATCCTGGCAGGTGCGTCAGCGGTACAAATCGCATCGGTTCTTTACAAGGAAGGTCCGTCAGCCATTACCAAAATGAATTTGGAGATTTCGGATTGGATGGATGACCATGGATTTGAAAAACTGGAAGACTTTAAAGGTTCATTGGCTCAATCGGCCACTTCAGCTCAAGCCTGGGAGCGGGTTCAGTTTATGAAATATTTTGGAGAGAAAGCTTTTTAGGGTTGTGTTAACTTGAAATTGTCGATTGACGGTCACCCTGAACTTTCTGCCAACCGGCAGACTGAGTTTCAGGGTCTCATTCATGTGGAGATGCCGAAACCAGTTCGGCATGACGCTTCGTCGATTCTTCATTAACTCAACCAGACTGCTTTTAATTTTAATCTTTTCGGGCGTTGCATTGTTCTATTTACTTTTTGGTAATCATGAAACGATTAATATCAATTTGTTTGTTTGCTTTTCTGATTTTAATTTCTCTGGGAGGATATGCTCAGAAAGAAGTTGGAATTTCCGGAAAGAAATATATTGTGCATACCGTTACAAAAAGCGAAACGGTTTTCAGTATTTGCCAGAAATATAAGGTTACTCAAAAAGAAATTCTTCTGGCAAATCCTGGATTAGCAGGAGTTTTGCAGGCAGGAACGACGATTAAGATTCCGACTGGAATTGTCGTTGAGGAACCTAAATCAGAACCAAAAAAGCAGGAAACAAAAACCCAAACTACATCAGAAGAGTATTACTACCATAAAATTGGCAGGAATCAAACGATACCTTCAATTGCCAAACAGTATGGAGTTACAGCGAATGACCTCATCCGGAATAATCCTGATTTATCCAAAGGCGTGGTTATTGGTCAGGTTTTGAAAATACCGGTCAATAGTACAAGTTTCAAAAACCAATCAATTGATGAATCTCAGGCAATTTCTAATTCGCCTGATGAACTTTCGGGATACACAGTGCATCCGGTTGTTTCGGGTGAAACACTTTATAGTCTGGAACAACGATACAGTATCACTCATGAGGAAATGATGAAGCTGAATCCGGAACTTATAAAGGGTCTGAAAACCGGAATGAAACTTAAAATTTCTGCAAAGAAGATTCAGGTTGTGGAAGAATCTGCACCTGAAAATCGAACCATAACTAAATATAAGGTTGAAAAAGGTGAAACTCTATTTTCCCTGGCAAACCGGTTTGGCATTGAAGTGGGTGAGTTGAAAATGGCAAATCCTTCGCTGCTGACCCGTGGTCTGGAAACCGGGGAGACTATCCAGATTCCGGCGCAAAGTGGAATCGTTTCACAAGACGATAAATACAATGCAAATACAGGAATATTGTTGGATATTTCTCCGGAATCAAAGAATCAGGTTGCAAATGAAAGCTCAGATTGCCAGCCGCTTTCCGGTAAAAATAGTCAGAAATATAAAGCTGCACTTTTATTGCCACTTTACCTGCCAGTTAATGATCAGTCGGTTGCGGTTAGCGTGGGTAAGGAGCTTTTAATGAGTAAAATAAACTTGAGTATTAGTCAGGCTATCGCGAATAATTCCGATACTTCAGCGATTGTGAATGGTACAAACATCGATCAGAAAACGGTGAGTTTTCTCGAGTTTTATGAAGGAGTTTTGCTGGCCATCGACAGTTTGGAGAATAAAGGAATGAACATTGAATTGTATGTGTTTGATGTAACCAACCAGCAGACTATCAATTCGTTGCTGTTGTTGGATGAATTTCGTGACATGAACCTGATTATTGGCCCTGTTTTACCTGAACTTCAGGAGACAGTGGCTGGATTTGCTGCCAAGAACCGTATTCCAATGATTTCACCTTTATCGACTTTGGGTGGCTTTGAGCAAAATAATTCGTACTATTTCAAAGTTAATCCAACCAGGGAATTTCAGAATGAACAAACGGCTAACTATATTGCCGGGGAGTTTCCGGGCAAAAATTTTATCATGCTTCAGATTGCCGACAACTCAGCTTCATCAGAGGCAAAGCTGGCACAATTAAGCAAGGATAAACTTTTAAAAAAATCCGGAGGACACTTGTTTCACGAATACAATATTCAGGTCGATGGCATTAATTCCATTAAACCGCTTTTGGACGAAACCGGAGAGAATGTGTTTTTCATTCCAAGTGATAATGAGGCACAGGTAAGTATATCTGTGACCAATCTGAGTTCGTTGGCAGAAAACTACAACATTGTTCTGATGGGAACCCCAACGATGACTAAATTTAAAAGCCTTCAGACAGAAAATTTTCACCGAATCCGGCTACGTTTTTTGTCGCCCTATTTTGTTGATTACAACAAACCGCTGGTACGTCGATTTGTCGGCCAGTACCGCGAATTGTTTTCAACCGAACCTTCCCAGTTTAGTTTTCAGGGATTTGATGTTTCCTATTATTTTCTGAGTGCTCTATACCGGTATGGACAGGATTTCAGAAACTGCTTGCCCGAATACCCGATGGAATTAACCCAGATGGATTTTAATTTCAGGAAAGTTGCCCCAATGGGCGGATATATGAATCAAAGTCTTTTTGTTAATTCCTATGAACGCAATTTTGATATACTCAATTTAGGCGTAGTTGGTGGGAAATAGTCATTAAGAAAAGGTCATTGGGAAAAAGAAAAAGAAAGTATAATAGACTATTTTCTTAACTGATAAAAGGAATATCTCAAATTGAGTATCAGCGGAAATTCATCAAACAGTTCTTTTGTGGGCAGTGGAATATGCTTTTCCGGACTGTAAACCGTGTATTCTTTATGACCGTACTGATAACCCAGTTCAATAGCAAATCCTTTCCTGTTTATCTTTTTACTGTACCATTCTTTCCCGATAAATATTCCCGGTACTGGTAAACTGGTCGTTTTGTTAGGGTCAAAAACATCTACCCACTTCCATTTTCCTACAACACCCCAATAGGTGCGATTTGATCGGTTATAAATAATCGTTTTCAAAATCTTAACCCCGGCTTCCACATCGTTCAATTTAAAATAGTCTAATTCAGTAGCAATTCCTCCAAAGACTTCGAATCCGGTATTTTTTGAAATCCATAATCTTGCATTGGGTTTAATACTCAATACAGATAATTCTCCGCCATAGCCAATAGCTTTTTGGGCAGATGAGCCTACTGCTATAAATAATATCAGGATGGTAAATAGTAGTAAATTTTTCATTATTCAATTGTCAAATCGTCGAATTATTATCTTATCAAATTTCCATTCCGGCTTTTTACAATTTTCTCAGGGTTCCCAGGTTTCGTTGGTTGATAATGCTTTTAGCTTCCGATGTATATAGAAATTCCAGTTCATCACTGAATCGTTCAGTAATTTTGCCTCGTACCATTTTCATGGTTGAGTTGAGCAAATGGTTTTGTTCGGTGAATCCTTCAGGTAAAATGACAATCGTAGATGGCAGCCAGCGTTCTGGAAACGTATCAGCAAACTTTCCACCGGCTTTGTATGCATCCACTTCCTTCTGAATAATTTTTAATGCTTCGGTTAAAGCCTCGTCAGTTCCGGGTTTCATACCCTGCTTCTCAATTTCCCGGTTTATTGCAGGCATATTGGGTACAATCATTCCTGAAGTATAGGCATTCTGATTATTGAATAACATACACTGATCAATGAACGGCGACTGATCAATCAATGCTTCTTCAATACCTTCCGGACTGTATTTTTCGCCGTCGCTCGCGATCAGCAAACTTTTAAACCGGCCAAGAACATATAAAAATCCATCACTGTCCATATAGCCCATGTCGCCTGTATACAGCCATCCATCCTTTAAAGTTTCCGCGGTCGATTTTGGATTATTCCAGTAGCCAAGCATCACATTCTCGCCTCTTACAACGATTTCGCCCTTTTCTCCCAGCGGAAGTTCATTGTTGTCCAGGTCACAGATTTTCACGTCAAGATATTTTACCAGGCGGCCTGAAGTGCCAAATTTAATGGCACTTGGCACATTGGATGAAATACATGGAGCAGCTTCAGACAATCCATATCCCTGACACATCGGCATTCCCAATGCATAGAAAAACCGTTGCAATTCAATATCGAGCAAAGCGCCACCACCAATAAAGAATTCAAGTTTGCCCCCGAATCCTTCGCGAATTTTACTGAACAGGATTTTGTCATACAGTTTCAGCAATGGTTTATAAATGGCCACAGAACTTTTACCACGATCCCATCCCGATCCATTGTATTCGTAGGCTATTTTAAGAGCATGTTTAAACAGTTTTTCAATTATCGGACCTTTTTGGCGTATTCCTGATTCGATTCCTTTCCTGAAGTTTTTCGCAACTGCAGGAACGCTCATCAGGATATGAGGCTGAATTTCTTTGATATTTTTAGGAATATTCTTTAAGGTTTCCATTGGGGTTTTGCCAATTTCGAGCGAAGCAACACTTGCCCCGTTGTACATGAAACAATACAAACAGGCAGTATGTGCAAAGGAATGGTCCCACGGAAGAAATGCCAGTGTTTTCCAGTCTTCTTTGATTTTTAACAGGGTGTCAGCCTGAGTGACATTCGCGGCATAATTCAGGTGTGAAAGCATAATTCCCTTCGGATCGGCTGTTGTTCCTGAAGTGTAAGAAATGTTGGCCACATCGTCAGGCTGAATATTTTTGTAAACAGCCTCAAATGCCGCAGCTTTTGAAAGTAAGAATTCATCTCCCTTTGCTAAAACCTGGTGGTATGAGATGTCATTTGAACCTATATTTTCCTTACCATCGAGATAAATTACTTTTTCGAGATCAGGCAACTGATCGCGGATTTCTTCCATTTTTGCAGCCTGCCCTTTCGAAACGATGATCATTTTGCAACCTGAATGTTGCAACCTGAATTTGAATTCGACACTTGAATCCAGTTTAACCGACAACGGAACATTAATGCCACCGGCATAAAGAATTCCCAATCCCGAAATAATCCAGGCATTGCGGCCTTCAGAAATCAAGCCGACACGATCACCTTTTTGCAGTCCGATGGCCATTAATCCTGCGCCGAACCGGAGCACCAAATCATGTGTTTGCTGATAAGTGGTTCCTTCGTAGGTTCCGTTTTGTTTTTCCCACAGGTAAATGTTTTTTTGAAATTTGGCAACACTGGTTTCAAAAAGTTCGATGATCGTTCTCATAGTGTCTTTGTTTATTAGTCAATGGAATTCAAATGTACAAATTTTAATCAGATACCTGACAAATCATACTTATTTGGAGGTTCGGGGAAAGTCGAAAAAAAAGGGCCGAAGCCCATTTTTTATTTTGTTCCGAATTTGTAAACCGTTTTCTCGTAAAAGTTTTGCCCGGGTGTCAGTATTACTGATGGAAAATGAGATTTGTTAACCGAATCAGGGAAATGTTGTGTTTCAAGTGCCACGCCCGAATACTTTCCGAATTTTTTCCGGCCATCGACGATTAACTCCGGAATCCAATAGCCGGTGTACAATTGAATACCGGGTTGTGTGGTATGGACTTCAATCATTCTTCCTGAAGTTTCTTCGCTCAGGCAACCGGCATAAACCAGCTTGCCTTCAACATTGTCCAGAACAAAATTCAAATCGTATCCATCAGGCAGAGGTTCAATGTCTTTGCCCAATTTCTTTTTTGCGAGAAAGTCGAATGCAGTGTCTTTAACGGTGACAATTTTACCGGTTGGAATACTTCCCACGGATTCGGTAAAGGTTTTGGCTGGCAATTCGAGTTCGTGGTTCAAGATAGTTTCTTTGCCACCAGTCAGGTTGAAATAAGTGTGGTTGGTCAGGTTTACCAGGGTAGTCTGATCGGTTTCTGCAGTGTATTCGATCGATAATTCATTGCTATTATTCAATGTATAGGTACAGGTGGTGATAAGATTTCCCGGATATCCTTCTTCCATGTCTGCGCTCAGATAGCTGAGTCTTACACCTGCATTGTCTGTGTCTTCTAGGATTTCAGCTGTCCAAACCTTTTTGTCGAATCCCACCAAACCTCCGTGAAGGTGATTGGGCCCATTATTTACCGCCAGCGTGTAGTCTTTTCCTTCGAGGGTAAATTTTCCATCAGCAATCCGGTTACAAACTCGACCGCAAATGCTTCCGAAATATGGATAACTTCCAAGATATTCCGGGCTGAGATAATTTTCAAGTTTCCCGAATCCCAAAGCAATATCTGTCAGTTCTCCATTCTTATCCGGAGTTACAATGGAGGTAATGATCGCTCCGTAATTGGTGATTTGAATACTTACCTGATGATCGTTGGTTAGAGTAAATAATTCAATTTCAATTCCTTCATTTGTTTTCCCGAACAGGGATCTGGTAATTTTCATTGTAGTGTATTTTAGTTTTATAAAATGTTGCGAGTTGAATGTTTCGGGTTGTGAGTTGCCTGACTGCAAACTGCGACTGACTACTTCCTTTTCCTTTTTTCTGAATTGACAATACAAAAATAATTTTTTTGTCCATACTGGTAGGTACAGGTTGTGTATTTTGTTTCGTTTTATTTTTACTTTTGAAATCTATTCACACTAAATTTCAAATCGAGTGAAGTATATTCAGATTGATGATTCTTTAGGTGTTCCCAAGTACAGGCAAATTATTAATTCTATTTACTCTGCAATTTCGAATGGTAACCTAAAACTGGGAGATAAAATCCCCTCGCTAAATCAGATTTGCGTTGAATTTGAACTTTCGCGCGATACGGTCATGGTGGCTTTCAATGAATTGAAAGCCAAGGGTATAATAAAATCAATTCCGGGTAAAGGATACTATATAAATAGTATCGAAATCAAACTTGATCAGAAAATATTTGTGCTTTTTGATGAGCTCAATGCGTTTAAAGAAGATTTATATACCTCATTTCTGAATAGTCTGGATGTAAAATCGAGCGTCGATATCTATTTTCATCACTTTAATTACCAGGTATTTAAAGATCTCATTTCTGAAAGTGTTGGTAATTATACCTCATATGTGATTATGCCTGCTACTTTCGACTATACTGCCGATGTGATCGGAAGACTGCCGAAAGACAAAGTTTATATTTTGGATCGTTTGAAGGAAGATCTACTGGATTATCCGGTTGTTTATCAGGATTTTGAACAGGATGTTTATGATTCGCTAAGTAATGGATCCGATCTTCTTCAGAAGTACAGCAAGCTAATCATGATTTTTCCCGGAGGAAAAGAGCCTGAAGGCCGGATGATCGGATTTCAACGGTTTTGCAGCGAAAAAGGAATTCAGTCAGAAATCATAAGGAATGTGGTCAATAAGGAGATGCAAATTGGAGAGGCCTATTTTGTTCCATCCGACCGAAATCTGGTTCGACTGGTGAAAATGGCAGGAGAGAAAAATCTGCAACTCGGCAAGGACGTCGGAATCGTATCTTTTAATGATACCGTATTGAAAGAAATTGTGGCGGGCGGAATAACGACCATATCCACTGATTTTCAGCTGATGGGCCAGACTCTTGCACGTATGATTCAGGAAAAGAGTTCTGAAAAGATACGGAACCAGTCAGCATTAATCAGAAGAAACTCGCTTTGATATGTTTCTAAACACAACAACAAATCCTACCTGAAAGAGTAAAAACCCTACTTTTACCCACCAGTACCCACCAGTTTGAGAAATTGTATATGAGTAAATTTAATATTGAAGAACATCCACATAGACGTTTAAATCCGTTAACCGGTGACTGGATTTTAGTGTCGCCGCACCGAGCAAAAAGGCCGTGGCAAGGACAAGTTGAAAAGACTGTTTCCGACGAACGTCCTTCCTATGATCCTACCTGTTATTTATGCGCCGGAAATGAAAGGGCCGGAGGGAAGTACAATCCTCAGTACAAAGGAACTTTCGTGTTTACAAACGACTTTAGCTCGTTGTTAACCGATTCTCCGGAAGGAACAGTTGATGAAGGTAATCTTTTTCAGGCCAAAAGTGAAAGTGGTATTTGCAAGGTAATTTGCTTTAGTGATGACCATAGCCTGACTATTCCTGAAATGGAAGTGGCAGACATTCGGAAGGTTGTTGATGTTTGGTGCGAAGAATATGCTGAATTGGCGAAGAATGCAAACATTAATTATATCCAGATCTTTGAAAATAAGGGCGCAATCATGGGATGTTCAAATCCCCATCCGCATGGACAAATCTGGTCGTCATCGTCGGTTCCAACCGAACCTGAAAAGGAGTTCAAAACTCAAAAAGAGTATTTCGAAAAGCATGGAACAACACTTTTAGGCGATTACCTGAAGGCTGAATTGTTGAAAAAAGATCGCATCCTGGTTGAAAATGAGCATTTTGTTGCGCTTGTTCCATACTGGGCAGTCTGGCCTTTCGAAACCATGATTATCAGCAAACGTCCGGTTCAAAACATTGCTGTATTAACCGAGGCAGAAAAAACGTCGCTGGCTGAGATCTACCAGAAGCTGACGATCAAATACGATAACCTTTTTGAAGTTTCTTTTGCCTATTCTGCCGGTTTTCATCAGGCCCCAACAGACGGAAAGGATTATCCGGAATGGCATCTGCATATGCATTTTTATCCGCCTTTATTGCGGTCGGCTTCAGTTAAAAAATTCATGGTTGGATACGAAATGCTGGCCAGTCCACAGCGCGATATTACTGCAGAACAGGCAGCTCAACGTTTGCGCGATCTTCCTGATGTACATTATAAAAAACAAACCAATAAATAATTAAACACGAAAACACTATGGCAAAAATTAATGCTTTGATTGAAAAGATCGCCAATGGAAAAAATTCCTTATTTCAGGAATTATATGGCGTTAATGAAGTTGTCCTGAATGAACAGGCCAGTCGTTATACTTCGTTGATGAATGAATTTCAGAAGGTTTACGGAGCGGATGATGTTGCATTATTCAGCTCTCCCGGCCGTACCGAAATTGGTGGAAACCATACTGACCACAACTACGGAAGGGTGCTGGCAGGCGCTGTTAACCTGGATATGATTGCAGTTGCTGCTACCAACGGAACAAATGTAATTCGCATCAAATCGGTTGGATATCCTGAATTTCAAGTTGATTTGTCGGAACTGGTTATTGATGAATCTCAATTTTATACTTCATCTTCCATCGTAAAAGGTATTGGTGCCCGGATGAAACAACTGGGATACGAAATCGGTGGTTTCGATGCCTGCATCGACGGACGTGTACCCAAAGGTTCTGGTTTGAGCTCGTCAGCTTCTTTCGAGGTTTTAATTGGCGCTGTCATTAATCATCTGTTCAATGATGGCAAGATGAGTGCTGTTGAAAATGGAATTATTGGCCAATGGTCAGAAAATAATTACTTCGGAAAACCTTGTGGTTTGATGGATCAGACTGCATGTTCCGTGGGTGGATTAATAACCATCGATTTTAAAGATCCTTCGAAACCAATCGTTAAAGAGGTTGACTTCGATTTCGTTTCAACCGGATTTGCATTGGTTATTACTGATGTTGGCGGTGGACACGACGATGCTGCCTCTCAGGCTGAATACGCATCACTTCCGACAGAAATGAAAGCAGTTGCAGCAGTTCTTGGAGCTAAAGTTTTGAGAGAAGTTACTCTCGAACAAATTGTTGACAAGATTCCTGAAATCCGAAAAGTTACCGGCGACCGCGCAATTCTTCGTGCATATCATTTTCAGGGCGACAACCAGCGAGTTGTTGAACAAGTTGCTGCACTTGAAAACAACGACTTTCAGGCTTTCCTGAAAATGGTTGTTGAATCAGGATACAGTTCGTACATGTACAATCAAAATATTTTCGATGTTGTTCATAAAGATGAACAAGTGGTTTCGCTGGCTTTGGCTTTGAGCGAAATGATCCTGAAAGGAAAAGGAGCCTGGCGCGTTCATGGCGGAGGTTTTGGCGGAACTATTCAGGCATTTGTACCACAGGATTTGCTGGATAAATATGTGAGTACACTCGAACATGTTTATGGCTCAGGTAGTTGTCATAAATTGTTTATTCGTGCGAAAGGATCGATTAAACTTGATCTGTAATTTTTAACCGGTCATGGTTAAATACTTAGTTATTTTTCGCAAATTCGAATCCTGAATTAACACAAACTATTAAATCATACATTAACAAACTAATTACCTCAAATTATGACAAAAAACAAAAATTACACAGTGCCAATTATCATGATGATCTTACTTTTTGGTATGATCGCATTTGTTACCAATCTGGCTGCACCAATGGGTGTAGTGTTAAAGTCTCAGTTTGGAGTAAGTAACTTCCTGGGGATGTTAGGTAACGCTGGAAACTTTATTGCATATGCAGTTATGGGAATTCCCGGAGGTATTCTTCTTCAAAGAATTGGATATAAAAAGACTGCACTAATTGCAATTGCAGTTGGATTTATTGGGGTTGGAATCCAGTTTCTTTCTGGTCATGTTGGTCAGGATTCTGCATTTGCAGTTTATCTTTTAGGAGCATTTGTAGCAGGTTTTTCAATGACATTATTAAATACAGTTGTAAATCCAATGCTTAATACATTAGGTGGTGGTGGTAACAAAGGAAATCAGTTAATTCAGGTTGGAGGTTCTTTCAACTCTGTTATGGCAACTATTACTCCCGCATTTGTTGGTGTTTTAATTGGAGAAGCAGCCAAAGCACAAATTACTGATATATTTCCGGTAATGTACATTGCAATGGGAATATTTGGGCTTGTTTTCTTTGTTCTGCTTGGAGTTAAAATTCCAGAGCCTAGCATTGAATATGCTAAAGAACCTTTGAAAGATTTAATGTCCGGGGCAATGAAATTCCGTCATTTTATTTTAGGTGCTGTAGCTATTTTTGTATATGTAGGTGTTGAAGTAGGTGTTCCCGGAACCATGTTTTTCTGGCTTTCTGACGTTCCTGAAGTTGGTGCAGCTACTGCAGGTTTTGTTGGTGGGACTTATTGGTTGCTTATGTTGGCGGGTAGGTTAATTGGGGCTTCCATTGGAGGTAAAGTTTCAAGTAAATCGATGTTAACGGTAGCTTCTTCTGTTGGTTTGTTATTGGTTCTTGCAGCAATATTCTTTCCAACTACAACAATGGTCGATTTACCTGTAATGCAAAGAACTGCCACAGGTATGCTTACATTTGGTTTGTCTGAAGTGCCAATAAACGCTATGTTTTTGGTATTAGTTGGTTTGTGTACATCAATTATGTGGGGTGGTATTTTCAACCTTGCTGTTGAAGGATTAGGCAAATATTTGGCAGCAGCTTCAGGTATTTTTATGGTAATGGTTTGTGGTGGAGGTCTCTTGCCTTTACTTCAAAACTGGATTGCTGATGTTGCCGGATTTATCCCAAGTTATTGGGTAATGTTCGGAGGTTTGGCATACTTGTTATTCTATGCTTTAATTGGTAGTAAAAATGTGAATAAAGATATTCCTGTATAGATAAATGTTTTCTTAAACAGATAGGAAAAGAAGGATCAGTATTGATCCTTCTTTTTTTTGTAAAAATGTTTTCCAACAGAAAACTGTCTTTTATACACTTTTAAGTATAAGAGTAAAAAATACTTTTATACTTTAGCCGACTAAATATTCTGGAGTTTTCAATGGAATTGTATAAAATACATCCGCAGCATTACGTTGCAGTTGATTGTGCGATACTGGGTTATCAGGATGAAGAGGTTAAACTGCTGCTTTATCCGCGTAGCTTCGAACCATTCAAAGGCAATTGGTCGCTGCTGGGTGGATTTGTGGAGGAGAATGAATCGGCTGACGAGGCAGCTGCCCGTATCCTGAAACAAACAACCGGACTGGAGCAGATTTTTCTGGAACAGGTTGCATCATTTTCCAAGCCAGACCGTGATCCGGAGGCAAGGGTAATCAGTCTGGCCTATTATGCATTGATCCGGATTGATCTGCATGATGAGGAATGTGTGAAGGAAAACGGTGCATTCTGGGTTTCAATCAATAAACTTCCGAACCTGATTTTCGACCACCAGGAAATGTTCGAAAAAGCACTGGTTAAACTTCAGCAAAAAGCCGGTTACAGCCTTTGCGGAAGTGAATTATTGCCTGAAATGTTTACCCTGATTCAGTTGAGAAAATTATATGAGGCGATTTTTCAGCGCGAATTTGATCCGGGAAATTTCAGGAAGAAAATATTGTCTCTTGAAGTGCTCGAAAAACTGAGTGTGAAAGATGCCTCGGAATCAAAAAAAGGAGCTTTCTATTACAGGGCAAAAAGCAATATCGGTGAAATAGATACTGATCGGATTGTTAAATTTTAAAATCTTATACTCTAATCTATAAAACTATGAATTGGAACTCGCATGAATTTATTTGGCTCGATTGGACAATTATTGCGGTCGGGATTTTGGCTGTTACCTGGGCGGTATGGCGTTCCATACAAAAACACAACCGCTTGCAACAAGGTGCGGATAGTGAAGATTACCTGTTTGGTAAAGGGGAGCCCTGGTATATTATTGGTGCGGCAATCTTTGCTGCAAATATCGGTTCAGAGCATCTTGTGGGGCTCGCCGGTACAGGTGCAAAGTCGGGTGTTGCCATGGCGCACTGGGAAATGCACGGTTGGATGATTCTGATTTTGGGATGGCTGTTTGTACCCTTTTATCAACTGATGAACAACAAGTTGGGTAAAATTATCACTATGCCTGACTTCCTCAAAAACCGTTACACGCCTCGTACTGGTTCGTGGCTGTCAATCATTACACTTATAGCGTATGTGTTGACCAAAGTAAGCGTAACAGCATTTACAGGTGGAATTTTCATGGAAAGCCTTCTTGGATTGCCTTTCTGGTACGGAGCTATTGGCTTGATCGTCTTAACTGGAGTCTTTACCGTTTTGGGTGGTATGAAGGGTGTGATGACACTGTCGGCAATTCAAACGCCAATCCTTATCTTTGGTTCATTCCTCGTGCTTTTCTTAGGTCTTTCAGCACTCGGGGACGGCAGCATTGTTGATGGCTGGACTGCAATGATAGATTACACTAAATCACTAAATGTTGGACCAGACGGTGTTGCATACGGAACAAATCACTTGTTCCACTTCGAAACGGGCAATCCTTTGTATGATGAATATCCAGGTGTTTGGGTGTTTCTTGGTGCGTCAATCATTGGTCTTTGGTATTGGGCTACCGACCAGCATATCGTTCAACGTGTGCTCGGACAGCGAAAAGGGGAGTCGAGCGACATTGTGATGATGCGTGCACGCAGAGGTACTATTGCTGCAGGATATTTTAAATTGTTGCCTGTATTTATGTTTCTGATACCAGGTATGGTAGCTGCTGCATTGGCTGCACGGCCCGGAAGCGGATTTACCTTAGAAAATCCGGATACTGCCTTTGGCTCAATGGTTAAGTTTGTACTGCCCGCCGGTGTGAAAGGAATCGTAACTATCGGTTTTATATCGGCATTAGTCGCTTCATTGGCAGCTTTCTTCAATTCATGTGCTACGCTTTATACCGAAGACTTTTACAAGCCAATGTTTAAAGGTAAGAGCGAGGCCAAATATGTTTTAGTGGGCCGGATTGCAACCGTTGTTGTCGTGATACTTGGAATTATATGGATACCTATCATGATGAGTCTTGGCAGCCTTTACGACTATATACAAGGCATTCAATCTTTGCTCGCTCCTTCGATGGTTGCCGTATTTGTTATGGGTATATTTTCTAAACGGATTACTCCTAAGGCTGGTGAAGCAGGTATGATCGTGGGCTTTCTTATTGGTATGGCTCGCTTGCTGACCAACATCTTTACAAATACAGGTAAAGACGTAATGACAGGCTGGTACT
>CAIPKZ010000034.1 GCA_903865775.1 uncultured Prolixibacteraceae bacterium | reverse complement strand
TGAGTCATCTAAAACTTACCGGCAAACATTTAGGATATCTGATAAACTTTAATGTTCCGCTAATTAAACATGGAATTAGACGTTTTGTTTCGTAAAACTTTGGGCCACTTAGTGTCTTTGGGACTTTGTGGCATTCGTTTATATAGGTCACATAAAAGATGGAAACACCCGAAAATCTCGCCCATAAAATTGCTATTTCCCTGATTCCAGGAATTGGTGCCATCACCGCCCGAAACCTGATTGCCTATGTTGGAAGTGTAGAAGGTGTTTTTCAGGAGAAAGAAAAGAACCTGATGAAAATACCCGGAGTTGGCGAAGTGAATGCACAAAAGGTAGTTCGTCAAAATGTTCTGGAGCGGGCGGCAAAAGAGGTGGATTATATTCTGAAAAATAATATCCAGACCTTCTTTTATCTGGATGAGAACTACCCTACCCGACTAAAAAACTGCAGCGACGCACCAATTATCCTCTATTTTAAAGGAAATGCCAATCTGAACGAACGGCGGATAATCTCAATTGTGGGAACCCGGAATGCGACCAATTATGGAAAAGAAATTTGCGAAGAGTTGATCAGAAGTTTCTCAGAACGAGGCTATCCGATACTGGTCGTTTCAGGACTGGCCTACGGAATCGACGTTCACGCCCACAAAGCATGTCTGAAATATAATGTTCCCACGGTTGGGGTGTTTGCGCATGGACTGGATGACATCTACCCTGCCCTTCATGCCCCAATCGCAGCCAAAATGCTTGAAAATGGCGGGCTAATCAGCGATTTTGTTAGTGAAACCAAAATCGACCGGCAAAATTTTTTGCAGCGCAACCGAATCATTGCCGGGCTTGCTGATGCAACGGTAATTATAGAATCAGCCGAGAAAGGCGGAGCTTTGGTGACTGCTGATATTGCCAATTCATACAACCGCGATGTGTTTGCCTTCCCGGGACGCAGCAGCGATCCGTTTTCGAGAGGTTGCAATAAACTGATCAAATTCAACGAGGCTGTTTTGGTCGAGAATGCCGCAGACATTGAAAAGGCAATGAACTGGGATGTGAAAACTCCATCCACCCGAATTTTTCAAACATCACTGTTTTCGGAATTAATTCCGGAAGAGCAAAAACTCCTCGACTTGCTTAAAGCTGGTGACCGCTTTGTAGATGAAATTACCATGGAAACAAAAATGCCCATGAGTAAAGCCTCAGCCATGCTGCTTGGACTGGAATTTAAAGGACTGGTAATCAGTTTGCCAGGAAAGATGTACCGGCTGAAGTAAAGGCAAAAAAGTGGATTCTAACTATCAATGAGCAAATCAACCTCTTTCTGTAATTTTGGTAAGTGAATCACTACTATTCCCCATATATTTTCTTCAGAAACACTATCATAACCATGGATAATTTGGTTTCTTAATCCAACAATCCGCCGGGCATTATCAATTCTAAATAATGGATCTTCCTTTAAGATTCGGTTCATAGCTTCCCCAATAATTTCCAAATCCCTTTCAATTGCACGTTTTAGAATAAGATCTTTTGAATATTCTTCAAATCTTTTCTCTCGACCGACAAAAAATGAATCAATTTCCAGAATAGCAAATTTAATGTCATAAAGACATTTAAGCACTTTTTCGTTCATAAATCAATAGTTTTTGCCGATCAATAACCTTTCTGAAAATTGGATTCTTTATTGCTTGATTTTCAACCAGATCAATAGATCTTCCGAATAGTGCCTCCAATTGCTCCTTAAAGTCCATATAATTATCGAAATAAGCCAACAAATCAACCTGACCAAATTGCACCAGAAGATCGATATCACTTGTTTCATTGAATCGATTTGTAAGTGCTGATCCAAAAAGATACAACTGCCCAACCTTATGATTTACACAAAGTTCTATTAACTTTTCTGTATTTTGCTCGATTAATTCCATAACACAAATCTATAAAATTTCAGGATACTTTTCTCCATATTTTTCCTTTTTAGGAAATCGGAAATAAGCCACTATCTTTGCGGCATGTCAACATTCGAAGATTTAAAGATAAGCAAGTCGGTTTTAAAAGCCATTGCAGAACTGGGCTTTACAGAACCAACACCAATCCAGGAGAAAGCCATTCCTATGATTCGTTCCGGAGCGGACGTGTTGGGAATTGCACAGACCGGTACCGGTAAGACAGCCGCATATTTTATTCCGCTGATCATGAAACTGGTGAAAGCCGAAGGAACCGATCCCCGTGCAATTGTCCTGGTTCCTACACGAGAACTGGCCATTCAGGTAGGTGAAGATCTGGAAGATTTGACCAAATTCACGAACCTCCGCCGCGCCACCGTTTATGGCGGTGTTGGCTGGACCAAACACGCTGAACTGATTAAACCTGGTGTTGACATTCTGGTTGCCACACCCGGTCGTTTATGGGATTTGTACCGCGCGGAAGCCGTTTCGTTCAAGAAAGTTAAAACACTTGTTATTGACGAAGCCGACCGGATGCTCGACATGGGTTTTATGCCGCAAATACGCAATTTCCTTGAGGTTCTTCCCGTGAAACGGCAAAATCTGCTGTTCTCCGCTACCTTCAACGAAAAGGTAGAGGAAATGAGTCATGAATTTCTTGACTTTCCTGAACGTGTTGAAGTTGCTCCATCGGCAACACCTGCAGAACTGATTGATCAGGTCGTTTATGCCGTGCCTAATTTCCAGACCAAGTTAAACCTGATCAACTATTTGCTTCGCGATGAGGAAACCTATTCGCGGGTAATCGTTTTTGTCGGAACCAAGGAGAATGCCGAGCAGGTTTTCAAAATCATCAAGCGGCGTTCGGAAGGCGAAAAGCGAATCATGCATTCCAACAAAGGACAAAGCACGCGGATGAATGCCATCAATGCTTTTAAAAGCGGAATCGTGCGGATTCTGATAACAACCGATATTTCGTCACGCGGAATTGATGTGGATTTGATTAGTCATGTGATCAATTTTGATATTCCTTCGAACCACGAAGATTACGTTCACCGCATTGGTCGAACTGCACGGGCAAACAATACAGGAACTGCCATTACTCTTGTTAATCCTGCTGAAGAATACAACCTCCGGAAAATTGAAGACCTGATCCGGATGAAAATTCCTCGACTTGAACTTCCAGCCGATTTGGAAATCATTCCTTCGAAAAAAGAAGAAAGTCAGGATCAACTGCGCGAAATCGACCGTCAGAAAAGAGTGGAAGATCCAACCTTTAAAGGCGCTTTCCACGAGAAGAAATTTTCGCTGGGACGTGCCAAGAAAAAAGAAAAGAGAAATTTGCCCAAAGACAAAGGGAAGGAAAGGCAATACCGGGGAAGAAAATGAGAAACCTCTCTTAAATCTGATTTGGAGACTTTATTCTGAGACCGCTTTTACTTAACACAAAAAAATCACCAAGGGAATTGGTCAAAATGCTTTTCGATTGTATCTGCCACAATTGCTATGCGCTCTTTTCTTTGAGTATCACGCAACCGAATTAACAATATTCCAAATTGTACAAGTTTTAACCGATAAGCCAGTTCACCAAAGTCCTTTTCTTCTGTAATCAGTAATTTGTTCAATATTAGGATATCAGACATCTGATTTTGGCAATAGAATCACCTGACTCTATTGCCACGCTGTTATAATCCCGGTCATTCCTGAATTCGCAAGCAAAAAAGGATTATCTTTTTTGCCGTAAACTATCCTCCTGAGAAACTTATTTTACCAAAAGAACTGCTGTAATTATCCAATCTTCTTTCCAGCCATCGGGCCAGGTTTCAGGCTATGGATTTCATCAATGTGGATTAATATGACAGCCTTTGGTTTAGGCATACCTGCCTTTACTGATAATTCAGCAGATTTTTCATAAATATCGCCGCTTGTAAAAACTTCAGGAGTTCCAAGAAACCGATATCCGTCAAGAATTTCCCGATTAACGACTGCAACAGCAACCTTAGATCCATCCAAAATATTCTTATACGTTGTACCGCCGGTACCTTCACTAAATATCAGGGTTCCATCATCAAAAACCCGGGTTGAACGTTTTGGTGCATTGTTCGGAACTCCTTCTAAGCTTACAGTTGCGCAAAAGCACTGCTGTGCCAATACCATTTCCTTCATTTCCTGAGTAAGTTGTGCCATGATTTTAAATCTCCCTTCGTATTGATTTAATGGATAAACTGGTAATTGAAATAATTCATCGAAGCAACAGGAATTGCGGATAATCGGATTTCCCATTTTGCCGAATGAATCTCAAATGTACAAACTAAATACAAATCATCGTTATCCGGATTGGATTTCATGAAGTGATGAGGCAAAAATCGTTGACCTAAAAGTGTTTCAAGATATCTGCATCACTGAAAACAATCTCCACAAACAAATTCGTTAGACTGATTTCAGAAAAATTGATCCTCTATTTAAATCATGGATTTCTGGTATTCGTTGTCCTCCAAAAAGTACCGTTAACTCAGAATTTCTTCTGAAGAAAATCACCCCGATTCATAACACCTGTATTGATGAAAAATGACACTTTCGTGCTATTTTTTTTGTCCTTCCAATTCGTTATTTTTATTTAGCATTCAAATAGTTAACCATTTAATAAAAAAGGAGGACAACATGGCAATAGGTCAAGAATTATCATCCATTGATTTTCAATCAATGATAGGCGGCCCGCTGACCGCTGTGATTAAAGCACAAGCCCAATCGGCACAAACATCGGTTGATTTTATTAAAAGTGTCGGATTTAATGCAGCAGATGCAACAACTGATCCTGGCAAACCTACCATGGTTACGTTCGAGTATGACAAACCAATTGAATCCAGAGCATCAGATGGTACCATTACTGTTACAGCCACCCCATTTAAGTTGACTGTTCCAATTCTCACTATGCTTCCAATTCCATATATTCGGGTTGAGGAAGTTACCATTGACTTTAACGCTAAAATCAATTCAGTTGTGGAATCGAAAACCGCATCATCTTCTGAGTTGAATACATCTCTGGCGGTAAAAGCGGGTTGGGGGCCTGTTTCTGCAGAATTAAAATGCAGTTACAGCAACAAAAAATCAGCTTCAACAACAGATAAAACAGAACGCACCTACAGTTTAATTATACATGTTCGTGCTGTTCAGGATGAACTTCCCGCAGGCTTGGAAAAACTTCTGGGTGTTCTCGAAAACAGTATAAAAGAAGTTAAAGTTTAAAGAAAACTCTATTTTATTTTCAAAGCTGGAGGGATTTTAGATCTCCCTTCAGCTCTTCTATTGAAATTTAACAAAACCAGTATATGGCAGATTTAGGTGACCTATTAGGCTCATTTATGTCCGGACTAATTCGTGCCCGACGGATGGCCGATGAGCAGACAGCAGCTTTGGCAGAATATTACAAAAGCAATCCACTTCTGGAAGGATTATCGGTTCCCCGTATTCGTATTCCTGAGTTAACAATAGATATGCCCTTTATCGTTGAGAATCATGTTTCAGGAGAGAAAGGAGTGATGGAAGATCCTCGAAAAATTGCGGATTCAGCGATAGCATTAGTAAACGAATATTTGTCAAAGAGCGATATCAAATCAAATCCAACTTTTCATAAACTATTCGAGAAAGAGGTATTAAGTCAACTTGCTTCTGCAAATAAATCAGGATTACCAATTATGAAAGAGGCCGTTGTTCGAACGGTACAAAGTACGTTTACAAACGCTTTGGCAAAATCGAAAATCGCTTTAACGACCTTGCAGAAGGACAATCTGGCAAAAGCACTCCGGGATAAAATTTCAGCAATAAGTGTTGTCAAAGAACAAACGTCATCAAGTATTGTAGCCAATATCAGAACGGCTGACGTTAAAGAACAAACATCAACGACCAGCGTTGTTCGTCTTAAAATCACGCTGAAAGAAGAAGGTCTGGAATGGGCAACACAGGCCAGCGAGTCAGGTGGAGTCATACGTACTTTACAACCCGAATGAAAAAGGAAGACGATTTATGCAATGTATTCTAAGGGAAAAACTCCTCATCCAGGGAAGAAAACTAAGTGATATAAGCAATATCTATCAGATCGACAGCAGTCGGTTTGTAAATGCATATATGCTTTGGCTTGATGAAGCTGAAAAAGACTTGTCGGTTTTACGATCTCCAATCAGTATTATATTGCAGTCAGAAAAAAGTTCCCTGAATTCGGTTTTGGATGGATTTTTACCTGATCATATTCAGCCTGAAAAAAGCATACGAAAGATCCATAAAGCCGCCGCAGCGCAATCACTGGAGAAGATTTCAAAAGAATTCTATGCTAAAATTGATAGCATTGATCAGATGTTTGATCAGATGAATGAAAAACTATGCCATGCCATCGCAGTTTTGGCAAGTAAAGATCATGAAGTTTTTGAAAAATTGCAATTAAACCAAAAAGGAGTTGGCATAATCTGGCGGAAACTTGGTACGTTGCCTGACACGATACCGATGTTTAACTACTTTTCTGCAAAGCTTTCTTCCACCGATATTAATTATATTCTAATGGATATTATGCAGAAAATTTTAAGCAATAAAATAACCAGCTCTCATGAAAATCACCACAATCATGCCTGATCATTGAGTTGAAGTATTTATCAGATCAACAGTGAGCGTTCATTTGGAAAGCCGTCGACTAATCTGAATTCTATTTCTTCGACTTGATATAATAACCCAAATTTAGCCCAATATTAGGTCCATGGCCTTGACCAGAATATGAAAAGTCATAATCAATGTATGGTGACAAAACGAAATGATTAAAATATTTATTCATTTCCAAGCCAATGGCACCATATACAGAACTGTTAATCCCATCCGGATATTTAGAATCCTGTAATCCTGAAATTTGTTTAAATCTTAAAAGACTCAAGTAAGGAGAAATATCAATGTTGTTCTCGATAGGGATATGATAAGCAAAATGCTCGGCAGATAAAAGCATAATAGCTCCCATAAACAAAACTGACCCAAGTGAATTTTCACTGTTGAAATTGAACCCAGAACTAATGCCAATACACCAAAGCGGAAGTCCAAGGATCCCTGGTCCAAAATGAGCATATTCAGACCCAAGTACCAAGTCGGAGTCAAAACTGAATCTTTCCCCGACAAACATTTTTATTTTCAGACCTCCAGCTATAATTGTTTTGTCAGCACTCCCAAACAATACATTGGGGGAGGCAGAAATGCTAACATCACCTAAAGAGTGGCTTCTACGATTTGATTTCTGTGGCTGAGCTGAAAGGTTCAAAGCGAAAAGAAATATCCAACAAATTAATGTGAGTTTTTTCATTTCTTTTGGTTTGAGTTTATTGAATCCAAATTACAAAATAATCCACAGATATACAATAAGATATATGCTATTTGTGATTTTTTCAATCTTTTGAGAAGTTGTTCCCGTAAACACGCTTAACTCTGGAATATTTCCTTAAGCTCTTGACAAACATGTTCCACACGAAACATTTATTCAGACTCTTGGACGTAAAAAAACCACCTGCTAAATTAATCGCAAGTGGTTGATTTAATGCTTCCCCGTTAGGCATTCTAACTCCGGACGGAAATATCGGTCTCAAATTACCATTTTCATCCCCACTCCGGAAATTGAGTTTTATTCAGATCGAGTGTGGCTATTGTCTGCATATCCGAATTATCCAATTCAAAATCGAAAATGACTAAATTCTCAATCATATGCACTTTTTGAGTAGACCGTGGAATGGCAACAACTCCTCTCTGGAAGTGCCACCTTAAACACACCTGCGCAATGCTTTTATTGTGCTTTTTGCCAATGGCAGCCAGGGTTGGGTTGCTGAAAATTCCATTTCGCCCTGCAGCAAAAGGAGACCACGCTTCCATTTGAACCCCCGTTTTCTTCAAAGTTTCATACGAATTGTTTTCCTGAAAGAAAGCATGAGTTTCGATTTGATTGATCACTGGTTTGATTTTGGCATATGCCATCAACTCGGCCATCTGTTCAGGATCAAAATTACTCACTCCAATGGCCTTGATTTTACCTGCCTCATATAACTCTTCCATCGCTTTCCACGAACCTTTGACATCTCCCCGTGGCCTGTGGATGAGATACAAATTCAAATACTCCAGGCCCAATTTGTTCAATGCGGTTTGAAAGGCCTTTTTTGTACTTTCATATCCCGCATCGTCGACCCAGAGTTTTGACGTTACAAAAAGTTCTTCCCTGTTTATGCCACTTTTCTTAATCCCGGCTCCCACTGCTTCTTCATTTCCGTAAATGCGAGCAGTATCAATAAGCCGGTATCCCACCGCGATTGCATCAGCTACGCTACGCTCAGCGATATCGCCGTTCAGGGTGTTCGTACCAAAACCAAGCCTTGGCATTTGTATGCCGTTATTGAGTTTGACGGCAGGAATTAAAGTTTTCGCCTGAGTAGCGGAAAGGGCACCGAATACTTTAGTTCCACTTAAGGGTAAAAACAGTGCAGAAGCTGCAACCACCGCGCCGGTGCGTAAAAAATCCCGACGTTTCATTCCATTCGATTGATTAATATTCTCCATTTTATTTCGGTTTGTTTGGTTCAAATATAGCATTTTTCCAATGGTATGGATTGAACTTTTGGTGTCAGTTTAAACGGACACAATCTCCCACCAAAACGATCCAGATTACAGAATTGTTCGCACGAAATAAAAATTCACTTACACATCAAATTGCAACTTATTGATTTTTATCTATATAAATAGATATACTGCCTGAAGTTTTCTGAGCCAGAATCAAAACATCAAATATTGCTTTTGGATTTTTTTTTGAAAGTGCCGCATAAATTAGCAGTTAATGGGAAACCCTGTTTCCAATTAACTGCTAATTTCATCGTTGACCCCGAGTAAGATTATAAGATTATAAAAAACACATTCCGAAGACTTATTAACTGTTTAAATTTATAAAAAACAATGTTGAACCCGCTTCGGGGTTCCGGATTTCGCGCATTCTGATGCCTCCGGTTTCACCGGAGGTTATTCATATTCAAGTCCTTCGGACTTGTGTTCATTTAAAACCCAGAATGGGTTTAATTTGAATAACCGCAAGTAATAACCAACTGGAAATGAGACAAATGATGATCCAGCTCTGAAAGGATTGAACCCCATTTCAATGATTTTTTGTAAATTTATACCGTCACTTAGTATTCACTTTTATCGAGTTTCAATAGCCGTTGTTGAGTAGGGTTAAAAATCAGGTTAACCAGAACTCCTGCAAATAATAACGCAGCAAAAACTGTTGCCAAAATGAACCCATATTTCGCATTGTGGCCAAAAGCATCGCTCACAGCTCCCATGGCTAATGGACCAAGAGCTGCACCAGCGGCTGTAAAGAATAAGATTACACCAGCGACAGAACCGTGTTGTGCCTTTGGGAAACAACTTATTCCCTTGGAGTTAATGGTTGGGTAAATTACCGACATAAATAATCCGGAAAGAGGCAGCAGGATCACTGCCATTCCAATACCTCCGATAACACTTCCAAGGAAGCACAGGAGGATAAGAAAACTGAAAATACTTAAAACCATTGACCAATTGAAACGGGACATCAGCCATGCGCCGATGAAACGACCTACAGCCCTGAGAATAAAAAAGATTGAAAGTGCGTAAGTGGCAATAAAAATTGCACTTCCATGGTACCCGGAAATAAGTGTAGGCATCCAGACATAAATAGCACATTCGACTGCTACATAAAAAAAAGCACCCACTGAGAATCCCATGGCATACGGATCTTTCATCATCGCAAGCGTACCACGAAGATTGATCGGTTCTTCAGTTGTTTTTATCGTTTTAGGATATTCAACCATCGTGGCCATAATAATCAAAACAATGCATAAAGTTCCGGCTACCACGTACAACCATTTCCAGTCCACTCCTTTCGAAAGAAAATAAGTTACAATGAATGGCCCGATGATAGCCCCAACTGCAAAGAATCCTTCAACCGTATTCATGGTCGAGGTATGTTCTTTGGTCGATTTGCAAATATCGCCTATCAGTGCCAATGCACCGGTTTTGAACACGCCAATAGCCAAACCTCCAATGGCCATCAGACTCAATATAAACCCAAAAGTATTGGATGTAATGTATAAATAGGAGTTTACGGCAAAAATGGCTAAGCCCAGTATGATTGTAAACTTCCGGCCAAACTTGTCGGACAAAAACCCAAGAAGAACCCCAGCTAACGCAATGGCAATCATAGGTGTATAATGCATCAGTCCGGCAGCGGTCATACTGAGGTTAAATTGTTTCATCACTTCAGGAATAATCACCCCTACCGCGTCGGTAGTCATGGCAAACATCATAAACATTAAAAAGGTCAGCCACTTGATAATGGTTAAGCTTTGTGACCCAGCCTGGTTAAATTTTGCATTCATAAGTTCTCGTTATTGTTGGTTTATACTTCAAATTCTGCCATTTGTCCGCTTTCTTCCCGATAACTTATCCGGGTGGAATAAGTATGCAGGTTGACATTCAAACTACACCGGAAATCATCCTTTTCCCACGACATCCTGATTTTTTCGGGCTGCGTTTTTGAAACATTGAAAACGCCGTTAAACGCCGGATATTGGTTGCGAAAGCGGATTAGTTTCATCAATCGTTGCACTACAGGCTTATTTACAGCCTGCTCAATTTCATCAATCGAGAAATTATGCCGGTTTATTTCCCTGCCTTCGCCGGTTTTCATTACATTTTCAACATCGTTTTCCCCGGCAAGCAGACCTACAAAATATACCTGCGGAATTCCGGGAGCAAAAAACTGAATAGCCCTGGCTGCCAGATAGGCATCGTCGTTGCAGTTCAGCGCTGAATAATAAGAACATCGGATCTGATGCACATCAAAACCATCGGTGCTCTTGTGTTCGTCCGAAACGATCAGGCTTAAATTTGATCCCCGTTCCAGACAAGTATCCACGACTTTCCGTGCATCGGCAGTACTTACCAAATCATCCAGATCAGGTTTTACCGGGATACCATCGTGGCAATCGAGCATGGTAAATTGCTTATGTGGTCGAATCCGAAGATATTGGCTAAGTTTTTTTCCTGAATGAATGATTAATGACTCAAGAACAAAATACGGTAATATAAAATCATAAATCCAATGCCCTTTTTCAGCCAATTTATATTGAATGGAATAATGCGAATGCACTTCAGGAAGCAACTCAATGCCCAGCGAACTGGCAAGATCGGTAATCCAATCCATAAATTCGTGAATTTCCGGTTCAACAAAGAAACAACTGGTGCCCAATTTTTTAATGATGTACCCAATGGCATCCAGACGCACAATTTTTACATCCTGTTTGCTGAAGTTGACCATGAAATCAGTAAACAATTTCCTGGTCAATTCAGAATTGATATCCAAATCAATCTGTTCAGAAGGAACCTGTTTGCCAAATGTAGTCCATATCTGAACTTGTTCGCCAGTCTCACCTATCTGAAAAGTTGAAAAGGGTTCGGCCCGACGAAGGAACATTTTATCTACATCTTCCTGAACAGGTTTGCCATCGGCCCAAATTTTACCGAGAGGAATAAACAAATCGGCATATTCCGAATCGCGCCCATGCTTCAGAAAATCCTGAAAATAGACCGATTGTTTTGAAATATGGTTAACCATGAGATCGAGCAAGACATCGAACTTTTCGCCAATGGCCCGGATGTCATCCCAGGAACCAAATGATGGTTCTATTTCGAGGTAGGTTAAAGGCGCAAAACCACGATCGCCCGACGAAGGGAAAGGCGGGAGAATGTGAATGCCTCCTTCAAAAATGTCAGCAAAATACTTCCGGAGTATCTGGTTTAAGGTTTTCAAATCTCCTCCCAAAGAATCAGGATAAGTAATCAGTTGGACTTTATTCTTTATTGCCATCGTGGGTTTTGCTTGACTGAACTATTTGACAGAAATAACATCGCAATCTTTGGTTATCACAAAATCAGCCAAAAATTTGTGCCCGGCGATAATTTTATGCTCCGTTTCAAGTATGTTTTCAACAAACGGATCATTCACTTCATTTCCACGGTTTCTTAATTTCCTGAATTTGAGCGTGTCTTTGTAATCGGCGTCAATGAATATTTTGGTATCTACATGTTTCAGCAACGAAGTATAAGTACCTTCAACGATAATGACTTTAAAGCCTTCGATGCTCACTTTCTCAATGATCTCAACGTTGGTGTTGTAATCAATATGAGGCACGTCAATAATATCGGCGCCATTCATTGCACGAACAAGTGTTTCATCCAATAATTTCAGGTTTACCTCTTTATGAGGTCCCAGCCATTCCGGATCTTTCTTTCGCATCGTGTCGTTGGCAACAGGTGCAAGAAAAAAATAATTGTCCTGCCCCAAAACTAAGGATGTTACACCACTCCTGCCTAATTCATTTACAAGTGCCTTGCCTGTTTCAGTCTTTCCGCAACCACTTTCTCCCGAAAGGGTAATTGTGTATCGTTTCTCTTTTTTAGCTTTAATCAGATCGACAATTTGTGAAATTATTACTGAAGCTGCTTGTTCGTGAGGGTTGAGCTCCTTCATCTTAGATTTTCTTCCTGGAAATTTTTCCGTGTACATATTTGCATTAGTATTTATTCAGAAGGGCCGGAAGAAACAACTCCGGCCTGATTTTCTGGTTGGTAATTAAAAGTTGGATGTCTTCAGGACTCACATGAAGCTTTTGGATTTGTTTCGACCATATTCTCCACTGCATTTTTGAAGTTGTCAATTATCATTGTTTTTAGATGCATTTTTAGGAGAATTCATTTTATAGATATCAATTGTCTTCCCAAAAGTATTTATGCGGGAAATTCAGCTTTAAGTAGTTTAATTGATTGTCTTCGCTCTTGTGATTATTTCACAACCTTTTGCGAAATTTTCAATTAGCTAAAATCGGAACACCAATATAATCAACCAATTTAATTCGAAGTATTTTAAGTGCCTTACTGATCTGGGTCTCAACCGTGCGTTTCGAAATATCGAGTTTTTCAGCAATCTCAGCAATTTTGAGATTTTCGTAACGGCTCATCTGAAATATTTCACGACAACGCGGTGCAAAATCTTCCATGGCTCTTTCAAGCAATTCGCTAAGTTCATTTTTTGTCCACAAGTCCTCTTCAATTACCATATTTGATGCTTCAGGAATCCGGTTATCGAACCTTTGTTTTACCTGTTGATTCCGAAGATGATCAATACACCGGTTTTTAATACATTGCATAAAATATGAACGAAACGAACGAATTTCTATGGTTTCGCGGGTTTCCCATAATTTCATGAAAACCGACTGTGCAATGTCTTCTGAAATCACCGCATCTTTTATAATCTGATCGGCATAGACAACCAACCCCGAATAATAAGATTTGAATACCAATTCGAAGACCCCTTGATTCGAATTTCTTATGCTCTCCACAAGGATATGATCTTTAATAAGTTTTGTCTCACTAATCTCCATTTGTGTCATAGGATGAATCTTGTTTATTAAATACATATATTCCTCATTATTGAGCCGTTACCTCTAAAATCACACTGGTTCTTAGAAGGTTCATTTCGGAATTGTAACCATTCCTTATCAGAAAATCGCCGCTAAAAACTGCAGAAGCATTTAAGGTAGTGGTGGTTCCCGGATACAGGTTTATTTCCTGAATGCGGTATTTCTTCGATGCATCAAGCCCGTTTAAACGAATTGGCGTAGGTGAATAGGTAACATCGAACCGATTTGTCACTACGTAATTGAAAACTACTGCCTTTGTTTTATTTTCATTCACGAACATCAGCGATGCATAAGGATTTTCATCAGGCGAAGCCAATCGGTACAAATCACCATGCCAAATTAAGTCTTTCAACGAATCGTAAGTTTTCAGCGCTTGCTGGCTGAATTTCAATTCATTCTCAGACAGATTACTCACAACAATATCGTAACCCATTTTTCCCATCATGGCTACATCGGTGCGATATTTCAGACCCACTTTACTCCAGTCGGTAATGTGGTTACAGGAAGCAATGGCAGGATAGAAATAGCTATAGTTCCACTGTATAAATACCCGTTCGAGCGGATTGGTATTGTCAGAAGGCCAATATTCGGTGAAATATTTCAGAGCTTCATAATCAACACGACCACCACCACCCGAGCAAAGCATCATAGGAACTACCGGATAAGCAGCCCGCACGCGTTCGAGAACTTTGTAAAGGCCGTGCACATAATCCACATAAAGTTGCGATTGTTTTTGTTTGGTTTTCTGTAAATATGCTGATTGTGCATTGAAAATGACTGAATTACAATCCCACTTAATAAATCCAATTTCAGGATTCTTACCCAATAGATTATCCATGATACCGAAAACATAGTCCTGAACTTCCGGATTGGTTAGATCGAGTACCAGTTGATTACGGAAATAATGCTCCGGACGCTCGGTTTGCCGAATCACCCAATCAGGATGTTTCTCGTACAAATCCGATTTGGGGTTTACCATTTCGGGTTCCACCCAAATGCCAAACTTAATGCCGGCTTTTCCGGCTTCTTTTACCAGATAACTGATGCCATCAGGCAATTTCTTTACATTCGGTTCCCAATCGCCAAGGCCGGCAAAATCGTCGTTGCGGGGATATTTATTGGCAAACCAGCCATCATCCAGTAAAAATAAATCAACGCCAAGTTTCTTGCCGTCGGCAAAAAGTTTTACCAATTTTTCCTGATTAAAATCGAAATATGTTGCTTCCCAGTTATTGAGCAAGGTCAGTCGTGAGCCGTTGCCATCCATTAGGCGGTAATTACGCGCCCAGCGATGGAGTTGCCTGCTTGCTTCTCCTGTTCCTTTGTCAGAAAATGTATAGATAAATGAAGGTGTCTTAAATTCCGTGCCTTCTGCCAACGGGTATTCCGACTGGAATGGATTAATACCTGCAATCAGACGAAGATTGTGGTAGGCATCCACTTCAAAATCCATCCGGAAATTCCCCGACCAGGCCAAGGTTCCAAGCAGAACTTTACCTTCATCTTCGGCTGCCGGCTTGTCAAACGACATGATAAAAACCGGGTGTTCAAACAGATTAGCCCGTGTTCCCAGTTTGGAATCGATGGTTTTGATACCGTGAGTCAGTAGTGTTTGTTCGGGTTTCATTTCGCGCCCCCAACCTCCATGAAAATGAGTGAGGTAATAATCTTTGGCAATGAAACTCAGATTGGCCGAAGCGTATTTTTGCATATTCAACGGACCTTTTTCGTTGTTACGAATTACACTCCATTGCTCCACCACATCTTCTTTGATATAAGTTTTGAAGTACAAAGTTACTTCGGTTTTGTAAACCGGGTCAGCGAGTAAAATTGAAAGGATTTTTACATTATCATTTACTTGCTCGGTTTTGTGCGAAACGTAGATAAGTTCGGTGGAAATATTTCCATCGGCATGGGTAATACTTAGTGCCGGCTCAACGAGATTCCACGTTCCGGCAGGTGTAAAGGCATGATTAAAAATTCCTGCATTTACATCTTTTTGGTTATTCTGTGTACTGATCAGTTTGTATTCGCTTGCATCAGCCAGCTTCGTTCCAAAATAAGTCATCAGCAAATGATTATCTGCATCGGTTTGAAGTAGTAGTGTGTTATGGGCCGTTTCAACAGGGATTATTACTGAATTGGCAGCTTTCGTGAGCGAAATGCTTATGAAGCAGAGAAAAGTTAAAATTGCAGTTTTGACGAATGTAGATGAATGAGATTTCGTCAATCTGGAAGGACCGTTTTGGATGAATTGTTTTTGCATAACGCTGTTAGTTTATTTGAATATTTTTAGGCTATTTACGGGAGTGTTCCTAAAACAAGATGAAATAGATTTAATAAGATCAATTTGAGATTACGAATTGTTGAGTTTTTATAGCATTGTCAACAATACGACAGGGCTAAATTACAGAATGGTATGAATATTCAGGTAAGTAAAACATTGTAATACATTGGCATATAACCGCAACCGGTTGTGCAACCGGTTGCGGTTGATAACTTTTACAAAAAAATGAGTCAAACTTAGGTCCGACTTTTAAATTCATCACTTTTCTTGTCCAAATCGTTGAAAAATCAAATTTGTACGTATTTTTATTGAACGAAATATAATCTTCATGATGAACAATCCAATTACCATAATCGATATCGCCAAGCTACTGGGAATTTCAAAATCCACCGTGAGCCGTGCATTGAATAACCATCCGGATATCAGTCAGGCAACAAAAGACGCAGTAAAAAAAGTAGCCGAAAGCCTTCATTTCAAACCAAATATTGTTGCATCATCGTTCAGGCACAAGAAAAGCAAAGTGATTGGATTGATTGTGCCTCAAATCTCCTATTTCTTTTTTCCATCTGTCATTCTTGGGATGGAAGAAATTGTTCATGACAAAGGATACACCTTGCTTATATTACAATCAAATGAGTCTTATGAGCGCGAGGTTGAAAACCTGGATATCCTGATCGCCAACAACGTTGAAGGCATATTGGCTTCAGTATCAAGAAAGACAAAAAACTTCGACCATTTTCAGAAAATCATTGATATGGGAATGCCTCTTGTCTTTTTTGACCGGGTGGTGAAAGACCTGAATGCCGACATGGTACTGGTCGACGATATCACCGGATCGTATAATGCAGTCATGCACTTGCTTGAAAATAAAAGACGACGAATTGCTATTTGCACCGGTAACCTCAATCTGTTGATCTGCACCAACCGCTTGCAAGGCTACAAAATGGCCCTGCAGGAAAAAGGCATTCCAATCAACGAGGACCTGATCATTTCCTGCCAAACGCCCGAAGAAGCCGAACAGGAAACCCTGCGACTCCTTAATCTGGAAAACCCGCCTGACGGTATCTTTGCCATCAGCGACCTGACCATGACCGGTGTGATGCGGGGGATATATAAAATGAAACTGCAAGTTCCCAAAGACATCGCCGTGATTGGTTTTTGCGAGGAACCTTTTCGGTCTATGTACAATCCGCCTTTAACCGCCATCCAACCTATGGGATTTGAAATTGGCCGGAAATCTGCTGAAATTCTTTTCGAACATATCCTCATAGAAGTATATGCACACGCCGAACCTCAGGTTATTTATCTGGAAGGCAAATTGGTTATCGGAGGCTCAACATAAATCAAAAGACAGTAATTCCAGCCTCCATGGAACTGGCAAACGCGATCAATTGAGGGGCCGTTTCGGTGGTATTTTTTCGGGGCAATGTTTGTAATATCTCTGAGGTTCTTAACCAGATTTGTTTTGTAATTGCTACATCTGTTGGCAAGGTCGTTGGTAAGAAATAAAAAACCACCTGCGAAATATTCGTAAGTGGTTGATTTAGAGTTGTCCTGTTAGGAGTCTCAATACACTCCTTAAGTCGTTTATTATCAATGTATTTACAATGAACAATTTCAATCTGATTCACCGTTTTACTCACCTAAATTTTGATGGTTTTTGGCTCATTTTGTAGAATAAAAATACAAAATATTTTTTAATTTCAAATTAGTTGAGTGTTAAAATGTTTGGGAATTTGAAGGTATTTTGCCTGGCTGACATGGAAAGTCGAAAGGAATCCTATTTTTCCTTAATAAGTTTATCGAGCCTTTCAATCATTTCTTTTTGATGCTGAAGCATACGCTCGTATAGTGTAAGTAAATCGACAGACGATATAAAAGCCTAGGGCACCGGCAAAAAAATATAAGTTTGAACAATAAGTTTACCTGGCATAACTGGTCGTTAAATCCCTGCGACCCAAAGCCTCCGTTTTCTCCGGCTTCAAGTCTCGGGAAAGTTGCAAGAGAGTTGGCTCCATTTCATTGCGCCAACACCCTTGCCTGTTTTATTGGTTACCCATTTCGTCAAAATCCAAAAAGCAAGGCAAATTTAGCCGGTCCGTTTTCCTAGAAATGCAAGACCAAGGCAAGTGTTCCGCCAAGAATTCTTTTTGGAATTTGCATCTCATATTACTACGTTGGCGGAATAGTCTGGCATTTTCGACAGTCCCGGCTTTTTACTTGCCTTCTTTTTATTTTTTTGACCGTTTTTTCTTTTTCTTCGGAAATATGACGTCCAATTGCCTCAAATAATTCAATTTGGTTCGGTTTGATCTATTATCATGCTTTTGTGATTCAGAACGTTAGCTTATTTTTAAAGAGAAACTTGTGAAAGGTGTGGATAGCAAGTTTGTGTTTTGGTTATACCAAAACTCTCGTTTCATCCCGCTGGTCTAATTAAGAAACGTTCAGAAACAAAGAAAATGAAAACAGAAAACAAAGGAGGCAGACCTGTAAAAGTTGCAGGCCAGAAAAAGGGGTATTTCGTCGGCGTCAAGATGGATACCCAGGAGTATTACACTTTAAAAGCCAAAGCCCGTGAAGCCGGGATTTCCATTAGTGAATGTGTCCGCCAATCAGTTTTGTGCAGCGCAATTAAACAACGACTTACCCCCGAAACGCATGAATTGATCCGAAAACTTTGTGGTATGGCCAATAACCTGAACCAGATTGCCCGAAGAGCCAATGCACAGGGGTATCAGAATGCACAAAATGAAAACCTTCAGTTAGCCACAAGCATTCGAAAACTGGTCAACCATCTCCGCCATGATGGCTAAAATTGTCAAGGGTCAAGGATTTAGGGGGGTGGTCAATTATATCCTGAATCAGGAAAAGAAAGCTGAAATTCTGGACAGCGATGGAGTTATGCTTGATGACCCGGAAGCCATTATTGAGAGCTTTAACTTCCAGACAGAGCTAAATCCACGGATATTGAAACCTGTAGGTCATATCTCACTGAATTTCTCAGAACAGGATCAGGATAAGCTTTCTAATGAATTAATGGCTCAAATAGCCAGAGATTATATGAGCCGGATGGGGATAACAGATACCCAATACCTGATTGGCCGTCACTACGATAAGGAGCACCCACATGTTCATCTGGTTTTTAACCGGATTGATTACAACGGAAAAACTATTTCAGACAGAAATGAACGGATTCGAAGTGCGAAGATCTGCAAGGAACTAACACGGGAATACGGCCTGTACTTTGCCCAGGGAAAGGAGAAGGTCAAGGAAACCCGTTTGCGGGAGCCTGACAAAACGAAATACGAAATTTACCACAGCCTGAAAACAATCATTCCCCAATGCAACAACTGGGCTCAGTTAATTCAGCGATTGAAAGACCAAAACGTTGGTGTTACTTTTAAATACAAGGGCAAATCGGATGAAATTCAAGGGGTGATTTTTGACAAGTACTGTTACTCCTTTAATGGATCAAAGGTGGATCAGCAGTTCAGTTATTCCAAAATCAACCTTCAAATAAAGCTCAACGAGCAGAAATCTCGAGAAAACAATCCCAAAAGCAACAAGACTCAAAACCAGCTGCAGACAACAGGCAGTATTTTAAATGATTTTATGTATCAGTTGGGAAAACAGAACAATTACAGTGATGAAAGGAATAAAAAAGCTGCAGTCCAGAGGCTCAAAAAGAAAAAGGGAATGAGATGGTAGTATTTGATAAACGCCAATATAAATAAGAACAGGAAAAACATGGGAAATACGAATTCGATGATCAGCTTAATGTTTGAGGAAATTAAAGTTTTGCTTGTATCGATTGATAAAAAGCTGAATGAAAGGGCAACCATAAAAGAAATTCCATCTCATCGTGAAATCGAGACAGAGACAAAGCCTAATGGCAAACCATATGATACTCCCCAATGTTCGGACAATAAATGCAGCGA
>CAIPKZ010000033.1 GCA_903865775.1 uncultured Prolixibacteraceae bacterium | reverse complement strand
TACTACATTAATTTTGATTAATATTTCAAATTCATTTCTTCGACTTCAACGCCATTTTCACCCGCAATGCGATTCCGGCTCCCCTTCCCTTCGGAGAGAGGTTGGAGGTGGGGCTTCATTTATTCAATTCTATCAGTTTCTGAAATGCCTTCAAAGCCCGTTTACTTTCGAGAGATTCCCTGGCTTCGGCAACACAATCGACGAGCGATTTCTCCGGATAGATACATTGAATTCCCACGCCAGCATTGGCAACCACTACATTTTGCTGTGCTGTTGTAGCAGTTCCTTCCAATACACTTCTGAAAATTGCAGCAGCGGCTTCAACCGTTTCTCCACCATAAAGTTCTTCCGGAGAAACTGGTGCAAAGCCAAAATCAGCCGGAGAGAGATTGTCTTCCGTCAGGTTCGAAACAAAACGGGCATCGCCGGTAAGCGAGATCTCGTCGTAACCATCCAGACTACTCACGATGATATAATTCTGTCCGCTTTCCCTGAAAACCTGATGATATAAATCCATGACATCCAAATCGTACACGCCAACCAATTGATTTTTCGGGAATGATGGATTGATGATCGGCCCCATCATATTGAATAGTGTCTTTACTTTGAGCGCTTTCCGAACCGAACCCACACTTTTCATGGCCGGATGAAACAGCGGAGCATGAAGGAAACAAATCCCGGCTTCTTCCACTTCGCGGCGCAACTTGCCCTGATCACTGCTGAATTTGTACCCAAAATACTCAAACATGTTCGATGATCCACTCACCGACGACAATCCGTAATTACCGTGTTTGGTTACTTTATAACCCGCTCCGGCCAAAACAAATGCGCTGAGAGTGGAAATATTAAAAGTGTCTTTTCCATCGCCACCGGTACCAACCACGTCAATGGTGTTGTATTCCGAAAGGTCAATGGCAACACACAGCTCGAGCAATGCCTCCCTGAATCCGGCCAATTCTTCACCGGTTATCCGGCGCATCCGGAATACAGTCAGAAATGAAGCAATTTCACTATCCGAAAACTGCCCTTCAGCTATTCGAACCAGCATCTGGTGAGCCTCAACTTTCGTCAGGTTATTCCCTGTAAACAGATGATTTAATGTATCTTTCATAAAAGCCCCCTTCTTATTCCCCCGAAGGGGGAAAGATTGGAAAATGTTACCATTTATATATTACAATTATTTCGAAGCCTTTAACTCCCCTCCTTCGGAGGGGTTGGGGGAGGCTTTACCCAGCCAATTTGCTATCATTTGCTCACCCAATGGTGTCAAAACCGATTCTGGATGAAACTGAACTCCTTCGACATCAAAAGCGGTATGTTTCATCGACATGATCATGCCTTTATCGTCGTAGCTGGTAACCTGCAAACATTCCGGCAGATCCGCTTCGTTGACAATCCACGAATGATAGCGACCGACTTCAAAAGTAGCAGGTAAACCATCAAACAATCTGCTTGCAACTTTGGTTGTGGTAACAGGTGTTGAAATACCATGCAGAACACGGTTCATGTTGGTCAGTGTGCCTCCAAAAGCCTCGCCTATGGCCTGATGTCCGAGACACACGCCCAGCATACTTTTGGTTGGTCCGTATCTGCGTAGAATATCCAGCAACAATCCGGCTTCTTCCGGAATTCCGGGACCGGGCGACAACACAATTTTATCGTACTGATCCAGATCTTCCAGTGCAATTTCATCGTTCCGGAAAACATCAACTGGCAAACCCGATATTTTTTTGATGGCATGAACCAGGTTGTAAGTGAACGAATCGTAATTATCTATGACTACTATAGAAGCCTCCCCCCTGCCCCTCCGAAGGAGGGGTGATTGGACCAGCCTCCCCCCTGCCCCTCCGAAGGAGGGGTGACTGGATTCGCTTTTCTCAATATCTTTTGTTCTATTTTCCATATCATGTAATTTAAAAGTTCGATGGTCCTTTTTGTCCCCCTCCTTCGGAGGGGGTCGGGGGAGGCTGTTTAATTAATCTCCTTCGCAATTTCCATTGCTTTTTTCAATGCAGCCAGTTTGTTGTTTACTTCCTGAAGTTCACTTTCTTCCACTGAGTCGGCAACAATACCGGCACCAGCCTGATAAAACAGAACATTTCCTTTACTCAGGAACGAACGGATCATGATGGCATGGTTCAAAGAATTATCGAATCCGAGATAACCGATACAACCTCCATAATAGCTGCGACGCTGGTTTTCGTAGGTGTCGATCAGCTGCATGGCCCGATGTTTTGGTGCACCCGATAATGTTCCGGCCGGAAATGAATCGCCTAAAACGGTAATCATATTGGTATTCTCCGGCAGTTTCCCTGAAACTTCGGACACCAAATGGATGACATGCGAAAAGTACTGAACCTGGCGATAGCTGTCAACCTTAACATCGCTGGCGTTGCGGCTCAAATCGTTCCTTGCCAGATCGACCAGCATCACATGTTCTGCGTTTTCCTTCGGATCGGCGCACAAACGCTCTGCTGAAACGCGATCTTCGTCATCATTTCCGGAGCGTTTAAAAGTACCGGCAATCGGGTTGATGATGGCGCGATCTTTCTTAATCCGCAACTCGGCTTCGGGACTTGAACCAAATATCCGGTAAGTTCCGTAGTCGAAGAAAAACAAATATGGTGATGGATTCACTGAACGCAAAGCACGGTAAACATTGAATTCGTCGCCTTTAAACGGCTGTGAAAATTGCCGGGAAAGCACGATCTGAAACACATCGCCGCGGAAACAATGTTCCTTGCCTTTGCTCACCATGTGTTTGTATTGCTCGTTGGTAATGTTCGAGAGTTCGTCGCCAACGGTATCAAATTGAGTAGGTGAAAAAGTGAGGTTCCGGAGTAACGATTCAATTTGCCCGATTTCTTTGGCTTCGCCTTCCATCAGGTTTTGGATCAGGTAAATCATGTCTTTGTGATGGTCGATGGCCACGATGTATTTGTAGAAACAGTATTTCACTTCAGGAACGGAATAGGCTTCTTTCTTTTCGGCGGAGATTTCGATCTTCTCAAAATATTTCACCGCATCGTAACTGATGTAGCCGAAAAGTCCGTTAGCCGGAAGGTTCTCAGTTTCTCCGGATAAATTAAACGACTTGAAAAAAGCGTCCAGTTGCTGATCGACCCTGCATTCCTGAGAAATGGTTTTGCTCAGCTTTTCGCGACCATTGTATTCGATGGTGATTTCGCCCGAATCGGCAGTAAAGCAAGCCATTGGCTTGATGCAAATAAATGAGTATGCATTTTCATGACCATGATAATCGGAACTTTCGAGCAATATTGAATTCGGGAATAGATCCCTGAATTTCAGGTAAACACTCACCGGGGTCAAAGTATCGGCAAGTATTTTTTTTACGCTGACGAGGACATTAATTTGTTTCATGCAATATGTTGTTTCTATTGTTTCTGTTGAGTTGATTGCTATTCCGTCCGAAAGGAGGTTTTCACATTGAAAAACTTTTTCACACGGACGGCTTGCTTCTTTATTCTTATTCCACAGGGCGTTGCCCTGTGCTGGTATATATCGCCCTTACAGGGCTAAAATTTCATTCAAATCAGTTGCCAAATCTTTCCCCCAACGGGGGAACGGGAAGGGGGCTTTACTAAAAAAAGCGGCTTACCGTGTTCCGATAAGCCGCTTTTTTGTTCAATTTGAACAATGATAGCTACTTCCTTCCACGGTATTGTGTAAAGTTTCTGTGCCACCACCAAATATTTCTCATTACATTCATCCTACTCAGCTTAAATTAAAAACCTGCCAATCCGAAGAGAAGCAGGCCTTAGTATCGTTTAAAAATACCAATATGGCTCTTACTTCTTACTTGTTAGAAAGAAGACCCCACCACGGAAGCCATATTGTATTTGTATTTTGAATCATGTTTTAAATTCTGGTGTAAAAAAATGAAATTAATAACACAATAACAAGGGTTCGGAGATAAAGTTTAAAAAAAGTCAATAGTCATTTGAAAAATGGGAAAAGAAAAGAGAGAAAAGGGAGTCAATCGATTGGTAATTGATATTCCTTTTTCCTATTTACTAATGACCCTTTCCTTTTTCTATTGTGCCAGTGTAAACCGGAAGCTAACCCCGAAATTTGTATTTGAGGTATCGTATGAACCAACCTTTGGCTTGTTCAGGATTTTGTCGTAATACACACGTAACTGAAAACGGTCGCTAAGCTGGTAATCAGCCGTAGTTTTTAATGTAATTGCATCCTGGCCAGCTGTCAGATCGTCAACTCCTTCCACAATTTTCCGGAGGATGGTTTTGTTTTTCCGGAATGAAAGGTCGGCCCGAACATTTAAATCGTTCGAATAGGCCTTTTGTGATTTTTTTGTTTTAATGATCAGATCCATCCGGGTAAAACGATAGCCCATTCCAAATACCATTTCGTTGCTCAATACTTCAGTAATCTGGTTATTGGCAAAACTCAGGGCCAGATTCCGCGAAGTTTTAAACTCTGCACGGGTTTCGAAATCGTTGATCCAGGTAATATCGATATTCAGTAAAGGACTAAACTGCTCTGAAATGCTTACTGCACTAATGTCAGTTGAACCGATGAAATCGCCTAATTTATTCCGGATATAACTAAAACCATCATCGTACATTTTCTCATCGTAGTCCAGATTAGAGATGAATGAACCAACATTGTAACTCGACCGATAAGCATGATTAAAACTTAATGTTTTACAGTACTTCTTCAGGAGTTCAGACTTAGAGACCACACCCTCGTAGGTAATCCGCCAGTTTGGCCGCATATATTTCATCGAAGGAAATGGATCTAAAGTAACTTTATCGGGAGTTTGCCCGGTATAGGCTGCAATAAACGAAGGAATCAATACCTGCGGTGAAGTTGGTCCATACCCCACCGGGAATCCTGTCGCCGGATCCGGTGTCCCGTCATATCCAGCTTTACTGCTGGCAGTCCGTTGGTCTGCAAGCCGCTGAGCAATAATCTTCCTGTTATCTATCAGGTTTTGGAACGCCTTCGATGCCGGGATACTTTCTTTACCCATTTTACTGAAAGAGGTCCGCATGGAATTTATCGACATGGTGAAATTACCACGCATCGAGCTGTTTACAGCATCGAAAGCTCCTGAGTTGTTGTTGTAATTTAAAAATTCAGTCTTGCGTTCAGAATAGGTTCTGTTCGCATTCACATCAATTCGCAAATCAGGTATGGGTTCCACATTGGCACGGAAATTCCACGTTTCACTGTGGGCCATAACAAAAGGTGCATTAAGCGACGAGTCGCTTGTAAGCCAACCTCTTTGGGCAGCTTGCATCGCAAAATCCTTGTCCTGCCATCCGAGAAGAAAAGGAACACCCGGAGCAAATGACGGACCTGAAGAATTACTGATCATGTTTTCAGCAGGCGTAAAACTATTGTTTCCAAAAATCTTTGGCTCAGGCATATATCCCGGAAGAACTGTTCCATCGGTTGTAGCGTAACTTCCGGAAATACTTCGGACACTCATCAATAATCTGGCCGAAAACAAAACCAGTTTCTTTCCCAGGTCTCCATTGACTTCAACCTTGCCCTTCACAACAAATTTAACTCCTGCCAAACTTTTATCCGAAGTAAAACTGATGCGGTTTTCGTTAATCACAACCGTTTCTCCTTCGATCTTTGTCCCATCTTTAGTCGTGGCTGTAACTTCAACTTTCTGAGTGTTCAGTTTGTGAAATATCGATTTTGGCGTTTTTGCTTTCAGCCTCACATTTTCGATGGTGTACTGAACTTCCTTGATGCGTGGTTCAGCTTTCTCCTTTTCATTACTTGCAGGTTTCGGCTGTGCAGGCTGTCCCTTTTTAGGTGTATTCTGCCGCTGCATGCGCTGTTGCTGTTTCGAACTGGTTCCGTACTTCTGGTTGATTTCTTTCAAAAACCCGACCTTGTTATACAAAGTCACTGTATTTAGCTGACCGTTCAACTGGACTTGCCGCGAATTTTCAATTACATTGCCAAGTACAACCGATTCTTCAGTTATCGGTCCGGCCTGCCAGTCGTACATGGCCTGATAACGTGCCGAAAGAGAAGTCCAGTCGAGAAATGGAAGCTTGTTGATCGGCACCATGTAGTTTGCATTGATGGTATGATGATATAAAGTTGGTCGTCCGCCCTTCATCAGATTTCTAATTATAGAATCTTTCTTCATGGCATAATCATCTTCATACTTATTCATGCTTCCGGCAGGCTCATCGATTCGGGCTGTATTTTCAGAAGAAAAATCGAGTTCCAGACTGCGGGTCAAATTATATCTTAAATCGAAATAGCGGTTCCAGATGAAGTCTTTATTATAGGTTGGCTGAATAATCATATTTGGATTCGCGATGTTTCGGGTCTGGGACTCGTTATAATGCCGCCACATGTCGGTCCTGAACGAGAATTGAGAAGGCAACGGATAGAAATTAAAATCGCGGATCAGCCTGAACACATTTTTCTTCAAAAGCTTTGAATTTTTGAATGGCTCGATAATCTCAGGGCGACCATTGAAACTGTAGCTGAACAAACCCCGGTAATTTTTATCCAGACTGTGTTCAATATTTATACTCCTCTTGGTCAACTCGTTGTATGAATAGGTTGCCGAGAAGTTGGCCGGATCATATATTTTTGGTTTTCCTGATTTACTGGATTTATCAATTTTCACATTGGTGAAGTTGATGCTTTTGCGGGTCACCAAATCCTGCGCTATTCTTTTAACCGAGTCTTTCTCTGCTTTACTTTCAGCCGAACCGAGGGCTTGTTTCATTGTAATATCCGGATCGAGCGGGTTGTATTTCGGATTGCTTTTACTCTGCGAAAAACCTACATAGATGGGTATTCTGACCTGAGCCTTTTCAGGGAAAAATTTACCCAATTCAAGGTTAGCCGAAAGATCCATTTGTGTCAATTCGTCCATTGCCCGCTGATTCATTTTCTGATCGATGCTCCCGAACCCGGCACTTCGCGTGCTTCCTGCAAAAGTAACCGAACCCAAATCAGCCAAACGGGCAGAAACCCTTCCGGTAGCGGCCCATCCGCCACCTTCCTCGAAATCGGATAAGCGGAGCTCGTTTACCCAGGCAATAACTGAAAGCGGATCAGGATCTATGGTACTGCCCTTGTTATGCCGGATTCCTATCATTATTCCCTCCACGCCACCAAGATTTGGATTTCCCTTGATTTTTATCTTCCGGATTCCATCGTCAATGGAATAAACAGTAGACATACTTACTCCAGAACCAGCCTTTCGCATTTCATCATTTCGTTGCAATTTCAGGTTAGAAAAAGCCTCCAATTGAATGTCGAGCCGGTTTTCATCAGGCCAAACAGCTAAGCGATCGGCTTCGTTATCACTACTGTATCTGCCCTCAGGTGTAAGCGACAGAGGGATTTCATATTCGTAATAGTTGTAGTTATAGTCGGAGCCCATCCGAATAAACAACGACAATTCATTGTTTTTGAGCGGATAACTTTCGATAGCTTCTGCATGAACTTCCATCAGGAGTCGTTTGTAATTACGGAAATCCATACCGATGCTTTTATATGCGGCTACCCCTTGTTCTGATTCCAATTCAACGACACGCATCACCAGCGACTGTTCATTGAGTTGCTGAAGCTGAGGATTGGCAGGATCGATCACCCGCTCGATGCCTGGAGGCAACACATAATTCACAGGCTTCCGGCTGGCATTCTCTTCAATGTTCACGGCTGTAATATCGAATTGTGTCTTCGAATTGACAGTTCCTACATTTCCATCCACTGACTTGGTGTATTTGCGCCAATCGGCACGTACCAGGTCCAAAGTTGCAAAACGCAAAACGGTAGGTTCCGCAAAGCCTTTCATAAACATCCTCAAAAAACGGATGGATTTAAAATCGGTCATTGAACCGAAAACCTCATTCGGACTCCGAACCGGAATTTTGAACTGATACCAGTTTACAGTTTCTGTCTTTCCATTCTTCAGTTTAACCTCGGCTGTGCGAATATCAGAAATCGAATTTTTTCCGATGACCATATCTTCGCGCCGCACGCTGATTTTATACTGATAATACCGTTCATATTCATTCAGTGTATTGTCGCTGTTAATGTCTTCCATATCGGGCTGAGTGGAAGCAGTTGTAGGATAGGATTCGGGAGACATTTCCGCTGTAGGTGAGTTTCCGTCGGGTCCGTTAAATTTCTTGTACCGTTCCAGAATTCCCAATTCCTCCTGATCGTAGCCCGATCCGCGGTAATAATGGTAATCGTCGCCGGCCGGATCGTTCATCAGATTGGTGAAGGCATCCTGGTTCAGAATTGATTTCATCGTTTCGAGGTAAGACTGATTAAAAGTCTTCTCATCCGCATTGTTCAGTCCATCAAAGCCAATATCCTGATACTGCCGGCTTTGAACATTGTTGTCAAATTCGTGCACCAACGACTGAAGTTTGGAAACCCGGCCCCAGACCGTAGTATCCATATTGGCCAGATCGGCAGTGGTTGGCAAACCATTTTCGAACGATTTTCGCGAGTCCTTCAAAACATCTTCAGAAACGTCACCCAGGTTGAAAAATAAATCGCCACCCTTGCTTTGTTGCAGGGTATCGTTGATGAAAGGATCCATCACCCAAAATTCGACAGACTCGATATTTGCCGCCTCAAAGTCAGTGGTTTCGATTTTCCGCATGATACCACCCCAGCGTGATGCCGGATCCTTCAATGTTCCGTCAGGATTTACACCTTGCGAATAAGCCGATGGCTTGGTGTCAAAATTATAAGGTCCTTTTTCCAACGGATAAAACGCCAAATCGAAAACGGGAATATTGGTTGGCAACCCAACCGGGGTTTCTTTATCAGGAAAAATTTCATTTTCGTACACTTCGCGAACCAGATGGTTCGACTGGAGGTCTTTATCACTTTTCATGTAATCGGGAGTCGTTGGACTGCTTCTTAGAAACAACGGATCGATGATATACCAGGCCAGTTTTGCACGGTTATAGCCATACGACAAATCGTCGTTGGTTTCCGCCTCAAGAAATATTTTTTGTTTTTGTGGTGTACTGGCCAGCATCCAAGATGAACGCGATTTCAGGTCGATCGAAGTTTTTGTGGCTTCAAAATCATCGATGTATGCCGTTCCTGATTTACTGATCACCTTTGAATGACCGGGAACCAGTTGAGCAAACTCACCTTCAACCGATATGGAAGATTTTTCTTTGGTCGAATAAAAAGGAAGTTTATCAACCAGGGTGGTCAGAAATTGTGACTCGTTGGAAAAGCCGGCATCCAGACCAAGCATGGTATTCGAAATCGGATCATCGCCGTAATTCACTTTCTGAGTCAGTGGTCTTTCCTGCATATGCAGAACTGTTGCACCAAGATTAAACCGTTCGTTGATCGCATAGTTGGCATGCGCTCCAATCATGGTTTTTCGCTGCATGCTGAATAAATCCTGACTTTCGGTTGAAACCTGAAGTGGCGAACCGGATTCGAGCAGTCCTGAGTTGATCACTTTCACAATTCCAGACGTATAATCGACAGTATAATCGACGTTTTCGACCAGGGTGCGACCACCGGCAGTTACTTTTACCGAACCTTTGGCCAGATTCTGAGAGCCAATCATAATTTCGGAACTTGACGCTCCTTTGTACGAACCTTTCAGCCGGAATTTATTGTGTTCGGCATCCTGTTCGGCAACAGTCCGGGTATCGTTGTAGAGCGTTGAATACACGTATTTATCAATCATCGCCGGATCGCCAATCGAATCGGCAAGGCTTTTCCCAAAAGGTTCCAGAACCGGGAAAATAATTTTTCCGGTTGAAGAACTGACATTGATTCCCTCAACATAATCGAATACTCCGTCGGGCATTAAATCCTGTTGCGAATTCAGTTTATCCAGATTCAAAACTTTGAGTAAAATATGGTTGGCAATTCTTGATTCAGGCAGATAATTAATGGTTGTACCAGTCTGATCGTTCTGATACAAAACATCGAGCACAAATTCCTCCTTCGAAAGCTGATAGGCATTCAGATCGTACACGTTTTTCATCATCAGTTTCCATGTTGGAATTTTCGGTGACAAATTGGTACCCTTTAGCAGTTTCAGAATCAGTGTTTGCGGAGCAGCGATTCCATCGGTTGAAAATTCCCCAACCTGGTAAGTTTTTCCGTTGGCTGTATAATTAAATGCAACGGCCAGTACTTCGTCTGAATTTAAAGACGACCGTAACGAGATGAATCCAAGATTCAGATTGATGGAATATTCTGATTCGCTCAGCAGGCGGGCCTGCTCAATTTTTTCATAGTCCTGTCCACCAACAAATCCCGGAGCCAATGACGCAAGCGTTTTATTGATGTTGTCAGATTGACGGATTCCGGCATACGTAGTGAGCATCTGTTTATACAATCCATTGGCATCAGGAAGAATGTCATGTGTAAATGGATATACACTTTCGGGATACTGAAGACCGGAGGATTCCTGAAAAGCACCGACTTTATTGAAAATGTTCGGATCGTGCTCGCCTAAATCCATAAAGGCCAGAATATTACGGGCCTCTTTAAAATTGCTCGATTTATTCGTTACCCAAACTTCAATTTTATTGATGGTGATCGACGAACGCACAATAGGCAGTGATTTAAGTGCGTCATTGTACTGATCACGAAAATACTGAGCCAGAAAGAAGTGGCGGTTGGCATCGTAATTGGACGCCACAATATCAAAGGTCTTTTTCATGGCACCACCTTCGGACTGGACCACCTGCGTTTCGCCTTTGTGCTGGGAGAAAATAGTCGTCACGTTCAGTTTTCCAAACTGTAATTCGGTTTTTACCCCGAAAAGGTTGGTTCCGCCGGTAATCAGCGAGCCGTTCAACGGAAGCGAAACATTACCGGCTTCGATCTTTTTAACAATCTGATCTTCATCGCCGGTATAGCCGAGGTACATCTTGTTTTCGTAATCGAAAGTAGCTTCGGTATTGTAATTGACGCGCATCTCCATCCGATCGCCAATTTTTCCGGTAACATTCATCTGGATTTTCTGGTTGAAATCAAAGGTTGGAACTTTGCGAAGCCGTTCGGGAATGGAAGGATTCTCGGTTGAATTCATCTGGTAGCCAAAACTAACTTCAACAAATCCCTGTGGACGAATATCGATGGTGTTACTGCCAAAAATCTTGTTGAATGTTTCACCTCCTACGGTGAGTCTGGGAATCAGACCTCCTTTTGCTTCAATGCTTTTTATCCGGGTTTGCTCGCGCCAGTAATTCTGAACTCCCTGCTCAAAATCGTATTTTTGAAACTCCTTTTTGGTCATTGATTTGGGTAACCTGAAATTCAGGTCTCCCACCTTTTCGGTAAAAATGTATTCACCGGTAATCGGATCATACTCAATATCAGTTTTGATATTTGATGGTTTTTTCAGAAACAGTTTGGCACTGTCCTTCTTTTCAGGATAGGCAAATGCAGGTTCGTCCTTAAACGGATAAGGCAGTACTCCAGTAGTATCAATTTTAACCGTGTCTGCCGGAACTGACAACAGGGTCATTGCGTTGTAATTCCTGAGGGTAGTTCTTGATTCGGAGGGACTTCCGGCAAGGGCATAAACAATGGATACAATAAGAAATAGAAGTATGTTTCTGACGTACTTTTTCAATTCCGGATTCTTTTTCTGATTAAAGGCTTTTAAGTGCAAGCTTGATCACACTTTCAACTGACAGATTAGGTTGAGCGGCCAGAATTTTATCCAATTCTTTTTCGGCCGATTTTTTCACAAACCCCAACATGACTAAAGCAGATAACGCTTCATTTTTCAATGTATTGTCTGCCGAAGCCATAATTTGTTCGCTTGCAGGCGACTTTCCAACCTTATCCTTTAAATCGATAACAACCCTTTGGGCTGTTTTTATACCAATCCCTTTGATGCTCTTCAGAAGGTTGATGTTTTCGGTCAGAATCGCGCTTCTGATTTCATCCGGCGAAAGCGATGAAAACATCATGATGGCCGTATTCGATCCGATTCCGCTAACCGAGATGAGCATTCTGAAAAGTTCGCGTTCAGTTTCAGTGGCGAAACCATAAAGCGGATGCGCATCTTCGCGAATCACCTGGTGAATAAACAGTTTGGCGTTTTCTTTTCCGTTTAACTGGGTATAGGTATTGAGCGAAATAGTTATGAAATAACCAACAGAATTGGCTTCGAGTATGATATGAGATGGCTTTAATGTGGCAACCGCACCCTTAATATATTCGAACATACACTGATAAATTATGAATTTCCTTCCTCAATCGCTTCAAAATCAATCGACTCATCTACCTGTCCCTGATTGATTTCATATTTCTTCAAAGGGTTTTTGGTGATTTCCTTATATAAAGCACGGTTTTTATGAATATCGATAGCCAGGTACAAGGCTTCGCGGAATGAGTCAGGCGAGGCTTTATCTTCGCCGGCGATGTCAAATGCTGTTCCATGTGCCGGTGAGGTGCGGATGACCGGAAGGCCGGCAGTATAATTTACGCCCCGTTCGAAAGCTGCCATTTTGAATGGGATAAGGCCCTGATCGTGATACATGGCCAGAATGGCATCGAATTTTACGTAGTCGCCTGAACCGAAAAAGCCATCAGCGGAATACGGACCAATGGCAATAATGCCTTCATCTTTGGCCCGCTGAATAGCCGGAATAATAATGTCAATTTCTTCTTTGCCCAGCAAACCATTGTCGCCGGCATGTGGATTGAGTCCCAACACGGCAATGCGCGGACGTTTAATGAAAAAGTCTTTTTCGAGACATGAATTAATGATCCGCAGCTTGTTCAGGATAGCGCCCTTGGTAATTTTGGAAGGTACTTCCGAAATTGGTACATGACCCACCACAACACCCACCTTCATCGATTCGCTAACCATTAGCATCACAAAGTCCTTGGCACCAAACTGTTCAGCCAGAAATTCGGTGTGTCCCGGAAAATTAAATTTTTCAGACTGAATATTGTCTTTATTGATTGGGGCAGTGATCAGTGCATCGATCTCTCCGCTTTTTAAATCCTCAACAGCCTTTTCCAAAGCCATGTATGAGGCTTCGCCTGCCATTTCACTCGATTTGCCTAATTCAACCCGAATATTGTCGTCGATGCAGTTGATAATATTGACTTTCCGTGAATCAGCTTCGCTGGCCGAACGGATATGATTGAAGTTAATCGCTTCGATATTCAATGCTTTTTTATGATAGGCTGCCACCTTGGGCGAACCATACACAATTGGAGTACACATTTCCAGAATACGGGGTTCCATCAGAGTTTTAATAATCACCTCATATCCAATTCCGTTGATGTCGCCCTGCGATATCCCAATAATAATTTTATCCCTTTTCATATACTGATTCTCCTCAAAGTCCTTTTTGTGTGAAACTACTTTAACCTGACTGTAAAACTTTAGTCGGGCAAATTTAATCTATTATTTAAACTTTCTTGAAAATGAACAAACATACTGAATGAAAGAATTTATTCTATCCGGAATTGAGAAAAGACTCGGTGTTGTTTGTTCTGAAAGAAATCTCTCCGCATAAATTAATCCCCTGATTTAACTTTTATGCTTAAAAGCAGCCTAAAAAATAACGACCAGGAGCAGAATTCCAATCATCAGCATAAACAAGATGAACTGGTTACGAACAAAGAGACCAAGGAGAAGAAGTATCTCGATTTCCTCGGTACATGCCGTGAAGACGTCGATGCTACCTTTATCTTTTGACAGGAATTCGTTGCTTTGGTAGGTAATCAGTTCATCGCCGTTGAATTTCCATGACCAACGCGATTGCCAGAAATTTTTCACTTCCAGTTCAAAGCGCTTTCCGTTGATGATGATGTCACTTTTGGGATTGAAAAGATTAATCATGATGCTTCCTAAAAGCGACTGGTTATTGGCATCATAAATTTCCAGTTTGGATAGAAAAAATTCGCGGCTCAACACAAAACGCCGGCCATTGATCATTCCATGGGCTTTCGAACCCACCAGGCTTTCCCAAACAATTGAACCAATCTGTTCTGAACCATGCAAAATTTCAAGTTGGTTCTTAAAAATTCCCTTCGACCAAAAATATCGTTCCATAATTAGCCTCCCCCAGAAGCCTCCCCCAAACCCCCTTCGAAAGAGGGGGCTTAAAAATCGGCATTTGATTGTAATATTTTCACAGTAACATTTTAACCCTATCAAATTTAGCAAAAAATCAGATACTGTTCAAAAGCTTCAACGCCTGGCCTCTCCCTTTCGGGGAGAGGTTGCCTTCCTGCGTTAGGCAGGGAGAGGGGCTTCTTTATTTGCAGTCGTCGCCCAGATTCAGCAGTTCAACTTTGCGGAAATCAACGGAGTGACTTTCGCCCTGCAACGAAATTGAACCATTTTTCAGCATGATATTCTTATCGGGCGGGAGCAATTTCTGAAAGCTTGGATCCCGCGGATCGAGCTGTGGTTTTGAATATTGCATAACAACCTGTCCGTCGATCATGTGTTTAACGATCGAATCGCCCTGAACCTCAACTTCTGCGGTAACCCATTGGTCGCCATGATAGGTTTTCGATATTGAATTGGTACAATGCACCGTCCATAAAGAGTCTTTTAGCACGATATTGGTACCCGGAGTGCATATATTAAGTGTTGAACGTTCATCTTTCCCGTTTCCTCCCAAAAGTTGAACTTCAATCGAGACCGGAAAATCCTGGTCCAACTCCATACTTTCGGCACTCTGTCCATGAATCATGATTCCGCTATTGCGAAAAGCCCAACCGGCACCTCCCGGACACTGGTCACCAACAAACCGGTATTCGATCCTGATTTTATAATGTGAATAAGGCTGTTTGTAGAAAATGTGTCCGAAATGTCCGTCGAAGTTTTTGTACTGATCATACCTGACTTTCATGAGTCCATCTTCTACCCGAAATGTATTTCCAAAGTTTTCATTCAGCGGGAAACCGGTAATCTTGATGTTCCAGTCTTTCAGATCTTTGCCATTGAACAGCTGAATCCAGCCTTCATTTTTAGGTTTAGCAGGGGTACAAGCCATAAACACAGAAAGGGCCAGAATAAAAAAGGTGTTTTTTAGGATTAGCTTTTTCATTTTCAGAAGCAGTTTTATTGATTTCTATAAATGTATCAGAGCTGAAAGATAACTATTTTTTGATTGCATGAATAGCTGTAAAAAACAAAGAGCTGGATTGAAATCCGGCTCTTTGCTGAACGAAAAATACTGAAACAAAACAGACGCTACTTTTTGTCTTTTTTATTCTTTTTCTCTAATCGTTTTTCTTTTAGAGTTTTTGTAGGTTCCTTTTTCTCGTTCTTCCGGGCATCTTCTCCTTTTGCCATAGCTGTAATTTTTAAAGTTATTCTACTAATTATGAACTCGTAAGGTAAGCTGAGAATTCAGGATTCACAATCACCATGAATCAAATCAAATTTACCATTTTTTGGATAGAAACAATAGGGGTTCAGACAATGTTTAATAAATTTTATCCATGTTTAACCATCCGGTTAAATTTTTTGGTAAAAACGTTTGGTAAATTCATTTTCAGGTTTTACTTTTGACCGCATGATTTAACCACTTAGTTAAACTTAAAAGTAAAATGGAAATTAAAAAGGATAGTACCGAAGAAAAAATACTGGGAGCAGCGAAATCGGTATTTGTTTCGAAAGGAATGGAAGGCGCCCGTATGCAGGAAATTGCAGACGAAGCCGGAATAAACAAAGCCTTGCTGCATTATTACTTCAGGTCAAAAGAGCGCTTGTTTGAAGCTATTTTCGCGGAAATCATCAAATTTGCTTTCCCAAAAGTCACGCGGATTGTTGGTTCAGATGAACCGATTGTAGCCAAAATTGAACAAGTAATTGACGCATACATCGAATTACTGATTGAGCATCCGTTTATCCCTGGATTTATCATCAAGGAACTTAACCGCGATCCTTCAGGATTATTTAAGCTGGTAGTCAAATTTGGCTTAAACCCGCAAGCAATTTTTGATCAGATGCAGATTGCGATGGACCGAGGAGAAATCATCCAAATGCAACCCCGCCATCTGGCAGCAAATATTATATCCATGTGTATTTTCCCTTTTGCGGCCAGACCCATTATTAGTTTTATCTTATTCAAAGACGATCAGAAAGCACTTGAAGCCTTTTATGCTGAACGCGCCGAAGTAATCAAGAAGTTCGTAATCGACGCAATTGTGATTAAAAAAAAGGAAATAGAATAAAGGAAAAAATATGAAACGAATGAAAATCATTAAATTCTTGCTCATCGCTTTACTGCTTCCGGGAAATCTGTTGATGGCTCAGGAAATAGTGACACTTGAACAATGCCAGACCTGGGCACGCGAAAATCATCCGGTTCTGAAACAACAGGAATTGTATCAGCAAATTCTGGATCTCAAAAACGAGAACAATGCCACCAGCTTTTTACCTCAGCTAAATCTGAACGGTCAGGCTACTTATCAATCGGCGGTGACTAAAATCGCCATTCCGCTCCCAAACATCAAAATTCCTACGGTTGACAAAGACCAGTACAAATTTTATCTCGATTTCAAACAGACCATCTGGGATGGTGGATTGAGCAAAGCCAAAGAACTGATAAACAATGCTGAAAATGCCGGTAACCTGCAACAAACCGAGGTGGAACTTTATCAGGTAAAAGAAAAAGTAAACCAGTTTTTCTTCACTTCTTTCCTTATTCAGGAGAATCTGAAAATTCTGGAAAAGAAAAAAGAAACGCTGGCCGAACGCCGGAAAATAATGGAATCTGCAGTCAGCAACGGCATGGTTTTGTCTTCCGAATTAGATCAGTTGCTGGCCGAAATAATTAAAACTGACCAAATGGTCATTGAATTAAAAAGCAACAATGAAACAGTTTTATATGCCTTGTCCATTCTTACCGGAAAAGCTACCGAACAACTTAAATATCTGACATTACCTGAGGAACTTGCAGTTGCAGACCTTCCGTTGAAACGGCCTGAACTGGATTTGTTCAGCAGGCAAAATGAAATTTTAAATGCCAATTCCGACATTCTACAGAAACAGCGCAATCCCAGGCTTTTTGGCTTTGGACAGGCCGGATATGGAAAACCCGGACTGAATATGCTCAACAGCCAATTCGACACCTATTACTTGCTTGGTGTTGGTTTTAGCTGGAATGTTCTGGATTGGAAAACCACCAGTCGTCAAAAGCAAATGATTAAACTTCAACAGGATATTGTTCAGACCAAACAAGAATCTTTTGTCCAAAATATCGATCTGGCAAGTAATCAGCAGACCAGACAGATTAATCAGATTACTGAATTACTGAAAACCGATCTGGAATTGATTTCCATTCGTGAACGAATCACCAAAACCTCTGCTTCAAAGCTTGAAAACGGAAACATAACCATGGCCGATTATATTCAGGATCTGAATGCTGAAATGACTGCCCGACTGATGCTCGAAACCCGAAAAATCCAATTGAAAGAAGCACGGATCAAATTGGCAAATATCCGGGGAAACGAATAAAATAATGAGTGCAATATATAAATGATACGATTGAAAATAAACAAACACGATACAAAATGAAAAAAATACAATTGATCGCATTGGCCTTTCTGATG